>JAGBTK010000033.1 GCA_017631375.1 Tidjanibacter sp. | reverse complement strand
TTTGCTCTTTGCTCTTTGCTCTTTGCTCTTTGCTCTTTGCTCTTTGCTCTTTGCTCTTTCTCCCATTATTCCCATAACTCCCATAATTCCATTCATAATAATCGGTCGTGCCCGTAACTTCGCCCGAGGCTCTGCCTCGGGACACATCCCCCGCCGAGGCGGGGGCTTGGGGGTGGGTCAGACTTGCAATTGCCTGCGGAGCAGGCAGGGACGTGACGGTATGAATTGTATAAAGAGTCAGAATCCTTGATAAGAAAACAATACAAGCCGTATCGAATGATACGGCTTGTATTAGTTTTCGTTGGTATTAACCTTACTCCTCGCTAGGAAGCTCTACGGGAGTAGCCACTGTGCTGGGGATTGCAGCCTCGCTGCTCATCACCTGCTCAATGAGGGCGTCACCCTTGTTCTGCGACTTAGAATGCGACGACATTGCGATGGTAGCAGCAAAGCTGAGAACTACGATTGCAATCGAAGCACCCCAAGTGAATTTCTCCAAAAAGTCGGTGGTCTGACGAACACCCATTACCTGGTTCGAAGCGCCAAAGTTAGCGGCCATACCGCTCTTGGGGCTCTGTGCAAGCACTGCAAGAATCAACAGTACGCTTGCGATAACTATCAGTACGATGAATAAAATATACATTACTCTATTTGTTTAATTGTTATTCTCTATTGTCTAATTTCTCAATAAGTTCGGCAAAATAAATACTTTTTTTCGGATATAGCAAACTTAATTTTCGATAAGTTTCTTTTGCTTGGTCGAAAAGTCCCTGTTGAGCGTAAATTTCTGCCAACTGTTCGCTTACAAATTCCTCTTCATCGTTGGGCATTGTTTCGCTCTGCCACTCCAGATTGTCGGGCGTGTCGTCTTGTGCAATCACCTTATACTCACCAACTTCCATAAACTTGTCGATGATGCTGTCGGTTGACGGACGGCTGAGTTGCTCGGCTGTCAACAGGTATTGTGTGGCGCGAGTGGCACCGAGTGAGCGCATTAAGAGCGAGAGTGATTTTTTTTCTTCACCCTGCCTCTCTTTTGCTATGCAAAGGGGTGCGCACCACGGATATTTCTCCGCCAACCCTTCAAATTTATTCTCTCTCTTCCCGCTCATTCTAACTCCAATTCGATACTGCTGCATTGAAAATATCATCCACGAGTTGCTCTACAATCTCATTTATCAACTGATCCTCCACTGTTTGCAGGAGTGTCGATGCGTCGTACTCGGCAAATGCCTGGAATGACTTGTTGTAGTTGAGCGTAGGCTCATAGAGGCTGGTGTATTTAACTCTGACGGTGATTGTCAGACGGTTGCGTGCTGCGGTCTCGGCTGCCGTAACGGCTGCGGGTGCGGTGGCATAGCCTGTGATCTCGCCCTCGAAAGCGAGGTCGCCATTCTCCTCCACAATCTGCAACTTGGTCTGCCTTGCAAACTTATCCTGCAAAGACGAAGTGAGGGTGGAACTCAGCGTGGGAGCCACCATCGGGGCGTTGTTGGGGAAATAAGCGATTGACACCGTCTTGGCCTGCGTTGGGATTGAAGCACCAGTAAATGAGTAGCTGATGGTGCAACCCGTCATTGCGCAAGCTATTGCCAAAATACCGAAAAATATCTTAATCTTGTTTCTCATCGTTCATTTCATTATTCGTTGATACCCAACTCTTTAATCTTGCGATAGAGTGTGCGCTCCGACATAAATAACGCGTCGGCTGCCTCCTTGCGACGACCACCGCTGTTGCGCAATGCGCGGATGATTGCCTCGCGCTGCATCTGCTCCTTTGTCTGGGGGCGCGATGGCTGTTCGGGAGTCTGGTAGGTTATATCCTCGCTATCGGCATACATAGGTTCCTCGGCAGCACTCTCGCTCTCGCTATTGTGCGAAGGGAGCAGGGCGGCATAGGTCGGTTCGGCAGAGTGTGCGGTGTGGGGTGCAGTTTGCAGACCCATCGAACGCAACATCTGCTTTATCTCGTTCATATCGTTCTTCATATCGAGCAGGAACTTGTAGAGCAGTTCTCTCTCGTCAATGTGAGATGTGCGCTCGCCCTCGCCGGCTACCATCTGACTGCCTGTTGTCTCGTGCGGAAGGTATCGGGCAAGAACCTCGGCGGTGATTACTCTCGACTCCTCAATGGCGGATATCTGCTCTGCAACATTTTTCAGTTGGCGGATATTGCCTCGCCAATAGTAATTTTCAAGCATAACCTTGGCGGCAGTGTCGAGCGTGATGGCAGGCATATGGTATTGCACCGCTACATCCGATGCAAACTTGCGGAACAGAAGGTGTATATCTTCCTTGCGCTCGCGGAGAGGCGGTACGGTGATAGGCACGGTGCTGAGTCGGAAGAAGAGATCCTCGCGGAACTTGCCGGTGGAGATTGCCTCCTGCAGGTTGGTGTTAGTTGCAGCCACAACCCTTACATTGGTCTTCTGCACCTTTGCAGAGCCGACACGGATAAACTCTCCCGTCTGCAATACGCGGAGGAGTCGAACCTGTGTCGAGAGAGGCAGCTCGCCCACCTCGTCAAGGAATATGGTGCCTCCGTCTGCCTCCTCGAAATAACCCTTGCGGCTATCGGTAGCACCCGTAAATGCTCCCTTCTCGTGACCGAAGAGTTCCGAGTCGATAGTGCCCTCGGGGATAGCACCGCAGTTTACTGCTATGTAGCGATTGTGTTTGCGGGCAGAAAGAGTATGAATCACTTGTGGGAAATACTCCTTACCCACACCACTCTCACCCGTAACGAGTACGGTGAGGTCGGTGGGTGCGACCTTAGCGGCAATCTCCAAGGCGCGGTTCATCGCCTCGTTGTTGCCGATAATGCCGAATCGTTGCTTGATAGAAGTGATATCCATCTCTGCCATATCTCTCTGTACTATTATTAGTTGGCACTCTCAGGTGCAACAAGTTCTATTGCGGTGGTGTCGGGTGCTGCGGGGAGCAACGGCTCGTCAAATACGGGACCGGGCGACGACACTAAACCATAGATGATAACAATTACCGCAATTGCAGCAGCAATGATGGCCAGGAGTGTTACTCCATCCATCTTCTTGCGCTTGCGGTTGGTGCGTATGCTGATACGCTGTGTTGCGTTTTCATCGCTGTCTTTGTGAGCCTCAAAGCGGAAACGCTCCTGAGCGGCAGGGGTGGGCTTTTTGGGCTCTCTTGCCTGACTCTGCTTTGCCAGCTCTGCAGACTCCTCTTCGGGAGTGAAGAATTTGAATTTGGGACTCTCCTTTGCAGGCTCTGTGGGCTTTGCGGCAGGCTTTGCTGCGGGTTTGGGATCCTCTGCGGGCTTTGGTGCAGGCGTTGGCTTGATCGGAGTTGCCTCCTCCGATTTAGGAGCGGGTTTCTGTTCGGCTACAGGCGCAGTCTTCTTCTCCGCTGCGGGAGCGGGCTTCTCCTCTTGGAGAGCTGCCACAATATCCTGCTCCTCTACCTTCTCATATCGTGGGGTGAGGGGAGTGGTTTCCCTGCTCTGCACTGCTTGAGGCTGCTCTGCCTGGAGCGAGGCGGGGGCATCTGCCTGGTAGATGATGCCCTTCTCGGTCTGTCGCAGTGTGCCGAGTGCGGGTATGGTGTAGTAGCCATAGTAGCGCAGGTCGTGCTGCAACTCGGTGATGAGTCGCTCGATGAGGATGTTTGCCTGCTCGGCCGAGATATCCATCTTCTGACTGATGAGGTTGGTTAGCACTCCGTCATTCTGCTTAAACATCTCGACAAATACAATCTCACCGCCTTCGGTGCGACGCACGAAAGCTCCCACGCCCGGTAAAATCAGTCGGCGCGAGGTGGCCATATACTCTGCTATTAATCTGTTAACCATTGCTCTAACTCTCAAATTTGCTTGTTGGTATATCGGTACAACGCCTAATACCCGAAAATAGTGCTCAAAATTACCCAATTTCCTTGAAATTTCAATCTTTTTTCAAGAAAAAAGGTATTTATATTGATTGTTAGAAAAAGAATTATTTTCTTTGTAGGCCCAAATTTTGTAAAGTAACTCGGCTACATTGATGCTTTTTTGTCGAAGTAGCGAAGATGGATTTAAATTTTTCAACGATTCCGAGAAATGAAGAACAAGTACATCGACCTTATTGAGCAAACTTTCGAGTTTCCTCAGGATGAGTTCACCGTTGAAGACAATGAACTCTACTTCCACAATGTTCCTTTGATGGATGTGATTAAGCAGTATGGTACACCGCTTAAAATTACCTATCTGCCCAAGATATCTTCGCAGATTCAGCGTGCCAAACGACTCTTCAATGTTGCTATGGCAAAGGCCGACTATCAGGGCACTTACAACTATTGTTACTGCACCAAGAGTTCGCACTTCTCGTTTGTTTTTGAGGAGGCGTTGAAGAACGATATCCACATTGAGACCTCTTCGGCATACGATATCCATCTCGTTAATGCTCTGTATGATATGGGGTTGATAGATAAGGATCGTTATATCATCTGCAACGGTTTTAAGCGTCCTCAGTATATTGAGAACATCGCTACGCTGGTTGCAAACGGCTTTTACAACACTATTCCTGTACTTGACAATAAGGAGGAGTTTGATCTCGTGGAGCAGCATATCACCAAGCCTTGTAACCTCGGTATCCGTATTGCTGCTGAGGAGGAGCCTAAGTTTGACTTCTATACTTCGCGCCTCGGTATCCGCTACAACGATATCATTGACTTCTATAAGGAGCGTATCAAGGGCAGCAAACGCTTTCGCTTGAAGATGCTCCACTTCTTTATTAATACCGGTATTAAGGATACTGCTTACTACTGGAATGAGTTGAGCAAGTGTTTGCAGCTCTATTGCGAACTGAAGAAGATATGTCCTGAACTCGATAGTCTGAACATCGGCGGTGGTTTCCCCATCAAGAACTCGCTTGCCTTCGACTACGACTATGAGTATATGGCAGAGGAGATTATCTCGCAGATTAAGAATATATGCGGTATGAATGGTGTGGCTGAGCCTAATATCTTTACCGAGTTCGGATCGTTCACTGTGGGTGAGAGTGGCGCAACTCTCTTCTCTGTTATTAACCACAAGCAGCAGAACGACCGCGAGTGCTGGTATATGATTGATAGTTCGTTTATGACTACACTTCCCGATATTTGGGGTATTAACCAGCATTATCCTCTGCTGGCGATTAATCATTGGGATCACGAATATCAGCGCGTCTTCCTTGGCGGTCTAACCTGCGATAGCGAGGATTTTTATAGTGGTGAGTCCCACTCCAACGCTGTCTTTCTCCCCAAACCCTGCGAGGAGACCCAGTATATTGGTTTCTTCCATACAGGCGCATATCAGGAGTCTATTGGTGGTTTTGGCGGTATTCAGCACTGCCTGACTCCCGCTCCTAAACATATTATTATCGATATCGACAAGGCAACGGGCGAGTATTATACCCGACTCTTCTCTAAGGAGCAGAGTTATCGTTCGATGTTGCGTATCCTCGGCTATTAAAAAGCCATCTGATTGGTAAATTTTGCACTTCTCTTGAAAGGCTTCGCCTCATTTACGCTCAGTAAACTTCGGCTCGCCTTTCATCATGAAGCACAAAATTTCCTCTATCATATGACTTTTATAATTTAAAATTCAAGATTCAAAATGAATTAAACCTGAGAGTAGTATCGAACTACTATCAGTTTTTTTTGATAGGGCGGATAGGGCGGATAGGAGTAATAGGAACGTTGCGATTAAGCGAGGGCAGAGGCTGCTTGCAGACTATGCCGAGCATGAGCAACGAAAAGACTGCGAAGCAGGATTAATTATAGGAGATACAGGATTATTCCTACTCTCCCTACATCTCCCTACATCTCCCTACATCTCCCTTCATCTCCCTTCATCTCTCTTCATCTCTCTTCATCTCCCCCTAAAACAAAACCGCCGAGTTGATTATTTCAACTCGGCGATTAAAATAGGTTACATATTAGGTTACAATCCCTCGATACCTTTAAAATATTTATAGGTCGAAACTTTCAGTTCGCCGGCAGCATCCTCGTCGCAGATGATAATGCCGTGCTGGTGGGTTTGGAGTGCGGAGATTGTCCATATATGGTTGTAGCCACCCTCAATACCGTGGCGGACGGCGCGTGCCTTCTTGGGGCCGGTTGCCAAAATCAGCACCTTGCCTGCCGAGAGGATAGTTGCCACACCCACGGTGAGTGCCTGACGAGGTACCTGGCTCTCGTTGCCATCGAAAAATCGCGCATTGGCAGCGATAGTGTCGGGGGTGAGGGTCTTGATGCGGGTGCGCGAGCCAAGCGACGAGAAGGGCTCATTGAAAGCAATATGACCATCTTCGCCCACGCCACCAAGGAAGAGGTCGATGCCGCCTGCCTCGGTGATCTTCTTCTCGTAGTTCGAGCACTCTTTCTCCAGGTCGGGAGCGTTGCCATTGAGGATATTTACATTCTCAGGCTTGATATCGATATGGTTGAAAAAGTTATTCCACATAAATGAGTGGTAGCTCTCGGGGTGTTCCTCGGGCAGCCCTACATACTCATCCATATTAAAGGTAACTACATTGCTGAACGATACCTCGCCCGCCTTGTGGAGGGCAATCAGTTCACGGTAGGTCTTGATAGGGGTGCCGCCCGTAGGCAGACCCAACACAAATGGTGCGCTAGTGATTTTAGCCTTCTTGTTGATCTCATCAACAATATATCGGGCTGTCCAGCGAGCAACATTGTCCTCGTTTTCGTGAATCAGTACTCTCATAAGTATTGTGTTCTATTTACTTAACTATTAACAAATTAGAATAATCTTACAAATACCTCCATTGCCTGATATTCGGCCATGCCGAGTCTGTCATAAGCCTTGGCGGTGTTTTGTGTGCGCTCCTCGGCACGCTGCCAGAACTCGCGACGGTCTGCGCCGGGGAAGGGCACTACATCCTTCTGCGAGAGGTGGCGATAGATGGCGTGACGCTTGCGAATCATCTCATCGGGGCTCAGGGGCACTGCCATATCAACAATACCAATCTCCCACTCCTGCCAAGCACCGCGGTAGAGCCACAGGTGGCACTCTTTCATCCACTCGTCATCCTTCACAATCTCAATTGCCTGGAGGATCACCTCTATACATTTACGATGTGTGCCGTGAGGGTCGCTCAGGTCGCCCGCAGCATAGATCTGGTGGGGCTTGACCTCGCGGAGCATATCGACAACTATTTGAATATCAACCTCAGTGATATCGTCCTTGGTGACGCCGCCCGTCTCATAGAAGGGCAGGTTGAGGAAGTGGGCGTGGGTGCGGTCGTTGAGACCGAGCAGACGGCAGGCAGCCCTTGCCTCAGCACGGCGGATGGCCGCCTTAATCTCAAGAAGTCGTTTAGGCTCAGGCTCGCCAACTCTCTTGCTGGCAATCAGCTCCTCTGCCTCCTCGAAGATATTACCCAGACCGAGCTCGCGCGCGGTATCCACATTCTGCAACACCACTTCGTCGTGTACGGCAAGATTACCCGAAGTCTCATATACGACATGGACATCGTGTCCCTGCACTACAAGACGATTGAAGGTGCCACCCATAGAGATAACATCGTCGTCGGGGTGGGGAGAGAAGATAATAACTCGCTTGGGGTAGGGGGTAGCCTTTACGGGGCGTGTCGAGTCATCAGCATTGGGCTTGCCACCCGGCCAACCTGTAATGGTGTGTTGCAGGTCGTTGAAGGCGTCAATGTTGATGCGGTCGTACTCGAAACCCTGCTCCAGGAGTCCACTGAGCGAGTTCTCGATATAGTCTTGATATGTAAGTTTCAAAATCGGTTTGCCCACCTGCTCGCTAAGCCATACCACAGCCTTGCGTATAGCCTTGGGAGTCCAGATGCAGGGGCCAACCAGCCACGGTGCCTGCTCACGAGTCATCAGTCGTGCAGCATTGCCGTCGATTACCATTTCTACATTGTGATGCGCTTGGAGGTGCGATGCCGGAACCTGATCGGTGATGCGCTCCTCGACAACTTTGCGTACCGCTACAGCCTTCTCCTCGCCCCAGGCCATCAGCACTACCTTGTCGGCGCGCATCAGCGTTCCGAGACCCATTGTAATAGCCATCTTTGGAGTGCTCTCCAAGTCGTAGAAGTTAGACGACTGGGTGTGGCGTGTGTTGTAGGTGAGCTGCACAAGACGAGTCTTTGAGGTAGCATACGAACCGGGCTCGTTGAAACCGATCTGACCATCCTCACCCATACCCACAATCATCAAATCGATTTTGTGGATACTCTTGTCGTACTCTGCGCAGTATTCCGAGATGCGCTCAAAGGGTACGCTGCCATCGGGAATGTGTACATTCTCAGGCTGGATGTCGATGTGGTCGAGAAACTCGTGACGGATGCGATAGTTGCGACTAAGAATATCATCGGCAGAGATAGGATAGAACTCGTCGAGGCTGAATACCACCACATTGGCGAAACTAACCTCTCCGGCCTTATGGCGTGCGACCAGCTCTCGGTAAAGACCGATCGCTGTACGACCTGTGGTAAGACCCAATACAAAAGGTTGCGAGTCGTCAAAGATCTCTCGCGAAGAGTAGGTCTCGTCGTGCTTGTTGATGGCTGCAATAACCATATTCGCAACATACTCGACACCCTCCACCTCGTTGGCATATACCGAGGTGGGTATCTTCTCATAGCGATGAATAATATCGCGTGGCACAGCCGATGTTATCAATCCGCCCTCTTTGGGAAGTCTGTAAATACTACTCATTGATGTCTGTTGTTTCATCGTTAGCAATCCTCCTCCTTTTTTTACAAGGGAGAGCAGGTGTGTATGCTCCCCTCGCTTTGCTATGTGTGATTTTTGTTATGTGTGTTATGTGTGTGGTGTGTGTGCTTTTTGCCGGATGGAGGTCGGCTTGCTATGCCTCCTCTTCGGGCTCGTCGATGGTAAAGTCTGTCATACCTGCCTCAACCAAGGCATTGTACCACATCACCACCTTCTTCATATCGGAAACGTGTACGCGCTCGCGATCATACTCGGGGATCACCTCTGCGATGAGTGCTTTGAGCAGCTGAGGCTCCGACTTGTGGCTGATAGCAGCCTTGCCGCCGGTGTGGTTGTAGAGGTTGGTAAACACCTCATTGATAGGCATATCCTCCTCGTATGTATAGATTGCAATCTCAGCCATCGAGCTAACCTTTGCAGTGCCGGTTGCATTCATACGCTTGTGGTCGCTGAGCGACTCAACAATCACACCATTGCTACTGCGTGCTATAAACTTGTAGAGGCCGGGCTGACCTGCGATTGCCAAAATGTCTTTCAGTTTCAACTCTTTTTCCATTTTCTTTTCAATTTATTTAAGGTTATTCTAATTCTCGTTTTTAATATGAACATCCACTTGCGGGAAGGGGAATTCCAGGGTGGGGTGAGCCATAATTGTATTGTAAACTTGCTCGTTGAGCGAGTAGAGTACATCCCAGTAGTCGGCCTTATCTACCCACACTCTAACATCTACATTTACTGCACTGTCAGCCAATGCGGTGACAATAACCTGTGGCTCCACATCCTTCACAATTCGGCTGTCCTTTGCCAAGAGAGCCATAATCACACTTCTTGCCTCAGCAATATCGTTGCCATAGGCAAGACCAATTTTGATATCAACTCTTCGCAGGGTCTCTGACGAGAAGTTGTTGATGCTGCCTGTTGAGAGTGTGCCGTTAGGCAGAAGGATAGTCTTCTTATCGCCAGTGTTGAGCACGGTATTGAAGAGCTGTATACTCTTGACAGTACCCTCAAAACCCTGAGCCTGAATATAATCGCCAACCTTGAAAGGACGAAGCAAAAGAATGATGACACCACCTGCAAAGTTCTGCAATGTGCCACTGAGTGCCATACCGATAGCCAGCGAAACGGCTGCCAGAATAGCTGCAAATGAGGTGGTCTTGATGCCTAATGTGCCGATTGCCAAGAGGAAGACAATAATGTAAAGTACAACTTTTACTATGTTGCGCAGGAAGCCTGCCAGCGATAGCTCAACCTCTTTGCGCTCAAAGATTCGACTCAGGAAACGGTCAACCTTGCCAATCAACCATCTTCCGACAAATATGATGACGGCAACTGCCAACAACTTCAGTCCCAACTTAATAAGTCCAGGCAACCACATCTCCAGCAGACCGCTGATACCATTATTCTTTACCACCTCCACAATCTCGGCACTCTTGGCTGCTAAGTCAATATGACTAAGTTGCGCAACAGTCGCAGTATCAACCTCCGGTACGAGCAAACTTGCTATGTCCTGTAAAATCATTATGCGTTATTTTAGTGTTATTGTCAATTTAATTTAAAAAACTAAACTCAAATATAGCGATAAAAACTGACAATCGTGAATAATTGCCGAAAAAATCAAAAAAATATCTTTATATTTGCACCCACCAAAGGCTCGGATGGTGGAATTGGTAGACACGCCGGACTTAAAATCCTGTGGCCAGAAATGGCCGTACGGGTTCGATTCCCGTTCCGAGCACCCGAAAGACGCACATTTCATTTGAGAATTGTGCGTTTTTCTTTTATGGTTACTATTACAATCCAAATTAAATCCTTAACTTTGTCTTTCGGAAATATCTAAAAATCTTCATATCACAATGAAAGCAATTGTAAAAAACGACTTTAACTTCCCCGGCCAGCAGAGCCACTATGTGGGAAAGGTGCGCGATGTGTATAGCATTGATGGCGACTATCTTGTAATGGTAGTGTCTGATCGTATTTCGGCATTTGATGTAGTACTTCCTGAGGGTATTCCTTTTAAGGGACAGGTCCTCAATCAGATCGCAGCAAAGTTCCTTGATGCAACAACCGATATTCTCCCCAACTGGAAGATTGCAGTGCCCGATCCTATGGTTACCGTAGGTCACAAGTGCGAGCCTTTCAAGGTGGAGATGGTTATCCGTGGTTATCTCTCGGGTCATGCTTGGAGAGAGTACAAGGCAGGTCGTCGTACCATCTGTGGTGTGGAGATGCCTGAGGGTATGGTTGAGAACCAGAAGTTCCCCGAGCCTATCATCACCCCCACCACCAAGGCTGACGAGGGTCACGATGAGGATATCTCGAAGGAGGATATCATCGCTCAGGGTATTGTGAGCCGCGAGGACTATGAGCAGTTGGAGGCTTACACCCGCGCTATCTTCCAGCGTGGTACTGAGATTGCTGCTAAGATGGGTCTTATCCTTGTGGATACCAAGTATGAGTTCGGTAAGAAGAACGGTACTATCTACCTGATGGATGAGATTCACACTCCCGACTCGTCGCGTTACTTCTACGCTGAGGGTTATGAGGAGCGTTTGGCAAAGGGTGAGCGTCAGAAACAGCTCTCGAAAGAGTTTGTGCGCGAGTGGCTGATGGCTAACGGCTTCCAGGGTCAGGAGGGTCAGCAGGTACCCGAGATGACTGAGGAGGTGGTTTCGAGCATCACCGAGCGTTATATTGAGCTCTATGAGAACATCACCGGTGAGAAATTCGTAAAGGCAGAGGGTGACGATATTCTTGCTCGCATTGAGAAGAATGTGACCGAGTGCCTCGCATCGTTGAAATAGTATCTGTTGCAACAGATAACTGCAGCTATGGGTATTCTGCTTATCGGTTTTGCAGGTTTTTATGATTGCCAACCGAGTCAGGAATAACTATTAGGCCGCGATAAAAACAAAAAGGTTGCACTTCAACTGAGAAGTGCAACCTTTTTGTTTAGGTATGGATTACTTATCTGATTCGGTCGAGCGACTTAATAAGCTGTTGATCCTTAATAATGCCGCGGATTGCCAGAATGACGAGGATAAAGGCGATTGCGGGGAAGATGATAGTGATATTCTTATCTGCCACAAGTCCTGCGAAACTATCGCGCATAGCGTTGGTTACGCGTGCAGTATATACAATCGAGAATATCTGCGCACCGAGCAGAAGCACAAGCTCTGCAAAGCATAGACGAATCTGCAACCAACGATTCTTAAAGAGCCAGATGGTTACAAAGGGAATAAGGGTGCAGATAGCGAGCAGTACGCCGATATACACCAGGTCGAAAGCCTTTAACACCTCCTCGCCGCTTGTTGTGGTGAAGGTCACCATAGGGAGGAAGGTTATGAGTGCCATCAGTGCGGTGGCTGCCAAAAGATAAAGTGTCTGTACTCTCTGTAACATATTTTTCTCTCAATTTTATTTTCAAAATTATACTCTATCGTGCTGCTCAATGCGCTCGTCTATGAGGTAGTTGTTTCTCACGGGCGAGTTACGGTTGATAAGCTCGCCAAGGAAGCCTGCCAGGAAGAGCATTGCGCCCAACACTACAGCCAGCAGAGCCAGATAGAAGAGTGGCATATCTGCAACTGCACGGAAAGGCAAATGGTGTGCCTGTTTGATAAGTTTGTCGGCAATAATCCATATTGTCGCTCCGCCACCAAAGAGGAACATCAGCGTACCCAGACCACCAAAAAAGTACATCGGGCTACGACCAAAATGCGAGATGAAGCTAACGGTGATAAGGTCCAAATACCCCTTCACCATGCGCGAAAGGCCGTATTTTGAGTAACCATACTTGCGGGGATAGTGCTTGACAACCTTCTCGCCAATGCGCTTAAAGCCTGCCTTGTGTGCCAGGATAGGGATGTAGCGATGCATCTCGCCATAGACCTCAATACTCTTAATCACCTTTTTGCGATAGGCTTTCAGACCGCAGTTGAAGTCGTGGAGCTTGATGCCCGATACTACGCGACAGGTGGCATTAAAGAATCTGCTCGGCAGACGCTTGCCAATCGGGTCGTGGCGTTTGCGTTTCCATCCCGATACCATATCGTAGTTCTCCTCGGTAATCATACGATAGAGTGCGGGGATCTCATCCGGCGAGTCTTGCAGATCGGCATCCATAGTGATGACCACATCGCCTTCGGCAGCCTCAAAACCTGCGTAGAGGGCTGCGCTCTTGCCGTAGTTGCGACGGAAACGAATCGCGCGGATTGTATTGTTCTCTGCCGCCAATCGCTCTATAACCTCCCACGATGAGTCGTTGCTACCATCGTCAATGAAGAGCATCTCATAGGAGAAGCCCTCGGCAGCCATTACGCGACCGACCCAAGCAACCAACTCAGGCAGCGACTCCTCCTCGTTGTAGGTAGGAACAACAACGGATATGTCAAGTTTGTTACTCATTATTTTCGTTATCAGCAGGTTTGCTCTCCTCTGCAGGAGTTGCATCAAAGATGTCGGGACGACGAATAGTGAGAGAGCATACAAACAGACCAATGAAACCACCCAAGAGCAGATTTGCAAAGGTATTGGTGGCAATCAGAACAAAGGGGTTTGTCATCGACTTTGTCATAAAATTGTACATAATATCTATGTGCTCGTCGGGGAAACTACCTTCGTAGATAGCCATTGCCTCGTTTATCTGGTCGTAGATCAGATCGCTCATAAAGAAGTTGTTGACAATTGCCGAGTAAAGACCTGTGATGACACCGGTGAAGATCATCATTGCAAATACAAAACTCATACCCTTGCCATAGCTGAAGCCCTGTGTGGGATCTGCATAGGAGGCTACCTTGCGGCAGAGTGCATATACCAATAACACCATAGTCACAACGCTCAGAATACCAATAATCGAAGCTGCCTGTGAGTGATCTGCCGACTGGAGCGACTGCTGCAAAAGTGCGAATGCCGAGCGCACTAAACCAATTAATGTACCTCCTTTGAGGGCCTCAAACCAAAAAAGTTTCTTATCCATAGTTTTTTTGTGTTGTTTGTTTTACAAGTAAGTTATGTTGTTAAGGTGTAGGTTGTGTAAATACTGGAATCTTTCACCAGATTAGTTCGCCTCCACCCTCACGCAAAATTTCGGGTTCATCCTCTGTCAGATCGACCAATGTTGTGGGAATCAGCGAGCCGTAACCGCCATCCACCACCACATCAACCGTGCCTGCATAGCGTTCCTCGATGAGTTCGGGATCAGTGGTGTACTCAACAACCTCATCGTCGTCCTTAACCGATGTCGACACCATAGGGCACTCCAACGTCTCCAGAATTGCCATTGCAATAGAGTTGTCGGGTACGCGAATACCTATCGTCTTGCGCTTTCCGAGTATCTTGTCGGGTACGCGGCTCGACGCTTCGAGGATAAAGGTAAAGGGGCCGGGGAGGTTGCGTTTGAGTACTTTGAATTGGGGGTTGCTCACGCGCGCCAATTCGGATATATCGCTCAGGCTACGGCATACAACGGTCAGTTTGTCGTCGTTCTTGCCACAAATCTGTTTGAGTCTTGCGACTGCTTTGCCGCTCTGCATCGAACACCCCAGCGCATAGACACCGTCGGTAGGGTAGATGATTACGCCACCATCACGCAGGCACTTCACCACGCGCTCCACCTCACGGGGTGAGGGGTTGTTTTCGTAGATTTTCAGCAACATAGCCTTTAATAATAGTTACAAAAAAAGGGTAAGCTACTTATATCGCACCGCTACAACCACCTACCCTTGCTCTCTTCCAAGCCTGGGGGATTCAGCAGGAGCTGGTCGTATAAGACTTACCCGAGTGCAAAATTACATTTTTTTCGTATTTTTGCAAAAATTATTGAAAAACTTATTTCGGAAAGAGACTTTATGAAGAAATTTCTGCTCATTGGTGGCGCTGTTTGCCTTGTTTTGGCTGCTTCCGTTGCTGCCTATATTGCTCCTGCGCTCTCTTCGCGCTCTATTGTTGAGGTAGAGAGTGAGATTTTTATCCCCACAGGTGCCGACTACGACACACTGCTCGCTCTGCTTGGCGAGGAGGGGGAACATATCACCGACCTTGCCCGCTTTGAGCGTGTAGCCTCGTTGAAGGGGCTTAGTAAGAGTGTGCGTGCCGGTCGCTATATATTGAAAGAAGGTATGAGTGCCAAGAGTGTGGTCGGTATGTTTCGTGGCGGTATGCAGAGCCCTGTGCGCCTTACCTTTAACAATATCCGCACCTTGCCACAACTCGCAGGTCGCCTGGCAGAGCAGATAGAGCCCGACTCGATCACCCTGCTTGCACATCTCTCATCGCCGGAGGTGGCAGCTAAATATGGCTTCAAGCCTGAGGAGATGATCGGTATGTTTATCCCCAACACCTACGAGGTCTGGTGGAATATCACCCCTGAGAGCCTTACCGATCGTATGAAGAAGGAGTATGACAACTTCTGGAATGAAGAGCGTGTAGCCAAACTTGAGCGCACTCGTCTTACCCAAAAGGAGGTGACCACCCTGGCATCAATCATCTGCGAGGAGACCCGTATGACCGACGAAATGCCCACAATGGCAGGTGTCTATATCAACCGTCTGCGTCGTGGTATGCTCTTGCAGGCTGATCCGACTGTTAAATTTGCAATTGGCGACTTTACTATCCGCCGCGTACTCAATCGCCACTTGGAGGTCGATTCGCCCTATAACACCTACAAATATGCGGGATTGCCCCCTTCGCCAATCTGTATGCCTTCGATTAAGGGTATCGATGCGGTGCTGAACTATAAGGAGAGCAGCTATCTGTACTTCTGCGCCAAAGAGGACTTTTCGGGGTATCATAATTTTGCCCGTACGTTATCTGAGCATAACCAAAATGCAAGAAGATATGCCAACGCCTTGAATAGGGCTGGAATCAGATAGGAGTAATGGAGATAAGTATTTGTGGGTGGTTGTGCATATACCCGACAGATAGTCCTATAACTTTTTTAGAATAGCGGTAGATGCTTACATAGTGGCAGCTACCGCTTTTTATTGCCTCTAATTCTCGTCCGTCGCCCTCCTTGTAGGGTGGGGCGAATTGTCTCTGTGAGGCTATGCGGAGCAGGGTGGTGCGATGCAATACTCTCTGCATTTTGAGATACTCTTTACGCACAATCTGCCAATTGCTCGGAGTTTGTATTGATATCAGCACTTCGTCAATAATATCGCCTATTGCAAAGAGGGAGATGATTGTGTCCTTCTGATTGAATAGTGTGCCGTGCAATAGTAGCGTATCCTTTTGGTCTGTCACACTGCTAAATCCTGCTTTTGTCAGCAGTAAGAGACCATCTTCAACTTTGCTTGCGGAGAGAATATACCTCAATAATCTGACCGATGGATGGGCTATCCACCGTGCGCTCAACCGGCTTTTCATAATTTGCATTTTTGTTTAGGTTAAGTTGGTGTGGATGCATCTTCCGGTTGTGTTCGCATCTCCTATAAAAAATAAAAGACGTGAACCATACTTATTGCAACGAGGTACGACCAAGCACCCACAAAACACAAGCACAGTCCACGCCAAAAGCGCAGACATCCGAAGTGCTTGTTGGTGGTTTTGCTAATTTAAATTGGTCGTTTTCGTTGCAAACCCAACAGGCTCGAATATCATCAACACATATAGTGAGTCTTCACTAATTCCCTACAAAATTAATACAAAATGTTTGAATAAACATCTTTATTGCTCACAACTATATAAAAAATCCGAGCAAACCATCACGGTCTGCTCGGACACACTTGATTGCCTATGAGTTGTCCGAGAAACTTCTCGGCAACTTATTGTTGATTGCTTGGACAAATATTATGCCTCGGCAAATCTTATCGTTATTAGCGACGACCACCACGGCCACCGCCCATACCACCGGGGCGACCACCGCCAAGGCTGTCGAAACCACCACGACCACCACGGCCACCACCGCCCATCGAGAAGCGTGCACCGTTAGCAGAAGAAGCCTGGAACGAACGGAGGTTGTAGATAAACTGAACAGCTACATAGCGACCCATTACCATACTTGTCGAGTTCGAAATCGAGGTTGCGCTTACTGTACGGCTAAATGCCTTGTTCTGGTCGAGTAGGTCGTTTACACCAATACTCAACTCACCACGCTGGCTCTTGAAGAGCTTCTTACCAAAGTAGATGTTGATAAGAGTGGTCTCGGTGTTGTAGTCGGTAGTGATACCCTTGTACTGCGAGTAGCTTACATTACCGGTAAAGGTGATACCTTTCCAGAAGATCCAACGCAACTGAGCCGAAGCCGACTGGTTGAAATACTTGTTGTCATTTCTTGCGCGCAACTCGCTGCTGTTGGTACTGATGCTATACGAACCGTTGTAGCGGATAGTAAAGTCAACATACTCGCTCACATTGCTACCAATCTGTACGCCACCATTGTAGGTTACGGTCTGCATAGTGTTTATATCACCGTTGATAATGCTGGGGCTCTCCGAGATCGATGCACCACCATTGATGGTAAAGTTACTCTTGATGAAGTTCACGGGGAAGCCGTAGCTTACACTCGACGATGCATTCCAACGACCATTGAGGTTGACAGGCTTAACGAACTGGTTACCTGCACCAAGTTTCTCACCGGTTGCGGGGATGATGAAGTCGGGCTGGTTGATCACGAGCGAGTCAACAATCGAGTTGAGAGCGTTCGAGAAGTTAG
Source organism: Tidjanibacter sp. (assembly GCA_017631375.1). GTDB lineage: Bacteria > Bacteroidota > Bacteroidia > Bacteroidales > Rikenellaceae > Tidjanibacter. Next base: position 11,451 of record JAGBTK010000033.1, on the reverse strand, counting down.
CCGACACCATAAATGTACGACCTGCAGCAATGTTCGAGAAGGTGTAGTTCAGACGAGCATTGTTCGAGAAAGTGGGTTTCAGGTTGGGGTTACCGCTGGTGATGTTCGAGAGGCTCGATACATCGGTAACATCCTGCAACTGGGTAATCGAGGGGTTGCTGGTCGAAGAACTTGCCGAGATGTTCAGCATATTCTGACGGTTGAGGTTCAGACGAGCATTCACGTTGTACGAGAAGTCGTGGAAAGTACGCTCAATAGTACCCTGCGAACTCTGAGGATATTTACGCTCGGAGTGCATATCCGACAACTGATAGGTCATACCTGCCGAGATGTTACCCAGACCGGTGCGGATGCTGAGGCTCGGACCGATGTTGTGAGTAAAGTTACGGTTGAGATAGATGTTACTCAAATTAGGATCAATGTTGGGATCGAAGTCAAGTACATCAGGCAACCACATATAGCTGTTACGCTTGCTATCCGAGTTGTTGTAGTTGAAACGATACTCCATACTGAGCTGCACCTTCTCGGTGATGGGATGGTTGAGCGAGAGGTTAGAACCTACGCGCAGACTCTTGTTACGACTGTCGTTCTTCTGGTTGTAGATAGTCGAAGCCAAGGGGCTGATAGCATCGTAGTTTGCATCAATCAGCTTGTCGAGATCCTGCGCGGTGTTGAAGATATACTGCTCTGGCAACGAGTAGGAGCGGTTGTCACCAATATTCAACGAAGCATCGAGAGTGATGGTGGTACCCTTATCCGAGATACGGGTCATCCAGAGAGCAGTCATCGAACCGGTCAGACCGAAGCCGTCGTTGTTACCCTTGGTCAGACGCTCATTCACGAGGGTAGGCGACGCAGTACCAACTTTATTCTGGGTGATGCTGGTCGAGTAGGAGTCCGATTCATTGTTCTGAATCGAGAAGTTGGGGCGCAGACGCAGACGGTTGCGCGAGTTGAAATTGTAGTTGAACAGACCGCTAATCGAGTGGCTCTGGTTGCGCGAAGTCGAGCTGTTTACCGACTCAACCAACTGGATTACCTCACTATTGGTGAAGTTCTCCGAGTCACGAGTGGTGTAGTTGCGGTTGCGGATGTTGCTGAACGAGTAGCTAAGCTGCAAGTCCATCTTCTCGGTCTCGGTTGAGTAGTTGGCACCTGCCGACTGGATGGTGCTCAGACCCGACTGGCCACCAACACGACCACCGCCGCCGCCACGACCACCGCCGCCACCAATAGCACCGAGGATATCGCTGAACGAGAAGTCCTGACGGTTGATATTGTTGAAGTTAGCGGTTACCGATACGCGCTGTTTGTCGTCAAAAATGTTAGCGTTACCACCGAGGTAGTATTTGTCGTTAAAACCATACATCGACGAAAGACGGCCAAATACGCCAATTTTCTTATCGGCTGCGGTTACGATGTTGATAGCCTTGTAGCCATTACCATCGTCGATACCCATAAACTCTGCACGGTCGCTGAGCTTGTCATAAACCTCAATCTGACCTACCATCTCTGCGGGGATGGTGTTCAGAGTGGTTGCTACATCCTCGCCGAAGAACTCCTTACCATCGACAAATACACGGCCTACACGCTCGCCCTGAGCGTTAACGCTACCGTCGCTATTAACGGTAATACCGGGCATTTTCGAGAGCAGCGAAGCTGCATCAGCGTCAGCAGTAACCTTAAATGCTGCTGCATTATATACAACGGTGTCACCCTTCTGCGAAGTACGCATTGCCTGTACCTCAACTGCTACACTCTCGATCTGCTGTGCGTCGCTTTTCAACTCGATTTTACCCAAGTCAACAACCGAAGAACCCACCTTAACCTCTTTTGTGAGGTCGGTATAACCAAGGAAACGGATGTTGAGCTGGTAGGTACCCGAGCGCAACGACTTGATGTTTACATTACCATTTCCGGATGATACCTCATACTTCTTACTATTAGGTGTGTTAGCATTGAAGTACTCTACCTCAGCACCATTAACAACCTCCTGGGTCTCGGCGTCAACAATAACAGCCTTGATACCACCACTCTGTGCCATAGCACCAAAGATGGTGAAGATTGCAAATGCTGCTGTCAGACAGATAAACTTTTTCATAAAACTCTTTTGTGTTTATTAGTGTTTAAAATTTCTTTCAAAATTGGGGAGCGGAACATTGCCGCTCCCAACATCGTAAATTTAACCCCAAAATTTACTTTGAGTCCCAAAGTAGGAGCATTGAACCTACTTTAAGACGGTACAAAGATAACCCCCGAAAGTGTTAAAAACATACCTCTGGGGGTGAAACGACCAAATGTCGGGGCGAAATGACATCCGCACTCGGCGAACTGACTTCGATGTGCATTCGGTTTTGCAATTATCTTATGATTTTGGAGCAAAACAGACTTATTCTACTCCTTATTTCCCGCAAGCCACACCTTAAATTCGGGAACGCGAGCCTTGCTGATGATAATCTTCTCGGGGATTGCTACCGAAAGATTTACGCTCAGCCTGCTACCAAACCAGACCGAAATATCATTTATCGCCTTACGGGAGATGATATACTGACGATTGGCACGGAAAAACTCACTCTCGGGGAGTCGGTTCATAATCGTTTCAAGCGATCCCATCATTGGGTAGTTCTCGCCACTCATCGTATAAACCGATACGCGCTCCTGCGAGGTGTAGAAAAATGCGATATCATCCTTCGATAGCGGCACAATTTTATCTCTGACATGGATCAGGAAGTTCTGCTGTGTGCCATTCTGCTCTGCCTGCGACTGTGCCATACGGTTGACTTTCTCTGTGTAGTCTGTGCGCTCGGCACCGCTGAGTCGCTCAAATTTGGTGATTGCTCGGCGCAGGTCGTCTGCCTTGATTGGTTTGAGCAGATAGTCGATACTGTTCACCCTGAAAGCCTGAAGCGCATATTGGTCATAGGCGGTGGTGAAGACTATCGGGCACGAGATCTCTGTGCGCTCAAAAATCTTAAAGGCATTACCATCTGCCAGGTGTATATCCATAAAGACAAGGTCGGGAGAGCCTCCGGTAGCAAACCATTCGGCAGTCTCGACAATACTTTCCGTCATAGCCATAATCTCCACTTCCGGGAACTCGTGTCCAAGCAGTGAGCGCAGGTTGAGGGCGGCAGCTGTCTCGTCTTCAATGATTAAAACTTTCATATCTCATCAGAGTTATTTAGAGAGAGGCAACTTTACGGTAAAGGTCTCTCCGTCGTTCAAAATTGTAATACCCTTGCCGGTGAGCAGGCGGTGGCGGCTGTCGAGATTGCTCAAACCGATACCTGTGCCATCTTGCTCTACTTTGGGGGCTATCTTATTGGAAACCACAACGCTATTGCCCTCTACGGTGATCTTGACGTGGAGCGGGCGACTGCTGGTTATGGTGTTGTGCTTAACTGCGTTCTCAATGAGCGGTTGGAGCGATAGGGTGGGGATGCGACGGGTGCGGAGGCTCTCGTCAACATCAATATCGACAAAGAATTTGCCTGCATAACGAATCTCAAAGAGGTATTTGTATGCCTCAATGTAGTCCAACTCATCGCCCAGCGTGGTCATACCTGTTTGCCCGTTCTGCAAGATGTAGCGGAAGGTATCCGACATACGGTCGATGTAGGTGAGTGCCGAACTATTCTTCTCCTCGCGAATCAGCATAGAGAGTGAGTTGAGCGAGTTGAAGAATACGTGCGGATTGACTTGTGTGAGCAGGACATTGTACTGCGAGAGCAGATTCTCGCTCTTGAGCATCTCGTTCTCCATCTCCATCTTCTGTTTCTGATTGATAAGGTCATAGACCTTGCAGTAGAAGATTGCGATGGCAAGCACAATGGAGAGTTTGAGGAGCAACATTGCGTTCATCAGACTGAACGACTGCAACTGTATGATTATTCGTCCACCCCAAGTCATCTGTGGAGCGGTAAAATATGCAAGCACGCCAATTGCCAAACAACACAGAACACGTTTCATAAAGCTGAAACGTCTGCGGGAGGCATCAATTGTAGCAATGGTAAGCATCAGGAAACAGATAGCAAAATAGAAAAATACATCCACTGCCATCATCAGATTATTCTGCCTGCGGAAATATTCGGCAGGGTGCATACCACCAAACCGCTCTCGCCATTGATCCTCTCGGACAAAGTTACTCATCGTGCTCTTGCTGCCAATGGTATCGGCTATTGCCACTCGCAAAGAGTCCTGAATACGAGCCTCCGTGTCGAGTACCTTCCAGTGCTGGCGAATTGCATCGATACTCTGATAGAGCGAGTCGAGGTGCATACGGGAGGTGTCGCTCATATTGTTGATGAAGTCCTCCACCATGCGCTCTGCCTGACGCTGAGTGCGTCGCAGATACTCCTCCATATCGTGATTGTCGCGACGACCACGGTCGTGATTGTTCTGCTGTACCTGCTCTATGGGCGGGGGAGGTGTCTGCTCCTGCATACGATTATCCAACAGTAGCGTTACGAGATATGAAAAGTTGATAATCAGGCAGACAACCAGCGAGATAAGCAGATTGACGATTAGATTTCTGTACTTCTTGGACCCTTTTTTCATTGTTGCACGGATTATGTGTGTGAAGTTGTCTAATAGGGTGATTTAATCGTTATGCTCCTCCTGAAAATCACTCTTTTTATACAACCTCAAAGAAATAGAGAGTGTCTTGCCTGTTTGCTGGGCACTCCCTTAAAATTCTACTCTTCCTTGAACCACGATGCGTAGAGCATATAATCTCTTGCTGTACGCTCGACAATGTTCTTCTGCTGTTCGGGAGTAATATCTTTCACTCGTTTGGCCGGTACTCCCGCATATACACCGTAGGGTTCCAAAATACTGCGAGACAAAATTAAAGCATTTGCAGCAATTATGCAACCCTTGCCTACAACAGCATTGTCCAGCACAGTGGCACCCATACCGATAAGACAACTATCCTCGATTGTAGCACCGTGGATAATTGCATTGTGACCCACCGATACATCGTTACCAATATGGGTCTGCGAGGGCGAGGGCGAACCATCATATAGTGTGTGAATCACTGCACCGTCCTGGATGTTTGTACGGTCGCCAATGGTGATTGCATTTACATCGCCACGAATAACCGAGCCGAACCAGATACCGCAGTCGCGACCAATTTTTACATTGCCAACGATTGTAGCGTTATCTGCAACAAAAGTATTTTCACCGATTTCCGGAGTATATCCTCTGACACTCTTAATTAAAGCCATATCTCTCTATCTTTTTTTACGGAATAAATATAAAAATTTCTCTTTTATTATTTGCCAAGCTCTTTTTTCTTTGCCTCGTCCCACAATGCATCCATCTCTGCAAGCGACATATCAGCCATACGACGACCAATCAGTGCGCTCTGTTTCTCGATATGGTGGAAGCGGTCGATGAATTTCAGATTGGTGCGCTCCAATGCGTTCTCGGGGTCTACACCATAGAGGCGCGACATATTAATCAGCGCGAAGAAGAGGTCGCCAATCTCACCCTCGATATCCTTCTGGTTGCCGCTGCGGATTGCCTCCTCGACCTCGCCAACCTCCTCTTTAACCTTAGCCCATACATCCTCCTTCTGCTCCCAATCAAAGCCGGCCGATGCTGCCTTCTCGCCTACGCGGAATGCTTTTACCATAGCGGGCAGGCTGCGAGGTACGCCCGAGAGTACACCCTGCTCGGCCTTGCGTGCCTTTTTTGCTTTCTCCTTGATTTTCAGTAACTCCCAATTGTGGATTACCTGTTCAGCACCCTCTGCCTCCACATCGCCGAAGACGTGGGGGTGGCGATAGATGAGTTTGTCGCAGAGTGCGTTACATACATCGCCAATATCGAACGCACCCTCCTCGCTGCCCATCTTCGAGTAGAAGACAATGTGCAGCAGCAGGTCGCCAAGTTCCTCTTTGATACCATCCATATCGCCTGTGGTGATGGCCTCGGTAAGTTCGTAGGTCTCCTCGATGGTATTGTTGCGCAGCGAGGTGAAGGTCTGCTCTCTATCCCAGGGACAATCCTTGCGCAGGCGGTCCATAATTTCCAATACTCTTTCCAGAGCTGTCAGTTGTTTGTCGTACATATTATTATATATATAAGCGTTTTTTCAATGTTTGCTTTGCAAAGATAATTGTTAGTTACTGAAAAATAGTTATTTTTGTCTTATACTTTTAAACATTTTACCACACCTAAATAATATCGTATTATGATGAAGAAATTTTTATCTGTTACGGCTCTTTTATGTGCCGTGTCATTTGCAAGTTGTTCGGTAGAGCCTGAGGTCTATGCCGAGCAGCCAGAGTTCCTTCCTTTGCCCGTGGAGGTGACTGCCACCGAGGGTGAGTTTGTATTCTCGCCCAAGAGTGCTATCGACTATTCGGCAGATGTTGAGGCTATTGCCATTTACCTTGATGAGTATCTCGGTAGTGCTGAGCAGAAAGGCAAGATAGTAAAGCCTGGCAAACCTCGCAAGGGTGCTATCAGCCTCTCTGTTAACGAAAATATGGATATCCCCGCCGAGGGCTACCGACTCACTATCGAGAAGGGTGGCGTAGTGGTCGAGGGTAAGGATTACGGCGGCGTATTCAATGGTGTGCAGACTCTCTTGCAGGTATTCCCTGCCGAGGTATATGCTAAGGGCTATGATACCCCCACCGCACTCCCCGCGATGATGGTTGAGGACTATCCCCGCTTTGAGTTCCGTGGCCAGCACCTTGATATCGCTCGTACTTTTATGCCCAAAGAGGAGGTGATGCGCTTTATCGACAATATTGCTTACCACAAAATTAATACTCTCCATTGGCACCTCACCGATGACCAGGGTTGGCGTGTGGAGATTAAGTCGCACCCCGAACTCGCTGAGGTTGGTGGTTTCCGTGGTGGTGACTCGCCCGTGAAGGCTACGCTTGGTGCTTGGGATGAGAAGTATGGCGGCTACTTTACTCAGGACGATATCCGTGAGGTTATTGAGTATGCTGCTGTGCGCAATATTGAGATTATCCCTGAGGTTGACCTTCCTGGCCACAGCCTTGCAGCTGCCAATGTGCACCCCGAGATTCTCTGCTCCACTTCGCACAATGGCAATGTGTGGTGCGCTTCGCGTGAGGAGAACTATGAACTCCTTGGCGATGTGCTGACCGAACTTGCTGCACTCTTCCCCTCCAAGTATTTCCACCTGGGTGGTGATGAGGTGAATATGTCGCAGTGGATGGCTTGCCCCGAGTGCCGTGAGTTGATGCGCAAGGAGGGTTTGAAGAGTGGCCACGAGTTGGAGGGCTACTTCCTCTCGCGTCTGGTTAAGGTGCTTGAGGGCCTGGGTAAGACCGCTGTTGTGTGGAACGAGGCTATCAATGGCGATAACCTGACTAAGGAGGTACTTGTTTCGGGCTGGGAGGATGTAGATGCCTGCCTCGATGCAACGGCCAAGGGTTATAAGACTATCGTTATGCCCGCATACTACTTCTACTTCGATATGAAGCAGAGTGCCACAGAGCCTGGCTTTACTTGGGCTAATACATTTGATGTGGAGACTACCTACGCGTTTGAGTTCGATAAACTTGGCTTTACTGCCGAGCAGATGAAGAATGTGTATGGCGTGCAGGGTGCTTTCTGGAGCGAGGTATATTTGTCGAGCAAGCCTCACTATGAGAACTATCTCGACTACCAGACCTTCCCCCGCGTGTGCGGTCTTTCGGAGGTTGCTTGGACTCAGCCCGAGAAACGCGAGTGGACCGACTTTGAGAACCGTCTGACAGGCGTTCACTATGAGCGTATGGATAATATGGGTATTATCTACCGTGCTGCAGCCCCTGAGGTTGAGGAGGTGAAGTATATCACTCCTGCTGTTAAGTTCACTTCGTCGATGACCCTTGCTGGCCGTGGCGAGGAGGTGATTACTAAGTATAAGATCGGCACCAACGCTCATACTACCAAGGCTCCTAAGGTGGGCGATTGGTTCCTGTTTACCTTTGACAAGGTGCAGGAGTTCGGCTCGGTTGAGGTGATTACGGGATATACCTACTTCCCCGACAATATCTTTACTAAGGGTATTATTGAGGTTAGTGCAGATGGTCAGCATTTTACCAAGGCCGGCGACCTGCTCAACGGACGCCTCAAATTCACCCCCTCGGGCAAGGTTAAAGCCATCAAGGTTACCAACCAGCAGGGCGATACCGGTATGAATACCACCTATCTGCAGGCTTTGCGTCTGACTGCAAAGTAAAAAAAACCAATATGACTTTTTAATTCAAAATTCAAGATTCAAGATTCAAAATAATACAACCGAGAGATATATCGAATATCTCTCGGTTGTTGTTTTAAGGAGTGATGGGAATAATGGGAGTGATGGGAGTTATGGGATAACCGTTTAGACTTTTTGTGTAGCAATTGGGCTTTTCGGGTTTAGGGAATACCCTCGTAGAGGGTACGATGGAAAATAGAGATAGGCAGATGTCAAGTTCACTTGAATATCTGCCTATCTCTATTTTTTATCGTAGTTACTAATAGGTAACTCCTAAACCCGCAAACTAATAGTACAAAAGTTTTTTGGTGCCGCTTTTTTACAAAAAAGGGGCGAAAAGCTTTTTACAAAAAGCGACAAGAAACAAATAACTATCGAATCTGTGCGCCGGCCTTATCGGTGTATTGTTTGATAAGGTTATTCATAATGCGGTCAATGGTCTTGTCATCGAGGGTGCGCTCGTTGTCGCGGAGGATGAAGGTCAGTGCGTAGGACTTCTTACCTGCGGGGAGTTTATCGCCCTGGTAAACATCAAACAGTGATACGCTCTTGAGCAACTTCTTCTCTACGCCAAAGGCCAGACGACGCAACTCCTCAAAGGTAACGCCCGCATCAACCAACAGTGCCAGGTCGCGTTTTACCTCAGGGAACTTGGGCAGCTCCGAAGCCGCCACCTTATGTTTCTTGGTATTTCTTAATAGGGTATCCCACTCCAATTCAAGGAAATAGACCTCTGCCTTGATGTCGAACATTTTGCGAATCTTGCTCGAAACCGAACCAATGGTAAAGAGTTCCTTGCCCTGACCGAAGCTTACAGCTTCATCGTAGAGATCGCTCTTTGTGCCACGGCACTGCAACGAGTAGATATCCACACCAAAGCGGCGCAACAACTTCTCGGCTACCGACTTGAGGAAGAAGTAGTCGCTCTGCGCGCCCTTTACATTCCACGACTGAGCCTGCTGCTGACCTGTTACGAGGATTGCCAGACGACCACGCTCCGAGTAGGGAGCCAGACCACCCTCCTCCTTGCGCGAGGGGTTGAAGTAGTAGCAGTTGCCAAACTCGTAGAGTTTCAGGTCTGCCTGACGGTGGTTGGTGTTGAGCTGAACAGCTTCCATCATATTGAAGAGCAGAGTCTGACGCATAACGCCCAGATCTGCACTCAGTGGGTTCATAATCTTCACGCAGTTCTCTGCGGGGTATGCCTTCAACTCCTCGTAGTAGGCTGCCTTGGTGAGCGAGTTGCTCATGGCCTCAGTAAAGCCCATCGACGAGAGCATATCGGCAACAAGGTTTGTCAGACGCTCCTTGTCGGGCTTCTGAACATACGAGAGCGACGACGACATACGCTCGGGAATCTCCACATTGTTGTAGCCATAGATACGGAGGATATCCTCAATGAGGTCGGCGGGACGCTGAACATCCACGCGGTAGCGGGGAACAGCCACCGAGAGAGTACCATCATTCTCAGCCTCTACTGCAACCTCCAGTGCTGCCAAAATCTCGCGAATGGTAGCCTCGGGGATCTCCTTGCCGATGAGCGAGTTGATCTGCTTGAAGGTGATGTCGAAGCGGAAGGGCTCAAAAGTCTCGGAGCAGATATCGGTAATCTCCGAGGTGATCTCGCCACCTGCCAACTCCTTGATGAGGAGTGCTGCGCGTTTGAGTGCGTAGATTGTGTTGCAGGGGTCGATACCGCGCTCGAAACGGAACGACGAGTCGGTGTTCAGACCGTGACGCTTTGCGCTCTTACGCACACGCACGGGGTTGAAATATGCGCTCTCCAGGAATACATTGCGGGTAGAGTCGGTAACACCGCTCTCAGCACCACCAAATACACCGGCGATGCACATAGGCTTGGTAGCGTCACAGATCATAAGGTCTGCCTCGGAGAGTGTGCGCTCGGTGCCGTCAAGGGTAGTGAACTTGGTACCCTCTGCGCAGGTGCGCACTACAATTTTGTTACCCTCAATCTTGTCTGCATCGAACGAGTGGAGAGGCTGGCAAAGCTCGTGGAGTACGAAGTTGGTGACATCGACCACATTGTTCTTGGGGTTGATGCCGATAACACGCAGATAGTTCTGCAACCACTCGGGCGAGGGAGCAACGGTAACTCCCGAAATATTTACACCCGCATAGCGAGGAGCACCCTCTTTATCTTCAACCACAACCTCAGTAGCGAAAGAGGTGTTGTCCACCTTCCAATCCTCAACGCTGGGGAGCGAGAGGCTTACGGGACGACCTGCTGCACGCAGATAGGCTGCCAGGTCGCGCGCTACGCCATAGTGCGATGCTGCATCTACACGGTTGGGAGTCAGACCAATCTCCAGGAGATAGTCCTCCTCCAAGCCGAGATACTCTTTGGCGGGAGTGCCCACAACAGCCTCAGGATTGAGCTCCATAATGCCTGCGTGGTCACGACCAATGCCGAGCTCGTCCTCGGCACACAGCATACCGAATGACTCAACGCCACGAATCTTCGACTTCTTGATCTTGAACTCCTCCTCCGAGTCGATGGGGTAGAGTGTGGTGCCTATTGTTGCCACCATCACCTTCAGACCCTGTCGGCAGTTGCTTGCTCCGCAGACAATCTGCAAGGGCTCACCGCTGCCTACATCAACGGTTGTGAGGTGCAGGTGATCGCTATCGGGATGATTAGTGCAGGTCAGTACCTCGCCAACAACAACGCCGGCAAGACCGCCTTTGATGCTCTCAACTCTCTCGAAACCCTCAATCTCCAAGCCGATATCAGTGAGGATTGTTGCAGCCTCCTCGGCGGTGAGGTCGGATTTCAGATAATCTTTAAGCCATTTAAACGAAATGTTCATAATGTATTCTTGTGTTTATATTTGTTTCTCTATTAATTTTTTTCGCTATAAAGCGTCTAAGAACTTACAAAGATATAAAGTTTACTTTAAAAAAGTAATAGCCCGAGGCAAAAATAAACCTCGGGCTACTATTTGGTTGGCCTAATTGGCTTAGAACGATACGTTTTTCTTTGCCTCCATCAAGATTGAGAATGCTCTGTGGATGTCGTCGTCACCCACAACGATAGTAAACTCGTTGGTGGTACTAATCACCTCGACAACGTTGATGCTATCCCAAGCAAGCTCCTTGAAAAGGTAATAGTAAACACCGGGGCAGATGGTGTTGTCGGAGGGAAGCTTAACGGTGATAAGCGACAAATCGTGGTTCTCGGCAATCTTGGTCTCCTCGGCAAA
>JAGBTK010000032.1 GCA_017631375.1 Tidjanibacter sp. | reverse complement strand
GGAGTTTAAAGAATTTAGGGAGATTAGGGCCAATAGGAGTAATAGGAAAGGAGAAAGGAGAAAGGAGAAAGATTAGGGAGTTTAAAGAATTTAGGGAGATTAGGGCCAATAGGAGTAATAGGAAAGGAGAAAGGAGAAAGGAGAAAGATTAGGGAGTTTAAAGAATTTAGGGAACTTAGGGATAATCCTTAAACTCCTCATTCTCCTTATTCTCACTAATCTCCCATAATTCTCATAACTCCTATTACTCCTATTACTCCTATCCGCCCTATAAAAAAAGCTGAGAGTGATTCGATACCACTCTCAGCTTTTATCTATTTTGAATTTTGAATCTTGAATTTTGAATTCACGAAGTCATATGGCTTAGGAAATTTTGGGCTTCGTGAAGGGAGGCAAAGCGGAGTTTACATAAAGTAAATGAGCATTTGACTCACAAAGGAAGTGCAAAATTTACAAGCCAGATGGCTTCTTGAGCACTACTCCTCGGGCGCAAACATAGGATCCCACGCGGGCAACATAACAGGCTTCTGATCGAGCATCTTCATAAGGTCAGCAGGAACATACTTCTTCTCGACAACAAGGCGGAACATATACTCCTCAAACCACTCGTCGGTCATAATCAGGTTGCCACGATAGCCCGAGGATGCACCCCAGCTATTCTCAACCATCCACTTCTTGGGCTGCTCGTTCTCGTCGAGGTCTACGGCAATAAGTGTCATAGCGTGCGATGAGCCACTTGCGAAGGTCTGCACGCGCTCACGCTTGTTCATCGGGAACTCGGTGTCAAACAACGACTCGTAGTCGATATTTGCCAGGTCGAGAGTACCGAGCGACGAGTTGATATACTTATTCACATCGCACGAGAAGTAGAGTGCGGTATTGTCCTTAATAGAGGCGATAGCCATCTCCTTAACACGCTCGATAGGGAGGTTGAGATATACCCAGTTCTCACCGTCGTAAACGTGGCGGTCGTACTGAATCTCATACACCTTGCCATACTCGCGAGTGGGGTCGTTCATCACCATCACATAGTTACCCTCCAAGTCCTCACCGAGGTACTCCTGGTAGAAACTCATAGGGGTATAGGTCTTGGTGCTCACCAACTTACCCTGCTTGTCGTACATACTCCACTCAAACTCGGTGGGAGGCACGCCAAGGCACTCAACCAAGATACGGTAGATCTCTGTCAGCATCTCCACCTTGCGCTCGCCGGCAGCCTTAACCTTCATACCACGCAGTTCGAGGGCGTACTCTCTCAGTTTGAGTTTGAGGATTGTTGCCATCTGGCTGGTGTTGTTGCTCTGGTAGGTCTCGGGCATAATATCCTTAGGCACAACGCCATACTTCATAATGAGGTTCGAAACACCGGTAAACTGACCGCCATCGCTCAGCGGGTTCTTCAAGAGCCACTCCACCTCGCGCGAGTCGATAGCCTGATCGCGTGTGTCGATGATTGCCTGGAGGAAGAGGTTACTCTTCTCCAACAGGTCGTAGAAGGAGTTGTAGTTCTGCGAGAACTCAAACGAGCCGAGATTGTACTTATCTATCATCTTGGCACGCAATACATTAAGACCTGTAAAGAGCCAGCAGCGACCCGACGACTGCTGATCTGTAATACCCGATGTGCGCACCTGATGCGAGAAGTGGGTATCCATCATTGCCGCGTTATCGGAGTTGTAGGAGAGGGTTGCAATAGAGTTGCGCGCAAGAGCATTCTTAGCCGCCTTCTGTGCTGCCGTACCGGTGTAACCTGTGCGGATGGTGGAGAGCATCTCCTCACTGATACCGCCACCCGGAGTCTGTGCTCCGAACGAGAGAGTGCCCGCCAAGGTGAGCACTGCCAAAGAGTAGATAAATTTCTTCATTTTTGTTCGTTTATTTGGTTAATACTAATTTCGTTTATACTTCCGAAAGGCGAATATAGTAAAAAAATTGGTTGCAAATATCTTTTTTTATATATTTGTGTGGGAGAAAAGGGAAAAACAGGGACAAACACAACCACAATCCCTACTCTTTCGTTTCTCCAAATACAAAAACAGACAAAAAAAATGGAATCATTAAAAGAGTTATATAGGATTGGCAAAGGCCCTTCAAGCAGTCACACAATGGGTCCCAAGTTTGCCGCAGAGTTGTTTCGTGGTCGTACCCCCGATGCAGACGCTTACCGAGTAACCCTCTACGGCTCACTCGCAGCCACAGGCAAGGGACACATGACCGATGTTGCAGTCTTGCAGGGCTTGGGCGGCGGAGAGAACATCGAGATCATCTGGCGACCCGAAACCGTACTCCCCTACCACCCCAACGGAATGCTTTTTGAAGCACTCAAAGGCGGAGTAATTATCGACACCAACGAGTATTTCAGCGTTGGCGGCGGCAAGGTGGTCGATCCTAAGAACCCCCTTCCCGAGAAACATATCTACCCGCTGACCTCTATCGAAGAGATTATCAAGTGGTGCGATAAGGATGGCTACTCCTTCTGGGAATATGTAGAGATGTGTGAAGGACCTGAGATCTGGGACTACCTCTCCGAGATTTGGGAGGCGATGAAACAATCCATCGACAATGGTCTGAACAATGAGGGAGTACTCCCCGGTGGTCTGGGTGTGCGTCGCAAGGCGGCCACCTACTACACCAAGGCAAAGGGCTATAACCGCACACTCAACTCGCGCGGCAACCTCTACGCATACGCACTTGCAGTGTCGGAGGAGAATGCCTCGGGTGGTACGGTAGTTACTGCCCCCACCTGCGGTTCGAGCGGTGTATTACCTTCGGTGTTATTCCACCTCTATAAAGGCCACGAGTTCCGCGAGGTGCGTATTTTGCGTGCATTGGCAACTGCCGGTCTGTTTGGCAATATCGCCAAGACCAATGCATCGATTTCGGGTGCTGAGGTAGGTTGTCAGGGCGAGGTAGGCGTTGCGTGTGCTATGGCGGCAGCAGCAGCCACCCAGCTCTTTGGCGGCACACCCTCGCAGATCGAGTATGCAGCAGAGATGGTGTTGGAGCACCACCTCGGCCTCACCTGCGACCCTATGTGTGGACTTGTGCAAGTACCTTGTATTGAGCGTAACGCAATTGCAGCAGCCCGCGCACTCGACGCAAATGTATATGCCACCTTCTCCGACGGCAAGCACCGCGTAAGTTACGATAAGGTGGTGGCAGTAATGAAGCAGACAGGTCACGACCTGCCAAGCCTCTACAAGGAGACCTCGGAGGGTGGTCTGGCAAAGCACGTCGATTAACAAGGCTCACCGCAGAACACCAATCAAGCGATGAGATTTACCGACGAGGTTATAGCAACCCGCACAGCAACCCCGCACGAAACATTGCGCTGGTTTGCCATCAAGACCCACAACCGCGCCGAACAAAAGGCGATAGATTGGCTGGAGGGGCGTGGCATTGAGTGCTACATAGCGATGAAGCACACCAAAGAGCAGAAACATATGGTAAAGCGTCCGGCGGTGGCAGGTTTGGTCTTTGTGCGCACCACTGCCGAGCAGTTGTTGGAGGAGCAGAAGAGATACGGAACAGACAAGATGTTCATCTACTTCGAGCGTCCCACCAACCATCCACAGGAGATATCGGATAGTCAGATGATACCCTTTATCTTGCTTACGGCAAACGAGGGCGATGCGTTGGAGTATATCGACAGCGAGATTGTAGAGGCCAAGCGTGGCGATATGGTAAGAGTAACAGCCGGTCCGTTCCGAGGTGCCATAGGCAAAATCATCCGCATCAAAGGCGACCGAAGGCTGGTGGTCAACATTGAGGGAGTGACAGCGGTAGCGACACATCATCTGCCAAGCAGTATGATAGAGAAGATAGAAGAGTAAACTTACACAACAAAATAAAGGAATTATGAAAAGGTTAGAAGGAAATGTAACAATCATAACCGGTGGCGGTAAAGGCATCGGCTACGGTCTTGCGGAGGCATTTGCCCGCGAAGGCTCGAATTTGGTAATCACAGGTCGCACTTTGTCGCGTTTGGAGTCGGCAAAGGAGCGTCTTGAGAGTGCCTACGGTGTGGAGGTGCTCCCCATCGTGGCAGACGGCGCAGACGAGGAGGCCATTAAGAATGTGGTAGCCAAGACCATTGAGCGTTTTGGCAAAATCACCACCCTTATTAATAACGCACAGGTCAGCAAATCGGGCCTGCCTCTTGTTGAGCACACACGCGAGGATATCGACCTTGCGGTAAACTCCGGTATCTACGCAGTATTCTTCTATATGCGCGAGTGCTACCCCTACCTGAAGGAGAGCCACGGCTCGGTCATCAACTTCGCATCGGGCGCAGGTCTGTTTGGTCGTCCCGGCCAGAGCTCCTACGCTGCTGCCAAAGAGGGTATTCGCGGTCTGTCGCGTGTAGCAGCCACCGAGTGGGGTCCCGACGGCATCCGAGTGAATGTAGTATGCCCGCTGGCAATGACCGAGAGCCTCGAGGCGTGGAGCAAGGAGTACCCCGAACTCTTCCAGAAAACCATCCAGGGCATTCCTCTCGGTCGCTATGCAGATCCCAGAGAGGATATTGGCCGAGTTTGTGTATTCCTCGCATCCGAAGATGCAGGATTTGTCACCGGCGAAACAATCACCCTGCAAGGTGGTAGCGGATTAAGACCGTAAGGATAACCAATAAAAGTATATGGCGCATCTGACACGGTGCGCCATATTTTATATTTATTAAAAATTTTTAATAATTCTGCTTGTTTGTCGAATTAAAGTATTACTTTTGCCCCGTCGTTACACTCAGAAGCGGTTTTATGGGCGACAACAGGTTTAGAATTTGAGGTTAGAAAAGAGGTAAACAGAGAGAGTATGGAGTGGTTAAGTGATTTGATTTTTGGTAGTGGCGTAGCCCACAACATCTTCATCATTGCAATCACAATTGCAGTGGGTATTTTATTAAGCAAATTCAAGATTAAGGGAGTATCGATCGGCATCACCTGGATTCTCTTTGTCGGCATCGCACTGAGTCATTTCGGAATGCTCATTGACGACACCACACTTCACTTTGCCAAGGAGTTCGGTCTGATTCTCTTCATCTACTCGGTTGGTATCCAGGTAGGTCCGAGTTTCTTCTCGTCGTTCAAGCGAGGCGGAGTGAAACTCAACATCTGGGCTTCGGCTATCGTACTTTTGGGTGTAGTGACCACCTATGCTATCCACATCATCACGGGTACTGATCTTACAACAATGGTCGGCGTACTCTCGGGTGCAGTAACCAACACTCCCGGTCTTGGTGCGGCACAGCAGGCCTACACCGATACCGTAGGCATCACCGATCCCACAATCGCACTCGGCTACGCAGTGGCCTATCCGCTTGGTGTTATCGGTCTGATTATGGCTATGATTGTGATGAAGGCTATCTTCCGTGTCGATTACGACAAGGAGAACAAACGCCTCGAAGAGGAGAATGTAATCAACACCCACACCACCGACTCTATATCCGTCAAGGTGAACAATCCTCAGATTATTGGCCGCAAGGTTGTGGATGTGCGTCGTCTTATCAATCGCTCGTTCGTAATCTCGCGTATTATGCACTCCAATGGCGAGGTGATTCTTGCAGATGGTCAGAGCATTATCAGCGAGGGCGATATTATATATATTGTATCTCCCACTGCCGATACAGAGGCCGTAGTGGCATACATCGGCACCGAGATCGAGATGGACAATGCGACCTGGAAGGAGAAGAGCACCGAGCTCGTATCGCGCAGAATTGTCATCACCCGTCCCGAGATTAGCGGCAAGCAGATTGGCGCACTTAAACTGCGCACCAACTTTGGCGTGAATGTAACCCGCGTAAACCGTGCAGGTATCGACCTTCTGGCAACACCCAACCTTGAGCTCAACATCGGCGACCGCGTAACCGTAGTAGGCTCGGAGATGGCTTTGCAGGATGTATCGCGTATGCTGGGTAACTCACTCAAGCGTCTGCGTGAGCCCAACCTGGTAACTATGTTCTTCGGCATCCTGCTGGGTGTGATGTTCGGTATGATTCCTTTCCAGATTGGCTCGATGCCCCAGCCTATCAAACTTGGTTTGGCCGGCGGACCGCTGATTGTCGCACTTCTTCTCAGCCGATTTGGTCCGCACTTCAAGTTTGTACCCTACACTACAGTAAGTGCCAACCTTATGCTCCGCGAAATAGGTATCTCGCTCTTCCTTGCCGCAGTAGGCTTGGGAGCAGGCGAAGACTTTGTTGAGGCGATTGTGAATGGTGGTTACAAGTGGATTCTCTATGGTTTTATCATCACCGTAGTACCTGTAATGATTGTGGGCTTCTGCGCACGCAAATGGGGCAAGATGGACTTCTTCTCCGTGCAGGGTCTTATGGCAGGTAGTATGACCAACCCGCTGGCACTCTCCTTCGCAAGTAGCTCCTCACCCAACGACATCCCCGCAGTAAGCTACTCGACAGTATATCCTCTGACAATGTTCCTGCGAGTGCTGACAGCACAGGTACTGATACTGATGGCAATATAATAGTCGCTTTTTGTAAAAAGCTCCGCAAAAACTTTTAAACATTTAGTTTGCGGATTTAGGCGTTACCTTGCAGTAACTACAAACAAAATATAGGTAAGATTTAGTCCAAGCAAGCTTGACAAATCTTACCTATATTTCATTTGTACCCTCTACGAGGGTATCCCCTAAACCCGAAAAAACCATTATTACACAAAGAGTCTAAACGATTATCCCATAACTCCCAAATTTCCCATCACTCCCATAAACAACAACCGAGAGATATATCGAATATCTCTCGGTTGTATCATTTTGAATTTTGAATTTTCCTTTCCCTACTCCTCCAGATAGTCAATATAGAGCACCCCGTCCAGATGGTCGAGTTCGTGCTGGAAGATTACGGCAGTGAAGCCCTCTACATCCTCTTCGACAACCGAAAAATCGTGCTCGCTATTATAGCGCAGGCGGATAGAGGTACTGCGCCACACCTCGCCACGCTTATCGGGCACCGACAGACACCCCTCACCTCCCAACTCGCGCTCTTCGGAGCGGGCAATAATCTCGGGATTGATGTAGAACTCGAATGGCTCGCCCTCCTTATCCAATCGCTGTACGGCCACAAAACGACGCGACACACCCACCTGCGGAGCGGCAATGCCCACTCCCTCATTCTCGGGGTCGCATACTGTGGCAAGCATACGCTCTTTCAGAATCCGGAATTCGGGTGTAGCGACCATCGAGGCCTTCAACGGCTCGGCTTTAAGACGCAGAAAGGCATTCTCTTCGGGGACATCAACAGTCCAGAGCGGCATAATACCATCGCCCGACGCACCTATGATTGCGCGTTCATCAGCAGAAAACCCGCCTCCGCAGGAGGTGAGAATTGAGGTGGCTATTAGTGTCATATAGAGCAACTTTTTCATAAAACTCAAAAAATAATCTTCTGTTCGAACAATCAAAATCTGCTACAAAAGTGTGATAAAGGTATGATTTTTTTTCACAAATAGTGTGATTATGAATCTTTTTCGTTAAAAAAAAGTGACAAAAAGATTGGAATATGAGATTTTTTACTTAGTTTTGCCTAAACGATAATTTTAACCCAAATTACTAAACTAAAAAACAAACACTATGAAACAGTTGGTAGATCAGATTAATGAGCAGATTGCTGTTTTCCAGAAGAACGCAGAGTTGCAGGCAGAGAAAGGTAACAAGGCTGCAGGTACCCGCGCTCGTAAGGCTGCTTTGGAGGTTTCGAAATTGATGAAGGAGTTCCGTAAAGCATCGGTTGAGGCTGCTAAATAAGCGCAAAAGCCATCCAAAACAATCAGTAAAAGATAATGCCGTCAAATCAAAACGATTTGGCGGCTTTGTCTTTTTTTCGCCCTCCATATCAAAAAAAACGCATCACATACCCGCTAATCAAAGAAAAAAATATATCTTTGTTAGTGGCAACGAGTCATACTTACTAACACACTAACAAAAATCAGATACCTATGAATAGAGTTTTCATCGCTCTGTTATCGGTTGCAGCTACAATGACACTCTGCAACCTCCACGCACAATCCTTAGACCCTACTCTGAACAAGCAGATTGTCGAAAGTGGCTATCTGCATCGTCCCCTCCCGCTTGACGAGAGCCGTTCGCTCGAAACACGAGGTCTGGCTAAGGATGTTGTGCGCTCCAAAGCTCTATGTTCGATGAGCGATATTGCTGCCTGGGAGCACACGGGTATCGGTTCTATCAGCCACTCTGCCGAGCGCACAATCAGTGGCGAGGGGAGTCTTCGTATTGAGGTACCGCATATGATTGAGGATTGGGAGAATGGCGACCACGTCACCTATGGCTACTCGCAAACCACCCTCGACCTTGGCGGTGCGGATTGGAGAGACTACAACCGCGTGATATTCTATGTCTATCCCGATTGCGAGGGTATGAACGACCTGCACCTCAACCTCTATCTCTACAATGACGGTGAGCAGAAAATCCCTGACGAGTATGGTCGTGAGGGTGCGCACGAGGTACACCTCGTAAATCGCACCTGGAATAAGTGCTATCTTGAGATTGGCGAGATGCCACGCGACAAGGTAACCCACCTCACCATTGGCAACACCGCTTTTGGTCGCGACCTGACTATGGGCGAGAATATGGTATTCCATATCGACTCTCTCTCATTGCAGCAGGTAGCAGGTGGCGAGATTGCCAGCGGCTGGATGCCCGCTGCAAATCGCATTGTACTCTCCACAACAGGCTACAACACCACCGACTCCAAGGTGGCAGTGATGAACATTGAGGGGGCTGCACACCGCGAGGCCTTTTCAATTATAGATAATAACGGTAAAACACTCTTCTCGGGCAGAACCGAGCAGATAACAACCCCCATCGGCACCTTCCGCACGGCAGATTTCTCGTCACTGAAGACCGAAGGCGAGTTCCGAATGAAGGTTGGCGATGTGGTATCCGATAGTTTCCGTATTGCCGAAGAGGGGTTGTGGGATAGCAGCGTATGGCGCATCCTCAACTTCATATTCAGCGAGCGTTGCGGCTACCCCGTTCCTGGCAAGCACGCAGACTGCCACACCGACCTGACAATCGAGCACAACGGACTGAGTATGATTTACAGTGGCGGTTGGCACGATGCAGGCGACCTCTCGCAGCAGACACTCCAGAGTGCCGAGATTGTCTATTCGATGCTCGAAGTAGCCGATAAGATTAAAGAGAGCAATCCCGAACTCTATCGTCGCTTGGTCGAGGAGGCCGAGTGGGGTTTGGACTTTGTTTTGCGCACCCGTTTTGGCGATGGTTATCGCGCAAGCAGTGCAGGTATGGCACTCTGGTCTGACGGCAAGTTGGGCAATAAAGACGATACCCCCGCGCGAGTACAGAACAACCCCTTTGACAACTTCCTCCACGCAGGTATCGCCGCTTATGCCGCAATGGTATATCCGAAGGGTGGTATGCACGACAAACTTGTGCGCACGGCACGCGAGGACTTTGACTTCGCTCTGTCGGAGCATCACACCACAGGCTTTGGCAACTTCATCCACTTCTGGGAGCACACCTACAACACCTCCGAGAGCCAATATATGGCTACCGCATCGTGGTCGGCCTCGATGCTTTATCGTCTGACAGGCGAGAACCGTTATGCCGACCTCGCACGCGAGATGATGGAGTATGTGATTGCCTGCCAGCAGACCGCACCTATCGGCAAAGAGGAGATTAACGGTTTCTTCTTCCGCAACACCGACCACAAGGTTGTTGTTCACTTCAACCACCAATCGCGCGACCAGATATTCGCTATGGCTCTTGCAGAGATTATCACCACCCAGCCCTCACACCCCAAGTCTGCCGAGTGGAGAGCCGCTGCCGAGCGATATGCCGATTATATCAAAAAGACAACACGCTACTCGGCACCCTATGGTATGATACCCAGCGGTGTGTATCTGATTGACGAGCCTGACGACCAGGATAGTTGGGACCACCAGCACCTCTTCCCCGGCGAGACTGCCAAGGAGGACTTTGTGGCACAGCTCAAAAATGGTTTCCAACTTGACGAGAAGCACTACCTGCGAATATTCCCCGTATGGTATTCATTCCGTGGCAATAATGCTATCATCCTCGCCACAGGCAAGGGCGCAGCCGTGCTGGGTAAGCTGCTGGATGATGAGGAGTTGCTTGATATTGCCCGCAATCAGTTGCAGTGGGTAGTAGGTAAGAACCCTTTCGGTCAGTCGCTCATCTATGGCGAGGGCTCGAACTACGCATACCAATATGCCGCGCTGCTTGGTCAGACTGTCGGAGAGATTCCCGTCGGCATACAGACCCGCGGCAATGAGGATGTCCCCTATTGGCCTCAGGCAAACAATGCCACTTATAAGGAGGTATGGATGACCTCGGCTGCTCGTTGGCTCACTCTTGTTTCGGAATTTATTTACTAACAAACACCTTTATACAAAAACAATTATGAAAAAGATTCTATTCCTATGCATCATTGCTCTGTGCGGTTTTGCTGTTCAGGCAAATGCTCAGATTGGAGTAACGATGCACACTGAGGGTTGGAGCAACATTCCGCCCGAAGCACAAAAAAGAGGGTACTATTTCCAATGGTCGGAACTCGCTCAGATGGATGACGACCCTGCACTGGAGGAGGTTATGCTCTTCGGCAAGGACAACGGCCACTACGCCACCTACGATCTGTTCAAGTACTACTACGCAGTGGTAGATAACTACACTAAGGAGATTGAGTACATCTCCCCCACCGAGTATTTCAGCGAGGCTTATTCGTTGGTTTTGGAGGACCGCAACAACGATGGTCGTTCAGAACTATACATTACCTATATTCAGGATGGTACCTTCTCCACCGATGAGCGCGGCTATGCACTCAATGGCAAGCGTTGCTATGAGCGTATCGAGTGGCAGGCACCCGAGCAGACCAATGTTCAACCCACTAAACGCAACAAAAAATGAGAGTCAGAGATATAATCATCGCCACAGCAGCAGCTATGCTGTTCTGCACTCCTCTGAGCGCACAGAGCGCAGAGAAAGAGCCTATCAAGGCAGTTATTGTAGCAGGTGCTGACGGTAGCCACTATTGGCAGGGCGCATGCGATGTAATGAAGCAGATCCTCGAAAACAGCGGTATGTTTACTGTTGATTTCGCCTTCACCCCTGGCTGGAACGGTATTGAGAACTACAATCCCGATTTCTCCGGCTACGACATTATCATTATCAACTATGGCGGTCCTACTTTCACCGAGCCTGTACGCAGAAAATTTGAGAAATTTGTTGCCGACGGTGGCGGTTTGGTAGTCATCCACTCCTCAGTAGTACCTATGGCAGATTGGAAAGAGTATAACGAGTTGATCGGTATGGGTGCCTGGGATGGTCGCGACGAGAAGGTTGGCCCATATCTCTATTGGGAGGATGGCGAGTATGTGTATGATTACACCCCCGGCGGCGCAGGCTATCACGGCTTGCAGCACGAGGTCACTATCAACCACCGAGCACCCGAACACCCCATCTTGAAGGGCCTCAACCCCAATTGGCGTCACTTCAAGGATGAGATCTATACCCGAATGCGCGGTCCCGTTAAGAACATCGAGATTCTGGCAACTGCTTACGAGCGTGGTCGTCACGAGCCTCTGATGTGGACAGTGACTCCCGAGAGCGGCGGTCGAGTATTTGTTGACCTGCTCGGTCACTGCGGTAGCGATCCCAATATGGTATATTCGATGGAGTGTACCGGTTTCCAGGTAACTCTGTTGCGTGGTTGCGAGTGGGCTGCTACCGGCGAGGTTACTCAGGCCGTGCCTAAGGACTTCCCCAACGAGAAACACCTCTCGCTCCGTCCCGACTTCAAAGCACCTCACCACGCTTATTAGAAGTCGCACCGCACAACAACAAACCCCCGAACTCCGCCAAGAGTTCGGGGGTTTTGCTATGGTGGTATGGTTATTGCAAAAGGTGGGTTAATAATAAAAAAACACTATGCAGACCACATCAATCCGCCACACGATGCCCACCCTCCTATATGGGCTGGGCGACCTCGCACCCCAGATCAGCGAGGAGACAATGCGTTACCACTACGGCAAACACCTTGCCACCTATCTGAACAACCTCAACGCTCTGATCCCCGGCACAAAGTACGAAACAATGACTTTGGAGGATATTGTGCGTCGTGCCGATGGGGCTATCTTCAATAATGCGGCACAAGCCTGGAATCACATATTCTACTTCGCCACCCTCTCCCCCAACCCCAAATCGACACCTACGGGAGTGCTGGGAGGGGCTATAAACCGCGAATTCGGCTCATTCGACAATTTCAAAACGACCTTTCTCGCTGCGGGTACAGCCATCTTCGGATCGGGATGGGTATGGTTTGCAAAAGACAAACACTCGCGACTGAGCATACTGCCGATGCAGGGGGCTGACAACCCAATGTGCGAAGGACTCACCCCGCTACTGACACTCGATGTGTGGGAACACGCCTACTACATAGATTTCCGCAACCGCAGAGCAGAGGCTCTCGCTGCCGCATGGGAGAGGATAGATTGGCGTATTGTAGAGGAGCGATTCAGATAGAAAAAAAAGATGCAGATCTTTCTTGGGGATCTGCATCTGTTGGTTTAGAGCAATATCTTGGCGATAAACTTTCTGATTGGACCTTCGCCCATAGCCGGTGCGTGTCCGTCTTCGGGCCAGAGGATTACAAAGTCGCCCGGACGCAAATCCACAAACCACTCGGGCTCTTCGTCCGAGAAGGCCACATCCTTCGCCTCGTCATAGGGCTGGTAGTAGGTGGAGATATCATCGCGGTGGCGCAGACCTATGCGCTCACTGCCACTCAGCAAAACCTGGATATCGATATACTTGTTATGCACCTCCAGGGGCTGTTTGGGGGCCTTGTCGAGGGATTGGTTGTTGATAAAAATCTCTCTGCCGTCCACCTCGATAATTCCTGCGGGCTCGTCGAGCAGGTCGTGGGTAAGGATGTAGTCAAAAAGTTTCTTAAAGCGAGGGTGAAGATCCACAACACGGTCGCAAGTACGAAGATTGCCGAGTAACATAGTTTAATAAATTGTTATTTATTCTCTACAAATATAGTACTTCACATCAAATAATCCTATCTTTGCGGGGTAATAAATAAAGAGAATTTTATGAAAAAATTTATTGTTATAGCATTTATGGCACTTTTGATGACCTCGTGTTGCGAGTGCAACCGCTATGAGAAGAAGTATGGTGTTGATCTGAACAAGACCGTTTGGCAGCTCACTCAGCTCTACGGTCGTCCTGTCAACGCCACTGAGGATACCTTTACGGTAGTGTTCGACGGCGACAAGGTTAATGGTCGTGGTGCCTGCAACTCCTTCTTTGGCGATGTTAAGGTGCAGAAAGAGAGTGGCGGCACGCTCCGTTTCTCGAATATGGGCTCGACCAAGATGATGTGCCCCAACCAAGAGATGGAGGATAAGTTTATGGAGGTGCTCTCCACCACCGACTCCTTCAACAAGGAGGGTCAGTTCCTCTACCTCTTCACCGATGGCGAACTCCGCGCTATCCTCCGCGCACAGAAGGCTGAGTAGACTCTTTGCGTAAAGCATATAAAAACCCCGTCAGAAACTTTCTGACGGGGTTTTGTCTTTTTATTTTAGAATCCAACGCCGAGATGCAAACCAATATGCAAATTGGATAACGACACTCCTGCAAAGAGATGAATATTCTCTACAAGTCTAAGTCTAATACCTGGCTGCACTCCTAATATCGGCCCCATACTTCCGGGCTTAGCAGGCTCTATTTCTGGGTCTATTGCCTTATCTGTTTTATATACTATACCCAATCCTGCGTGGAAATCGCTGTAAAGTGAGATTATCTCTCGTGGGCCAAAGTGGAGATATTTGCGAAAATTCGCTGACAAGGTAATAAAATACTCACTCGGCATAAGAGTAGAGCCCGACTCAGAGATAGTAATGCGACCTCCAAGTGTGCGTTTATTATCCACTCGTACACCACCCGTAACAGCCAAACCACCCTCATACGGTCCTAAAAAGGCACGGGCTGTAAATTCGGGTTGCCAATGCTGTTTACCCTCTTCGGAGAAGGCATACTTCCACTGTTCTAAATGAGTTGTTGGATTTAACTGTGCCTTAGCCTGAGTGCCACACAAGAGCATAAGACACAGACAAACTGTTGTTGCAAAGACTCTCTTCATAGCGTTTAAGTTGTTTGGTTAGACATAACCCACCGCACATCTGCTCCTCAGAAAAGCAGACTATCTCCACTAATGGCAAAAATAAAAAAAAAGTTGGGAAAAGCAAACGGGCAACACTGATAATCATACCACAACCAACTTTTACAATAAAGATATTGTCTTTCTCATAAATAAATCGTAGTTTTGTATGATTGGATTTTATTAAAAATACTAACCTGCCTATGAAACATCGCGTATAGTTACATACGCACAATTTAGACATATCGGAAAAGCGTTTTAGCTTTATTCTTTTGCTTTGGAAGTTTGGCGACTATAACAAGACAAAAAGGAATAATGGTTGAAATGCTCGTGCCTATGGCGCGGGCTTTTTAGTTATTCTTTTGTCGAGGTTACGCCAAACACCCCAAAGCGAGGATACTAATCAGTACCGCGCTTTTTTTGTGCGTATTTCAAAACATCTATTTGGTACAACGGAGTAATCGAAAAGCCGTAAAATGAGTAGAGCATTCCAAATAAGTTATAATATTATGAGCAGTACTTTTTTTAGATGTCCCACTTGCGGTAATCCTAAAAAGGATGACAGAGTATATCGTTGCCCAAGTTGCGGAAAGATTTTATGTGAAAGATGCGCACCTTACAACTATTGTCCTTGTTGTAACGGCCCATTGAAATGGAACGACCAAATAGGGTATATCGGATAGTGAGATTTCAAATATTTTGAAGCATTCATTTCCTTGAATTATGAACACCATTTTTATTAACTGTCCCACTTGTGGTAATTGCCACAAAGACGATAGAATCTATCGTTGTCCTGGATGTGGAGCGATTTGGTGTGAAAATTGCTTTCCTTACAACTATTGTCCTTGTTGTAACGGCCCATTGAAATGGAACGACCAGATAGGATATATCGGTTAATACAATAGAGAGCCTGCCTAACGATTTTAGGCAGGCTCTCTATTTGACTGCAAATTATTACTCTATTATAGTTGCCCACTCATCCAAGTTAACAGAAAAAGGAGGCCGTTTTTCCAAGCAATATTCTTTTAAGAGTCGCTTCACACGCTCATCTTCCATTTTATCTTCATCGGATTTGGGCACAGCAAACATTACATTCACTGTAATATCCTTATCCATATTTGAAAGTGTCTTGATACTATAAAGTATATCTAACTGTACCTCCGTGGCTCCCGAAGTAGAAATCCTATCAACTATACTATCAAATATCTCTTTTACATAAGTATTTGACTCAACTGCGGAATTAACCTCAAACGCCAAAAAGCAAAAACAAGGTTTCTTGTCTGTCAACACATCATCAATTACCTCTAATAAGTGCTCTAAATAATTATCGTAGGTTACTGCTAAACCATACGAAACAGCCACTTTAAAGGTTGACAATCGCCTCATTGTCTGTACATCGGCATAGTCAACATAGGTAGGTGCTTCCTCGCCCAAGAAAACATCTTCTACCATTTTCTCTATCTCAAACCTATCGTTTATAATCCTGCAACTCATAACTTACATTTGTATATCTCTATCGCTCCTCAAAAGCAAACTTCATTGCGCGGTTGATGATGGTGAGGAAGTCGGTGGTCTTGGCGAACTCACGCGCCACACGCTCGGCCAGACCCTCGGCGGTGATAAACTCTTCGTCAATGCTTCGGGTAAGCCCCCAATGTTTGAGCCTCAGCCACTCCTCCTGGGGTGTGCCCGTTGGGAAGCCTTTTGGTGTGCGGGTCAGCTTTTTGGAACGGTCAAGAGCGAAACCCTCCGCACGCTCCAAGGCGGCAGCCATAGCCTCGGGGTAGTCCATAACCTCTTCGCGAATGCTCTGCAAAACATCCCTCTCAAAGCAGTAGTGACCTACATACAACATATTACCGCCCAGATAGTTACCACCCGACGGCTCGATATGGAAGTAGTAGCCGCAGTAGCCCGATTTCTTGCCACGCGGAGCAATGATAACCCCAAAGTGGGTCTTGTAGGGCGACTTGTCGGGCGAGAAACGGGTGTCGCGATAGATGCGATAGGTGCAGTCGCGAAGCGTCAACCCCGCCACCGAGCTATCAATCTCACCCATACGGGCAATCAGCTCCTCGGCAAAACGGTTGAAGGTCGCCTGAGCAGTGAGATACTCCTCCTTGTGCTCGGCGAACCACTCGCGATTGTTATTCTCGCGCAGGTCGGAGAGAAAATTTAATACTTGACGCATAAAGAATTCAAAATGCAAAATTCAAAATTCAAAATGATTTAGGGAGCGTAGGGAGAGTTCCTTAAACTCCTTAAAATCCTTAAACTCACTAAATCCTTAAACTCACTAAACTCACTAACGCCGAGAAGTCACTATGGCTTAGGAAATTTTGGACTTCGCGAAGAAAGGCGAGCCGAAGTTTACTGAGTGTAAATGAGGCGTCGCAGACG
>JAGBTK010000031.1 GCA_017631375.1 Tidjanibacter sp. | reverse complement strand
GTTCTTAATTTTGCCATTTCTTTTTGGTTTTAGTTGTTTATGATACAAATTTAACAAATTATTTATTTAACAACCATATTTCCCGAAGTTTTTTTTCACTCCTACGCCCACTTTTTTCGCTAATCCTACCACCGCCATACCTTTTTTCTCACACCACTCCCCTATTATACCTATATATATAAAAAAGATGCGACCCACACACGGCAGGTCGCACCCTCTATCAAACAAGCTCCGGCAGACTAACCGCCAAAGTTGTCGTACATAATATTCTCAGCGGGAACGCCAAGGCTATCGAGCATACCAACTACGGCCTTCGACATAGGACCGGGACCGCACATGTAGTACTCAACATCCTCAGGCTCCTCGTGGTCCTTCAGATAGGTCTCATACATTACATTGTGAACAAAACCTGCGGTGTACTTCACGCCTGCTGCATCGGCTGCGGGATCGGGACGGTCCAGAGCCAAGTGGAAGTGGAAGTTGGGGAAGTCCTTCTCCAAACCGAGGAAGTCCTGCAGGTAGAACACCTCGTTGAGTGCACGAGCACCATAGAAGTAGTGCATCTCACGGTCGGTGGTCTTCAAGGTCTTGGTCATGTGCATAATCTGCGCACGCAGAGGGGCCATACCGGCACCACCACCTACCCAAATCATCTCACGCTTCGAGTCGAAGTGGGGGTGGAAGTCGCCATAAGGACCACTCATAATAACCTTGTCACCAGGCTTCAAAGTAAAGATATACGACGATGCAATACCGGGATTAACATCCATAAAGCCACTGCGGTCAGCCTTGAAGGGAGGAGTAGCAATACGAACGGTCAACATAAAGCGATCGCCCTCAGCAGGATAGTTAGCCATCGAGTATGCACGAACGGTATCCTCCTTGTTTACGCACTTCAAGTCAAACATCTTGAAGTTGTTCCAAGCGGGCAGATACTCATCGCCAATCGATGCCTTATCGATATCCTTATCGTAGTCAATCTCAAACTTAGGAATCTTAATCTGAGCATACGAGCCGGGGATAAAGTCCATATGAGCACCCTCGGGCAACTGCACGATAAACTCCTTGATAAAGGTAGCCACGTTCTTGTTGCTGATAACGGTACACTCATACTCCTTGATACCCATAACCGACTCGGGAATCTTAACGGCCATATCCTCCTTAACCTTCACCTGGCAACCCAGACGCCAATGGTCTTTCTGCTGCTTGCGGGTAAAGAAGCCAACCTCGGTAGGCAGAATCTCGCCACCACCGCTCAGCACCTGTACCTTACACATACCGCACGAACCCTGACCACCACAAGCCGAAGGAAGGTGGATACCCTGCGAGGCAAGAGTATTGAGCAACGAGTTGCCCGACTCTACCTCCAAAACGGTGTCACCACCGTTGATATCAATCTTCACCGCACCACTGCTTGTCAGCTTTGCCTTAGCAACCAACAGAAGGGCAACCAAGAGCAAAGTAACAACCACTACGGCTACTATTGCTAAAATAATTGTAGAACTCATAACTTGTTTCTCTCTTTACATTTTAACTCTACTCTCCACTATTACAACTGAATACCGGAGAAGATCATAAACGACATACCGAGCAGACCGGTGATGATAAAGGCGATACCGGGACCCTTGAGTGCCTTAGGCACGTGCGAGTAGCTCACCTTCTCGCGGATAGCAGCCATAATAACGATAGCCAACCACCAACCAATACCAGAACCCAGACCGTAAACAGTAGCAACACCCGCATTGGGATAGTTGTTCTGCTGCATAAAGAGAGAAGCACCCATAATTGCACAGTTAACGGCAATCAGGGGGAGGAAGATACCAAGCTGGTTGTAAAGTGCGGGAGCGAACTTCTCCACCACCATCTCAACCAACTGAACAAATGCTGCAATAACGGCAATAAAGAGGATGTAGCTCAAAAAGCTCAAATCTACACCTGCAAAGCTATCGCTGATCCAAGTCAAAGCACCGGGGCTAAGAATATACTTGTTGATCAGGAAGTTGATAGGTACAGTAGCTGCGAGCACAAAAATTACTGCCAAGCCAAGACCATTGGCTGTCTTCACCTTCTTCGAAACGGCAATATAGGAACACATACCGAAGAAGAAAGCGAATACCATATTATCGACGAAAATCGACTTGATAAAAAGGTTCAATGTTTCCATACTCTAACGCTACTCTTTTTCTTGTAAATCAGTGTTTTTCGAACGGTGTACCCAGATGATGATACCAACCAGAATCAGTGCCATCGGGGGGAAGAGCATCAGACCGTTGTTTGCATAGCCGGCCTCATAGAACGACTCGGGGATGATGCGAACACCCCAGAGAGTGCCCGAACCAAAGAGCTCGCGAACAAAGCCGATGATAACCAGAATTACGCCATAACCCAAACCGTTACCGATACCGTCGAGCAACGAGGGCCAAGGCTTGTTGGAGAGTGCAAATGCCTCTACGCGACCCATCACAATACAGTTGGTGATAATCAGACCAACATATACGGAGAGCTGTTTGCTTACATCATAAACAAATGCTTTGAGCACCTGATCTACCAAGATTACCAACGCAGCGATAACCACCAACTGCACGATAATACGGATACGATCTGGAATACCCTTACGCAGAAGCGACAAAATAAGGTTCGAAAGACCGGTAACAACGGTCACCGAAAGAGCCATCACCACCGAAGGTTTCAGCTGCACTGTTACAGCGAGTGCCGAGCAAATACCCAGAATCTGAACGATAACGGGGTTGTTGCGGCTGAAAGGATTGGTGAGCGACTGCATATTCTTGGCAGAGAAGAGCGCCTCTTTTACTTCATTACTCATTGTCCTACTCATTTACATTGTTAGACATAGCCTTCTGCAAGAAAGGCACATACTTAGCAATACTATCCTTTATCATATTCTGCAAGCCGATTGAAGTCTTGGTACCGCCGGTCAGTGCATCAACAGCGTGGTTGTCACCCTCTTTTGCACCGCCCTTAACTACATTGATACCTACATACTCGTTACCCTCGAAGATAGTCTTGTCGGGGAACATAGCCCAGAACTTGGGAGTAGCAATCTCAGCACCCAAACCGGGAGTCTCACCGGCGTGTGCGAAAACTACACCATTAATAGTATTCATATCACTCTTCAAAGCAACATAGCCCCAGATGTCATCCCAAAGACCTTTACCGGTTACGGGGATTACATAAAGACCATCAGCCTTGCTCTCGAATACGGGAAGCGTACCGGCAGCGTATGCTCCGGGAAGATCGAAGAGCATCTGCAATGCGTCGTCGCCATTGTATTGCGACATAACATCACCATTTGCATCTACTACGTAAGCCGAAACTACATCGTCATAGTTACCCTCAATACCGAGCGACTGCATAATAGCGGTCTTCTTCTCGCCAAGGATATTAGCATCCTGACGCTCTTTAAGCGACATTGCGGTAAATGCGAGCAGAGCTGCAACGATAACTACCATTACAGTCGAGTAGAAGACGATATATGCGTTGCTGTTCTTACCACCAAGGAAACCCTTCTTAGCAGGAGCAGCAGGAGCATCAACAGCCTCGAAGTTCGAAGCGTCAACGCTACATACGGGACACTTCTCGGGAGCAGCGTTGCCCTCGTGGATGTATCCACAAACTTTACATTTGAATTTCATATCTTATTCCTCCTCTGCTATTTTACTAATTTAACACGATTATTACGACGACGGATATTAGCCTCTACCACATAGTGGTCAATCAGAGGAGCAACACCGTTCATAAAGAGGATTGCGAGCATCATACCCTCGGGATAACCGGGATTGATAACACGAATCAGCACTGCCAAAGCACCAATCATAAGACCATAGATGATCTTACCACAATTAGTCTGAGCCGAGGTGACAGGATCTGTAGCCATAAATACAGCACCGAAAGCGAAACCACCAAGCAAGAGATGGTGATGTGCGGGCAGAAGCATATAGTCGTTAGCACCGATGAGGTTGAAGAGCAAGCCCATCAGGTAACCACCGGCAAATACGCTCAGCATAGTGCGCCAGCTTGCTACGCCGGTAACGAGGAGCAGGGCAGCACCAATCATAATTGCTACAAACGAAGTCTCACCAATCGAACCGGGTATAGTACCGATAAACCAGTCCATAGGAGTCGACTGCAATGCTGCGGGAGCAAGACCATCTGCCAACTGGGTCAGAGGAGTAGCACCCGAGAAGGTATCGAGAGCACCACCCTTAACAAGACCCTCTACCCATACTTGATCACCGGAGATCTGCGAGGTATAAGCAAAGAAGATGAATGCACGAGCCAAGATAGCGGGGTTGAAGACATTCATACCAGTACCGCCAAAGGCCTCTTTACCAATAACAACAGCAAATGCAGTACCCAGAGCAACAATCCAAAGAGGAATATCAACAGGCATCACCAGAGGAATTAACATACCGCTGACAAGGAAGCCCTCGTTAATCTCCTCACCACGGATCTGTGCCATTGCAAACTCAATTGCCAGACCGGTTACATAGGATACTACGATAATAGGAAGTACCTTCCAGAAGCCAAACCAGAAGCACTGCCAAATAGAATCGGCAGCAGCCAAATCGCCAAATGCGCGGAAGTGCTGCAAACCAACATTATACATACCGAAGATAGCAGCAGGCAGCAGAGCCAACACCACTACAATCATCACACGCTTCAAATCGACGCAGTCGCGAATGTGCGAACCCTTCTTGGTAACTGTGTTAGGCACAAACAAGAAGGTCTCAAAGCCCTCGAAGGTCGATCCAAGAGCCGAGAACTTACCTCCCTTGGAGAAAGCCGGCTTAATTTTATCAACAAAATTTCTAAGTGCTTTCATACTACATCTCTTTAATCATCAGGTTAATACCATCACGGAGGATAGTCTGAATCTCGGTCTTCGAAGGATCAGCAAACTCGCAGAGTGCCAAATCCTCCTCTACTACCTCATAGATACCCAGACCAATCATCTTGTCGAAATCCTGAGCCAGGATAGCCTTCAACAGATACATAGGATAGATATCCATGGGGAGCAACTTCTCATACAAACCAGTTACAACATATGCGCGAACGCCACCATTGAGGTTGGTATCCAAGTCATACTCCTTCTTGGGGCAAAGCCACGAGAAGTAGCTGTGCGAAGCGGAGAACTTATTCAGACGAGGCATAGCCCAACCGAGGAACTCGTACTTGTCACCCTCGGGGATTGCAGTGATCTGATTGCACTTAACGCTGCAATAGTCATCTGCGCTACGCTTTGTACCTGTCAAAACATTGCCATCAATCAGACGAACACTCTCGCCCTCCTTCTGTGCCTTCAGACCGCCGGCAGCAGCAACAACTGCATTAATACCTGCACCTGCAACACACTTAACATACTTAGGTTTCTCAATCTGCGAACCGGTAACGGCAATAGTGCGTGTCATATCGAGTGCGCCGGTACGGAACAGGCGACCGATAATTGCCAAGTCCTGAACATTAACAGTCCAAACAACCTCGCCAGCCGAAACAGGAGCGATGTGGTGAATCTGTACACCTACATTACCTGCGGGGTGAGGACCATCGAAGTAGAACTTCTCAGCACCCTGCAAATCCTCGCATACGCTCTTAACACCCGACTTCAAGCCTACATAGACCTTACCGTCAGTCAGTTTCGAGAGCACCTCGATACCCTTCTGGAGATTATCCTTCTCGCCCTCGAGAACGAATGCCATATCGGCAGCCAGCGGTGCGCTGTCAAATGCCGAGATGAAGATAGCACGGGGTGCTACCGCCGAAGAAGGAATTACACCATAAGGACGCTGCAAGAAGAGCGACCATAAACCACTGTCGAGCAGTGTTTTAATAAGTTCCTCGCGCGAGAGGGCAGCCAAATCGGTAGCAAAAGTCTCACTCTCCTGCTTGCCATCAGCCTCCACTACAACCGAAAGGACTTTACGCTTCTCACCTCTGTTAATCGCGTTAACCACACCACTTACGGGCGAACAGAACATCACCTCGGGGCGGTTTTTGTCGAAGAAGAGAGGCGAACCGGCCTTAACAACATCACCAGCCTTGACTAAAATCTTGGGAGTGCAACCCTCATAGTCAGTCGGGCATACTGCAAAGAGACCTTTAACGGGCATTTCTACCACGGTCTTCTCGGCTGCACCGACAAGCTTAATGTCGAGACCTTTTTTCAATTTAATGACTTTCGACATAGTTAATTAATGTAAATAGTTGAATATTTGTGTATTATAGAATTGTTTGTGACTAATTCCAAAAAACCGCACAAAGATAGGATTTATTTCGTAGAAATAAGCCTTTTTTGTTAACTTTTTCACACCCTTTTTGAATATTTTTGTTACCCATTTTGAACTATTCTCTATTTCGAGAGAAATGGTTATATTTGTCTTCTGAAATATGCGTAGCAATGCAGAGAGATTTATTCGATATCCACACACACAATCCCAAATCCGAGTCGACAAACATCTACTCGGTAAGGTTGGGTATTGAACCTATCCCGAATGGGAAAGTATGCTCTGCCGGTGTTCACCCGTGGGATATCGGAAAAGTCGATTATCAACAGCAGATTTCAACACTAAACAATGCCGATATTGTTGCAGTCGGCGAGTGCGGATTAGATTATAGCATTAGTTTAGATAGAGATATTCAAAAGTCTGTATTTGAGCAGCATATAAAAATAGCAAAAGAGCGTGATTTGCCTATAATAATTCACTCCGTCAAGGCTCTTGTAGATGTTATTAAAATGTTGAAAAATTCAGATATCAACACTGCAATTTTTCACTCGTTTATCGGCTCAGCAGAGCAGGCAAAAGAGATAATCAGGCAAGGTTGGTATCTCAGTCTCGGCCCGCGTTCATTACAATCTTCTCGCTGTCGTGAGATAATAAAAACGGCAGATCTTTCGTCTATTTTCTTGGAGAGTGACGAGAGTCGTGAGGATATTTTAGAGGTTTACAAAGATGTGGCAGAGCTTCGCAATACTACACTTGACGAGTTAAAGCACAGCATTAAACAAAACTATATAAAAATTTTTGAATCAAGGATATAATATGGGTAATTGGCAGGAGAGAACAGAGTTACTTTTAGGAGAGGAAAAGATCAACATCTTACGCTCCGCACATATTCTGGTGGTTGGACTCGGAGGTGTCGGTGCCTACGCAGCAGAGATGCTTGTCAGGGCAGGTATCGGGAAACTGACCATTGCCGATGCAGATACGGTTGGAGAGAGCAATCTCAATCGTCAGCTTCTGGCACTCAACAGCACAATCGGAAGACCCAAGGCGGAGGTTATGGCAGAACGATTGAAGGATATTAATCCTTTGGTTGAGCTTACCGTCGTAAATGACTATATAAAAGACCAAAAGACCTTCGACCTTCTCGACTCGGCACCCTTTGATTATGTGGTAGATTGCATCGATACTCTCTCCCCAAAAGCCAATCTAATCAAGGCTGCCCTTGATCGAAATATGAAGGTTGTCAGTGCTATGGGAGCCGGTGCAAAGACCCAGCCAGAACTTGTTGAGGTGAAGGATATCGGAAAGTCGCACCACTGCCCTCTTGCTCATATGTTGCGCAAACGCCTCCACAAAATGGGCATAAGAAGTGGTGTATGGGCTGTTTTCTCTCCCGAACCTGTGCGCGAAGGTGCAATGATTATCTGCGAAGAACAGAACAAAAAGTCAAATGTCGGCACCATATCTTATATGCCAGCCATCTTTGGCTGTCACTGCGCGTCAGTAGTTGTGCGCGACTTGATTAACGAATTGAAATAGATTATATTACATATACCAATGAAACCTAATATCGTTTTTCTCGATGCTTTCAGTCTTGGCGGAGCAGATCTCAGCAGCATAACCAAACTCGGCAACTACACAGAATACCAAACCTCCACCCCTGCCGATGTGGTAGAGAGATGTCAAAATGCCGATATTGTAATCACCAACAAAGTACCCATCTCGGCTGAGGCGATGGATGCCCTGCCCTGTCTCAAACTTATCTGCGTGGCTGCCACGGGGATGAACAACATCGATCTGCCTGCCGCTGCCGAAAGAGGAATCATTGTGCGAAATGCAGTGGGCTATTCGACTGAAACAGTGGCTGAAACGACCATTGGAGATGCCATTGCACTACTTCGACAAGTAGCCTATTACGACAACTATGTAAAGAGTGGAGAGTATGCCGCTTCGCCACGCTGGATTAATTTTGATCGCAAGCTCTACTCGCTAAACGGGAAGAATTGGGGCATTATAGGTCTTGGCAATATCGGACGACGAGTAGCCCATCTGGCTGAGGCTTTTAATTGCTCGGTGGCTTACCATTCGACTTCGGGAGTTGCGAGAGAGGAGAAATATGAACAAAAGAGCCTGAGCGAGCTACTTAGCTGGGCAGACATTCTCTCTATTCACTGCCCTCTCTCGGAGAAGACTCGTGGTTTGATTGGTGCTGAGGAGTTGCAACAGATGAAGCCTACCGCCATACTTATCAATGTAGCACGCGGCGGCATTGTTGATGAAGCAGCACTTGCTGACGCACTTAACAACGGAATAATTGCAGGTGCCGGAATTGACACCTATTCCATAGAACCGATGAAGGCCGACAATCCTTTGCTGGCACTGAAAGATCCCTATAAACTTATCGCATCGCCTCACAATGCCTGGGCAGCAACAGAGGCCATAGATAATCTTGTCGGTTGCATTGCCGACAATATAAAGAGTTGGTTTATCGAAGCGGGGTTAAATTGCTCTGTAATCGGCAATTCCGCGAAATCCTCTGAGCAGATCAGCAACAGCCATTCGTCGCTTTCCCGATAGTTGCAACTCATCCAGATAGATATAGCCATCGGCGCAGGTTACCTTGATATAGGTGCGGTCGTCGGTGGCTATTGTGCCTACCTCACCTTTCACCTCAGCAGGCTCAAAGTGCGCTTTAAATACCTTTACAGAGAGGATATCCGACAGGGCAAACCAAGCAGCAGGATAGGGAGAGAGCCCACGCACAAAATTAACAATCTGCTCACCATTGCAACCGAAATCGATATGGCAATCGTCCTTGAAAATCTTGGGTGCAGAGCGAAGTTCACACTCGGCATATTGAGGTAGTGGTTCAAAATTACCGGCTGCAATTTTTTCTACGGTAGAAACAACAAGTTCGGTACCTCGCCACATCAATTTATCATGGAGTGAGCCGGCACTCTCATCTTCTGTAATCTCCACCTCGGCCTGCTCAATAATAGCACCCTCGTCTATGTGGTGATTAAGGAAGAAGGTGGTAACTCCACTCTTTTTATCGCCATTGATAATAGCCCAATTGATAGGCGCAGCACCACGATACTGAGGCAGAAGCGAAGCATGAAGATTAAAAGTACCGAGCTTTGGCGCATTCCATATCACCTCAGGCAACATTCTGAAAGCCACCACAATACCCAAGTCCACTTCAAGTGCATTGAAGGTCTCTACAAACTCCTCCGATTTAAGTTTTTCGGGTTG
Organism: Tidjanibacter sp.; assembly: GCA_017631375.1. Taxonomy (GTDB): domain Bacteria; phylum Bacteroidota; class Bacteroidia; order Bacteroidales; family Rikenellaceae; genus Tidjanibacter. The sequence continues at coordinate 13,262 of JAGBTK010000031.1, read as the reverse complement.
CAGCAGAGGGAGTCCCTGTTCGGTAGCATACTGTCCCACTGCACTACGCTGCATCTTCTGGCCACGACCTGCGGGTTTATCGGGCATAGTTACCACAGCAACAACATTGTATCCCCCATCGACCAGAGCCCTCAAAGGCTCAACTGCAAAATCGGGAGTACCCATATATACTATTCGGAGTTCTTTTGCGCTCTTATCCATTATTCTTCACACTCAGTTTCTTACTACTCTTTTTACCAAAACGATTGCGCAACCAATCACGCACGGCTACATATTTCATATAGTACCAATCGACATTGAGCAGATTGGAATCGTTTGTTGCCTTATAAGTCAGATAGATAGCTATCGGGAAAAGGATGATTGACGACAGCCACATACCCTCAAATGCCCCCATAGAGCCCTCTTTTGCCATCTTCTCGCCCATCATACTCACAATGTAGTAGAACACGAAAAAGAGCACAGACACTACCGTAGGCATTCCCAGGCCACCCCTACGAATAATAGCACCCAGCGGCGCACCAATCAGGAAGAAGATAATCACCGAGAAAGGAAGTGCAATTTTTCTATGCCACTCCACTTGCGATTTATAGAGTTGGTTTAGGTTATCCTTAGCAGTTGACTCGTTAAATGAGAGGATCGAACGAGAGTTCTCTGCCTGATTTGCCGCCTTATCCCACAAGAGGAAAGTACGATAATAGTCGGCATTGAATATCGAGTCCGTCAAGTCGAGTTGCTTCATCGGAGCGCGCTTCACCTCCACAGTGTCGAGCATACCCATAACATTCCTATCCAACGAGAAGAGATATGTCTCCAAAAGTGGTTGATATGAGCGACGGGTATTGATTGACGCCAAATGCGACAAAGAGTCTATATCCAACTGCAACTCGGTAACTTTCTTGGTCTGACTCGAATTGAAAAGTGACACATCCGAACGCTCAAAAGCAAAGCCATCCATCTTGATTGCTCCATTCTGCTCGGCAAAGATATGGTGTCGCAGATTATTCTCTTCCGACCAACGATAATTTCGAGTTGTTTCGTAAGTCTCACCATTGTAGAGTGTTACGAGCAGGAACTGCTTATCGTCAGAGATGCGGATATAGCCCGATTCGGCCATTGTGGTTGTCATATTACCACTCGCATCACGAGTATCATAAATCAATACTCCGAACAGCTCACCCGTAACAGGATCCTGATGCTCGACACGGATACTCATATTGTCGATACCGTTAAAGAAGATGCCATCCTTAAACTCAAGTGTCTGCTTCTGCTGCTTGATATCGTACAGAATGGCCATCATCTGCTTATTGGCATACGGCACCAGATTGTTGGCAATAAAGAAACTACCCACCGCCACAAAAACCACAACGATAATCAGAGGTCGCAAGATGCGGGGCAAAGACATACCCGCAGATTTCATAGCCAAAAGTTCGTAGTTCTCGCCAAGGTTGCCCATCGTCATAATTGCTGCCAGCAGAGTAGCAAGAGGCAGACCCATCGGCATAGTATTGGCCATTGCGTAGAAGAGCAATTCGACAATGACTCCAAAGTCAAGACCCTTACCGACATGCTCGTCGATATAGCGCCACACGAAGTTCATCATCATAATAAAGAGTACGATGCAGAACGTGAGCACCATAGGGCCCAAGTATGATTTCAGAACAAATCTATCTATCTTCTTCACTTTGCTTCTACTCTTCTAAATTTGCACAAAGGTATAAGTTTTACTCCAATCAACACAACAGTCAGCAAAAAAATAGTCGCTGCACCTGCCGGAACATCGAGTCTATAACTGACAAACAATCCCGCAAGATTACCAAAAATAGCAATTACCACCGACCAGATGGTGATACGCTTATATGAGCCGGAAAGCGAGTTGGCTATAACGGGAGGTATGGTAAGCAACGATATCAGCATCACAATACCTACGGCTCTGATTGACAGAACAATGGTGATTGCTGTCAGTATAGCGACACTATATGCCACAACCCCTGTTCGCACGCCCTGACTCTCCGCATAATCTCTATCGAAGGCCACAAACATCACCTGCCTATGCCATACAGAGAACAGCACTACCAACACCACTGCCAACAAAGCCAATAATTGGATATTTACAGTGGTAACGGTCAGAATGTTACCGAACAAAAAGTTCATCAGATTGGGAGCATAGCCGGGCGTAAGATAGATAAACAGAATACCGATCGCCATTCCCACGCTCCACATAATACCGATTGCCGAATCTTCGCGAATCTGACCTTTTCTCGAAGAGGCTTCAATGCCTACTGCCGAGAGCAGAGCAAAAACTCCCGCGCCCCACAATGGATTGATACCCAAGAAGTAAGCCAATCCTATACCGCCAAACGAGGAGTGGGTGATACCGCCACCGAGAAAGACCAATCGGCGCACAACCATATAGGTACCTACAATGCCGCAACACACTCCGCAAAGGATAGCGGCAACTACGGCATTGGCCAAAAAGCGGTATGCAAATATATCTGTCAGAAACTCGATCACAACTATCAACTCTACCCCCTCAGCGAGCGATACAAAACATTCTCACCGCCCCCTGAAAGGAATAATTATTCGGCAAATGTAGTCATTTTCCTATTTTTTTCCTAAATTCGCATAATAATAAGAGAGATATGGAACAAAATAGAAAAGTATATATACACACACTTGGTTGCAAACTCAACTTTGCGGAGAGTTCTTCGCTTGCTCGAGAGTTCGAGACCGGAGGCTTTCAACGCACTACTCGTAGCAGCGAGGCCGACATCTGTATCATCAATAGTTGTACCGTAACCGAACACGCCGATAAGAAGTGTCGCAACATAGCGCGCCGCATCCATCGCGAAAACCCTTCGGCAATCATAGCAATAACAGGATGCTTTGCACAATTATCACCCGAGGAGGCCGCATCGGTTGAGGGTGTGGATATCGTACTTGGCAACAACGAGAAGGTTAATCTGTTCGAGAAGGTTTCGGCTCTCCACGCCAAGCAGAGCTCCCCTATTGTACATAGTTGCTCGGCAGAGGAGATATCCACCTTCTTTGCATCGTGTTCTTCGGGCGACCGCACTCGTTCTTTCCTGAAAGTTCAGGACGGATGTGACTATAAATGTGCATATTGCGCTATTCACTATGCGCGTGGTTGCAGTCGCAACATTCCCATCAGCGAGATTATTCCTCAGGCCGAGGCAGCCGCTGGAAAGGGGGTAAAGGAGATTGTCATTACAGGTATCAACACGGGAGATTTTGGCCGCACTACGGGAGAAAAATTCATTGACCTGCTTCGTGAGCTAGACAAAATAGAGAGTATAGAGCGTTACCGTATCTCCTCCATTGAGCCCAATCTGCTCACGGATGAGATCATAGAGTTCTGCGCTGCATCTGCCAAGTTCCAACCTCACTTCCATATTCCGCTGCAAAGTGGCTCGGATAAAATTCTGGGGCTGATGCGTCGTCGTTACACGACTGCCCTCTATGCAGACAGAATAGCCAAAATCCGATCGGTTATGCCGGACGCATTTATCGGTATCGATGTGATTGTCGGATTCCCTGGTGAGAGCGAGGTAGAGTTTGAGGAAACATACAATTTCCTCTCCACCCTTGCGCCTGCATATCTTCATATTTTCCCCTTCTCCGAGCGAGAAAACACACCGGCACTTACTATGCCGCACAAGGTACGCGAGCAGGACAAACGCACCCGAGCAGGCAGACTTGGTGATTTGTGCCAGCAATTACACTACGATTTTTGCAAGAAGTGGTGCGGATCGGAGGCTGCTATCCTAGTGGAAAACAGCGTAAAAGACGGGAAGATGTTTGGTTATACCGAAAACTATGTAAAGGTGCAGATTCCGGCCAATCGTTCACTGGCGGGGAAGATTGTCAGAGTCAAACTTGGAGAGATTGACAATAATTGCACTCTTACAGGACAAGTTATTGATTAAATTCTTATATTTGCTAATTAAATACCATTTATGATGGGACTTCGCAGAAGAATAACGATAGGTTTTTTCAGTTTGGTGGCGCTGCTACTTTTTGCAGTTGCCATCTCTATTGCTGAACTTGGGCGACTCAGAGAGGATGCCCGAGAGATTGTTGAGGCCGGCGACAGAGGCAGCGATCTGGCTGCAATGATGATGTCGGGCCTGCAAAAGCAGAATAGTGCAATCCTTCGTATGGTGGCTACCGAGCACATCCAGCCCGACAGCGAGTATAATGAGGGCACAAGCGAGTTCGACAATGCATACTCGGAGGCTATGGAGGTGATGATTCACGGCACCGATCTCGATGCAGTAACCAATGCCGAGAAGCAATATCGTTCTATCGTAGAGGCATACCTCTCCCCTGCCCCCACACCGATCATCAACGACACAACAGGCTCGCTCGAAGCCTTTCGCCCCGACGCAAAGAGATTTTTAGAGGAGTATCTCCCTGCATATTATGCACTTGACAATGCAGTAAAACGATACATGGCATCACCTCAGAGCTCGATTGCCCAGCGTACCGCTATGGTTGAGGACAATGCCTATCGTACAATCACCCCGAGTATTCTGACTCTGCTTGTTGCGGTGTTGGTTGTATTGATGTTCCATTTCTTTATCGATTTCTTCTACATCAAGCCAATACTCAGAATCAACAAGAGTCTTGATCACTACCTGGCGACTCGTGTGCCATTCAACCCCAATGTTGAGGGAAACAATGAGATCAGCAAACTCAAGGAGAGTATCGAGAAACTGATTGAACTGCAAAAGAGCAAAAACGCTTAATCACAATAAGTTATGAGATTTCACGTCGTACTCAGATATATCGGTATGGTGCTGTTATTCAACGCAGCATTTATGCTGATATCGGCCTTAATCTCATACACCAACGGCATTGACAGCGGTTACACACCCTTGATGCTATCGACTTTGCTGACCGCTACACTCGGCCTATTCCCGATGATATTTGTCAAATCTACACGCCAGATCAACTCAAAAGAGAGTTATGCGATTATGATTGGCGCGTGGATTATGTCGTGCGTGGTCGGTACCTTCCCCTTCCTGATGTGGGGTGGCGAGTTTACATTTACAAATGCATGGTTCGAGAGCGTTTCCGGATTTACCACCACAGGTTCCACAATCCTCAGCAACATCGAAGCACTCCCCAAAGGGTTACTATTCTGGCGTTCTTCGACCCATTGGCTTGGTGGTGCGGGTGTAGTTATCTTCTCACTCGTTATCCTGCCCTCGTTTGGTAAGGCACGCTCAACGATTACGAGTGTTGAGCTGTCATCGCTTGCACGCGACAACTACCGCTATCGCACCCGTAAAATTGTACAGATTATCTGTATGGTCTATATCGGCCTTACAATTTCGAGCACCCTGCTCTTCAAGGTTGCAGGTATGGATTGGTTTGATGCTATCAACCACTCGTTCTCAGTATCGGCAACCGGTGGTTTTAGTACAAAGAACGCCTCGTTGGCCTATTATAATAATGTTTGGATTGATCTGGTTGCCATCTTCTTTATGCTGATTGGCGGTATCCATCTGGGAGTTATCTATGCCACATTTACCGGCAAAAAGAATAATATGTTCCGCTCGGAGATTGCGCGTTACTATCTGATATCTACTCTTATAGCCTGCACTATCATCTCCCTCTCGCTGGTAATTTCCGGCAACTACGACTCCTTTGGCGAGGCAGCTCGTTATGGCTTCTTCCAGGGTATATCGATGGTATCAACTACGGGATTTGCCACTGCCGATGCAAACTTATGGCCTCCTATTGCACTGCTTTGCATAATACTGTTGGGCATACAGTGTGGATGTGCGGGCTCCACTTCGGGAGGTCTTAAAACCGACCGCGTGATATTGGCCGGCAAACTGATAAAACAGAACTTCATCAAGCAACAGCACCCTACTGCTGTTATGCGCACCAAGATAGACGGCACTACTCAGGATAGCGAAAGTGTCAACTACGCAATTCTTTACATAGTAATGTTCGTTATGTTGGTAATTTTAGGCTCAATAGTCAATACGGCTTGCGGTATGGATATTGGCACAAGTTTTACTGCTGCACTGACCTGGACGGGCAATGTAGGCCCCGCTTTTGGTAGTATGGGTGGTTTCGACAGCTTTGCTGCTCTGCCTGAGTTTGCAAAACTATTCGGAACACTGCTTATGCTGCTTGGCCGTTTGGAGATATTCGGCCTCATACAACTATTCTTAATGAAATGGTGGATTTAGAGATATTATGAAACACTTATTAATACAGATATTCAGCCTTACCGTTCTCTCTTTGTCGCTGCCGCTTGTGGCTTCGGCACAGACAGACGAGGGCACACTCTATCAGTCGCTGAAAGAGAGTTTTGTCCGACTCACTGCAAGCGAAGATTCGCTCAATGTTTTACTCTCCTCGGCTCGCAAACTCTACGCCGAGGCAGATGACGACGGCAAAGCGAAGCAGGGCGAGATAATTCTCGATTTGGAGGCAAAGATCTTCAGCCTGCATAGCTCAATTGAAGATGTAGCGGCTCAGATGCAGAAGTTGGAACAGACAGACGCAACTGCAACTATTACTGCTACTGCAACTCCTGCTGATACTCCGATTGAGATAGCAGACGACAGGATTTTCAACTCGGCAGGTGGCGAGGACAGAGTGATACTTATCGAAAATGCTTTCTTTGAGAACAATCTTCCAGCCGATGTCTATGCATCGCTCAAAGCAGCGCAAATCACCGAAAAGTCAGTGGATAACTATATGCAGATCATCCGTCACCAATATCAAAAGATGATTGCGCTCGATTCACAATTCTATCAGGCGACAGATGTGGCTGCGGCTATGGCAATATACAATGAGTTCCATCGCCTTGACGCTGTCAATGGACAGATTACCGATAGCATTGCTATCAAACAACAACAGATAATCGACACTAAGAGTTACGCATATAACCTTATTCTCGATAAGGAGAATAAGAGTGTAATGATGGAGAAGTTCAGCAAGTTGATGACGCAGTCGAGAGCCGAGGAGCAAGAGATTTCAGACCTCAGTTATAGCCGTGCAGTGGCTCTCTTCCCTATCCACAAGAAACTGATAATCACAATGGAACGCGATATGGCAGAGGCACTCAGTATTGCTCCCGCTGCTGATTCGCTGAGTCGTGCGTTACAAGCAATCGCACCTAACGACTACCTTTTTCCGCCTATTGTAGGACCAAAGTTGGCTGAGGATGTAGAGTATGCTGCCGCAACAAAGGGAGCAACATCCATCTACTCCACCCGCAATCCTATTCCTGATGCGATAATTCCCGATGAGGGTGCTGTATATCGTATCTTGGTCGGCAGCTACACTCAGAAGCAGGCGATCAATATCTTCCGTAACGCTTCTCCTCTGAGCGTAGAGCGTAAGAGCGACAAGAGATACTACTACTATGTAGGCGACTACCCAACCTTTGCAACAGCAACTGCGGGGGTTGAGGCATTGAAGGCTATGGGATTCCGTCAGCCCAGAATCGTGGTTTGGTGCAACGGAGAGTACACTCTCGAGCCCACCGAAGAGGTAGGTATGAAGATAGTGGATGACAAAAGTTCGGTTGAGGTTGTAAATAGCGACACACCCTCTCAGCCTGCTGCAACCACATCCGGCACCACAAAACAAAAGAACACGACAACAGCAGCAAACATTCGTCACCGAATAGAGATTCACGGAGCAGGTTCGGCACTCTCCGACAATGTCCGTGAGGCAATTCGCGCAGCAGCACCGGGCAAGGAGATATCTCGTCTGGTTGATGGAGCATCCGGCAAGACCATCTTTGCCGTAGGCACCTTCCCCGAGAAGGATACAGCAGTCAAGGTGGCTGAGGCGATTGTGGCTACCGATAGTTCGCTCTCAACCAAAATCATCGAACTGAACAGATAAAAACGATATAATTATGTGGCTGATAGTTAGTTTAATTTTGATTGCGATGCTTCTCCTACTGGTTGAGATAGTACTATTGCCGGGTGTAAGCGTTGCAGGTATTGGCGCAATTATTTCCTATGCCATTGCAATCTATAAGGGCTATACCGATTTTGGCAGTGAGGGTGGCTGGATTATTCTTATTGCCGCTATTATCTCTGCGATTGCAACTATTGCCATTGCCGTAAAAGGCAATTTTTGGCAGCGTTTTTCGCTCAAGGACAACATTGACTCTCGCTCACAGACCCCCGCCGAGGAGTTGAACATTGAGCGCGGAGCAAAGGGAGAGAGCATCACCCGTCTGGCACCTTCAGGTAAGGTAATAATTGATGGTAAGGTATTTGAGGCTCGCTCGATTGATAAATACATCGATCAGCACAGCGAGATAGAAGTGATGGATTTTGAGAATTTCACCATTATCGTACGAAAAGTAGAATAGACATAAATAGATATAAAAACAATAAAAACTAACAAATTATGGACACTATGGGATTTTATGCGATAGTGGCATTAGTAGCCATTATCCTTCTTTGGTTGATTCTCTATTTTGTGCCTATCGGGCTCTGGTTCTCGGCACTTGTGTCAAATGTAAGAATTTCGCTCTTGCAGTTGATTCTTATGCGCTGGCGTAAGGTACCACCATCGATTATCGTTTCGGCAATGATTGAGGGTACTAAGGCAGGTCTGAAACTCAATGCAAACGAACTCGAGGCTCACTATCTGGCCCGCGGTAATGTAGCAAATGTAGTTCACGCACTTGTTTCGGCTGAGAAGGCAAGTATTGCGCTTGACTTTAAGATGGCTTCGGCTATCGATCTGGCAGGTCGTGATGTATTTGAGGCTGTGCAGATGTCGGTTAACCCTAAGGTTATCAACACTCCTCCCGTGTCGGCTGTGGCTAAGGATGGTATTCAGCTGATTGCAAAGGCTCGCGTAACTGTTCGTGCCAATATCAAGCAGTTGGTTGGTGGTGCAGGCGAGGAGACCGTATTGGCTCGTGTAGGCGAGGGTATCGTATCGTCGATTGGTTCTGCCCTATCGCACAAAGAGGTGTTGGAGAATCCCGACAATATCTCACGCGTTGTATTGGAGAAGGGTCTGGATGCAGGTACTGCATTTGAGATTCTCTCGATTGATATTGCAGATATTGATGTCGGTAAGAACATCGGTGCAGAGTTGCAGATTGACCAGGCAAATGCAGATAAGAATATTGCTCAGGCTAAGGCAGAGGAGCGTCGTGCTATGGCAGTAGCATTGGAGCAGGAGAACAAGGCAAAAGCACAGGATGCACGCGCAAAGGTTATCTTGGCTGAGGCTGAGGTTCCTCTGGCTATGGCTGAAGCTTTCCGTAACGGCAACTTGGGTATTATGGATTACTACAAGATGCAGAACATCCAGGCTGATACTGCAATGCGTGAGGGTATCTCCACTGGCAATAAAAAGTAGTCTGGTTGAAGAGTACAACGATTAATCAGAGCGGAAGAGATGAATGACACAAAATATCCTCTTCCGCTCTTTTTATATTTTGGGGTAAAAAAAAGTTAGGTCTAAGTGTAGCTAACTCACAACAAATTTTGTATATTTGTAAAAATGCAACATTTATGAAGTTACTCAGAGATAAAATATTGAGCGAGGGTAAGTGCCTCGACGAGGGTATTCTTAAGGTAGATGCTTTTCTTAACCACCAGTTAGACCCCAAACTTATGGAACAAATTGGCGAGGAGTTCGCACGCCGATTTGCAGATAGTGGCGCAACCAAAATCCTCACCGTAGAGGCGAGTGGTATCGCTCCTGCACTGATGACAGGCTTGAAGATGGGATTGCCGGTGGTCTTTGCCAAGAAGCAGAAACCTTCTACTATGGAAGGTATGCTCACCGCTTCCGTGCACTCATTTACCAAGTGGCAGGCCTACCCTATCTGTATTAGCAAGGAGTTCCTGAAGATGGAGGATAAAATTCTCTTTATTGATGATTTCTTAGCCTACGGAAATGCGGCTCTTGGCATTATGGAGATAGTTGAAGAAGTCGGTGCTGAGATTGTCGGTATGGGCTTCCTGATTGAAAAGGAGTTCCAGAACGGAGCCAAGTTCTTGCGAGAGAAGGGTATGCGAGTTGAGTCGCTGGCAGTTATCGAGAGCCTTGAAAACCACGAAATAAAGTTTAAGGAGTAACTATTTTACTCCAATTAACACGATAGCAAGATGCAGGAAAAACTCTACTTCGACTGCGACTATATGGCGGGTGCACACCCCGAAGTATTGCAGGCGCTGATTGATACAAACCTCACTAAGCGTGTAGGTTACGGTTGCGACGACTATACTGCCGAGGCACGCGAGGTGATACGCCGAGTGTGTAATGCACCCGAGGCAGAGGTATATTTCTTGGTGGGTGGCACTCAGACCAACGCAACGGTAATTGACGGAGTATTGGCGCACCACGAAGGAGTGCTTACTGCCGAGAGTGGCCATATCAACGTACACGAGTCGGGTGCTATTGAGGCAACAGGCCACAAGGTGCTCACCCTTCCATCCTACGATGGCAAGGTGAGGGCTGAGGATGTTGATAAGTATATCCGTAATTTCTACGCCGACGATACCTACGAGCATATGGTTGCGCCCGGAATGCTCTATATATCCTTCCCGACCGAGTATGGCACTGTCTATTCGCTTGCGGAGCTGGAGGCTCTGAGCAGTGTCTGCCACAGCCACAATATACCTATGTATATTGATGGCGCACGCCTTGGCTATGGTCTGGCTGCCGAGGATGGCGACGTGACGATTGAGGATATTGCCCGACTGAGCGATGTATTTTATATTGGCGGCACTAAGGTAGGCGCACTGTTTGGCGAGGCGGTGGTTGTGACCAACACAAAACTCCTCCGCCACTTCTTCCCATTGGTTAAACAACACGGTGCACTGCTGGCTAAGGGCAGCCTGTTAGGTATTCAGTTCAGTGCTCTGTTTAAGGACGACCTCTATTTCAGGATTGGCAGGGAGGCTGTGAGCAAGGCAATGAGGATTAGAGATGCCTTTGCCGCAAAGGGATACGAGGTTGTGGGCAACTCCCCCACCAATCAACAATTCTTCCGATTGCCTAACGATGTGGTTGACAGACTACTACACCACGCCAGCTTCGAAATGTGGGGCCCACGCGGCGAGAGTGAGAGCGTAGTCCGATTTGTCACTAGCTGGTCCACCACCGACGAGGAGGTTGAGAAGTTGATTTCTTTATTGTGATATAAAAGTTGGTTTGTGCGATAGTTTTACAGACAGAAACTCTATCTTTGCACAACCATTTGCGGAAATAGCTCAGTTGGTAGAGCATCAGCTTCCCAAGCTGAGGGTCGCGGGTTCGAGCCCCGTTTTCCGCTCAAACAGAAAAGTAGCCCACAAGGCTACTTTTCTGTTTAAAGGAGCGGGGGTTGCCAAAGCGACCCTCAAATCAAGTATTCTTTGTGTCACTCTGACAAATTCTGGCAGTTTGAGGGTGTATTTTTGCCGAAAAATAACACAATATGTAAAACGAAAAATATACCCACTTGCGAGCGCAGGTGCAGAAAATCGAAGAGAGGATTCTTGCCATCACGGAGTTTAATATGGAGTGGACTCGCTCGCAACGCAAATGCGAGCAGGTGGAATGCCTAATCTGGGAGCGCAAACATCTGCTCGATAAGATGTTTGTTGCTACGCCCGAGGAGGTGGTGCGTATGGAGCAGGTGAACAGTCGTTTGTACGACCTCACGCAGAAAATGTATGCTCGCACCGAGGCGCTCTATCGCAAAATGGCAACTGCGACCTACGATCCCGAATTTGATAACGATGTGGAGGTCGAGGGCTCGCTTAGGTTCTCGCCGAATGGGCACAGTTCGGTTTTGCCAATGGCGAATGACAACTATTACGGCTCGGAATTCTACGAGATGTTTTGCATTATTGACTGGCTATACACTTGCGAGCATCTGAAATTAGAGGAGGTGGAAAATTGTTGGTGTCTTCTCTCGCCAGCCAATTATAGCCCCGAGATGACCCGCGAAGAGTTAGGAATAAAAGACGACCTCAACGATGGCACAACTTGGTATGAGTCAGTTCAGCCCGCAGCCGATAAGTTGAGCCATATCTGCATCTGCCACGCCATTCACGATTTGTGGGACCATAAACCATATTCCATTCCCGACATTCTGCGTATGAATGACTTTTGCGTGGAAGTTAAGATCAAGCATCAGCATTGGGAAGAGCAAGATGGCTGCTGTTGGAAGTGGTGGGAGCGTTGTTCGTTCGAAGAGTTCAGGGATAAGTTTGTGCGCGAGGCTGAGCAAAATCGTGCGCCACAAATCCGACTGGGGCAGGAGATTTACAACCGTACTCAACTATATTTCAAGGACTATTTCGATAGCCTCACCGAAGATATGCCGAATGTAGAGAAGCATAAGGACCTATTCTCGGATAAGGTATATTTACATTGGCGTCCGCAAAAGGATTGTTTCTACATTGACGAAAATATTGATGACTACCTGCGAGAGGTGTATGAGTTTGTGAGAAGATAAAGTATAAACGCTATGGCAAAAATAAAATTAGCAGAAGAGCAGCAAAAGGCTCTGAATGAGATGTTGTTAGGTCACAATATATTTCTGACAGGCGAGGCAGGCACAGGTAAGTCAACAATTGTTCAGGAATTCAAACGACTAACATCCAGACAATGTGTATTTCTTGCGCCGACAGGTATCGCCGCAGTAAATATTGGAGGAAGTACAATTCACAGCTTTCTGCGTTTGACACCGGGTTTGCTGTCGGAAGATAGCATAGAACCTATTGCAAGCAAGAAGCAGCGTGAACTCATAAGGAGTGTAGATGTTGTTGTGATAGATGAGATATCAATGGTGCGAGCCGATTTGTTCTGGGCTATTGATTACAGGTTGCGTCAGGTGATGCGTGGTACTGATCGAAGGCGTCCATTTGGTGGAAAACAAATAATTTTGGTCGGAGACTTTTATCAGTTGCCACCTGTCGTTAAGTCGGAAGAGGAAGAACGGACAATCGTTGAAACGCTCGGAGGTATATACGCATTCCAAACACAGAATTGGGCGAAAGCAGATTTTCGTTGTTTTTGCCTAAAGACAGTGCACCGTCAAGGGAATGACAATCTGTTTCTATCTATACTTAATCATATTCGCCACGGAGATATTAGTCAGCGAGATTTCCAAGCCCCAGAAAGTGGCGAAATGCTTAATGTGAAAGAGATACTCAATCGCCATACCGACATATCCATTCCTTTGTCGGTTTCTCCTATATGCTTGTGTACAACAAACAGAGAAGCTAATATATTGAATGCCC
>JAGBTK010000030.1 GCA_017631375.1 Tidjanibacter sp. | reverse complement strand
GATTGCAGTAGAAGAGTTGGTCGTCGCTAATCTTACTCGTCGTAGCCTCGTGCTCCACAACAGCCGAGCGATTGCGCACATCGACATAAGGGAAGGTATGAGCACCACACTTATCGCCAATCAGCAGCGAGTCGCACTGCGAGTAGTTTCTCGCTCCCTCGGCACCAGGCAACACCTTAACCAAGCCACGATAACTATTCTCGCTCTTGCCCGCCGAGATACCCTTCGACACAATACGGCTACGAGTATTACGGCCAATATGTATCATCTTAGTACCCGTATCGGCCTGCTGGTAGTTGTTGGTAAGCGCCACCGAGTAGAACTCGCCCACGCTATTATCACCAGCCAGCACACAGCTCGGATACTTCCAGGTGATTGCCGAGCCGGTCTCTACCTGAGTCCACGACAAACGGGAGTTCTCGCCCTTACACAAGCCTCTCTTGGTCACGAAGTTATAGATACCACCTCGTCCCTCCTTATCGCCAGGATACCAATTCTGCACTGTCGAGTACTTAACCTCCGCATCCTTCATCACCACAATCTCCACAATTGCTGCGTGCAACTGATTCTCATCACGCATCGGGGCTGTACAACCCTCCAGGTAGCTCACATAGGAACCCTCATCGGCAACAATCAGCGTACGCTCAAACTGGCCGGTACCCGCCGCATTGATACGGAAATAGGTGCTAAGCTCCATAGGACAACGCACCCCCTTGGGAATATAGCAGAACGAGCCATCAGAGAAGACCGCCGAGTTGAGCGCAGCAAAGTAGTTATCTCCACTGCTCACCACCGAGCCGAGATACTGCTTCACAAGTTCAGGATACTCCTTAACAGCCTCGCTAATAGAGCAGAAGATAATACCTTTCTCGGCTAAAGTCTGGCGGAATGTTGTCTTAACCGACACAGAGTCCACAACAGCATCAACAGCCATCTGAGCCCCCTCTACACCTGCCAACACCTTCTGCTCTTCGAGTGGAATACCCAACTTATCGAAGGTTTCGAGCAGGGCAGGATCCACCTCGTCCATACTCTTATACTTCGCCGTACTCTTAGGCGCAGCATAATAGATAATATCATTATAGTCAATAGGCGGTATGCGCAAGTGAGCCCACTCAGGCATCTCCATCGAGAGCCACCTGCGATAGGCACTTAGTCGGAACTCGGTAAGCCACTCAGGCTCCTCCTTGGCGGCCGATATATACCTCACAACCTCCTCGCTAAGTCCGCGAGGAATGGTTTCGGTCTCAATATCGGTCACAAAACCATACTTATACTCGCCCGAAAGTTCGTCGTTAATTATATCTTTACTCTCTTTCATCTCTCAATCCTAAAATTCAGAGCACTACTCTCTGAACCTACAAATTTAGTGATAGTTGGCTTTATTACAAAATTTACTCCCGCCATTAGCAAATTTTTATTCATCTCTCTACTTCATCACTTTACAACTACCATTCCCACAAGTACAAAAAAAGTATAGCCCGAACAATTAGTTCGGGCTATAACTCTAATTAAGACAACTTATGTTATCCTAGAACCACGCTGTTTATTACATGGTCTTGAGCAACTCGTTGTACTTGTTATACTTGTCCATCATACCCTCCATATCGCGGAGACGGAAGCATACACTACGCAGGTACTCAACATAAGCCTTATCGGTGGGGTTGAGGGCGTGTGCCTTCTCCAGAGGCTCGATCGACTTAGCGTAAACCTGGTTAACCTCCTTCAGAGCAGCGTCGTACTCAGCCTGACCCGAATAGGTCTTAGCGTTAGCGTCGCGGAACATCTTGTCAGCCTTGCTGATGTAGAGGTAACCAACACTGTACTGTGCGCCATCGTTCTCGGGAAGCAACTCAGCAACCTTGATGAAGCTCTCCAAAGCACCGTCGATATCACCCTGACCGTTCTGGATACGACCCAGACCGTTCCACAACGAAGGATTAGTGGGATCCTTAGCAATAGCCTCCTCTACCATAGGAATAACAGCTGCGGGATCCTCGCCCATACTTACATAGTAGTCGGTAAGGCACTCGATAATCTTAGCGTTCTCGGGATACTTCTCGAAACCAGCCATCAACATATCCTTTGCAGGTGCCAATACCTCCTCGTTAACCTCATCCTCTGCAGATGCAACCTCTTTCAGGGCCTGATACTGGAAGTAGTAAGCGTCACCATCCTGCTCAAAGCCACCCTCAGCAGCACCCTTGAATGCGCTGTGTGCAGCCTCATAGCTCTCGCCAAAGAAGTACGACAAACCTGCGTTGTAGAGAGCAGCGAAGTTCAGGTTAAGCATTGCAGGCGAGTCCGATACATCATAAGCCTTCTTGAAAAGATCACCAGCCTTGTTGTACAAACCAGCACCGTAAGCGTTACCTGCATCCTTCAACAGAGCATCAGTAATGCTGCTCAGACCACCCATAACGGTCATCATAGCCTTAGGATCAAGCTCCATAGCCTTGTTGTAAGCCTCGATAGCCTTGTCAAGAGCACCGGGAACAAGCTCTACGGGGAACTCCCAACCAGAGATGTTGCCATTAGCATCTGCGTAAGCAACAAACTCGGGAGTATAGGTAATTTTTACCATAGGTGCGCCACCTACAACAACCTCCTCCTGCGAAGTAGGCTCACCAAACATCACCGAAGCACTCATAGTATTCAGACCATCATAAACGTTCTTCGAATAAACAGTATGAGCCTCCAACATTGCCTTACCGTAGTTGATCCAAGTCGAGGATTTGGTTGCCTTCTTTGCCATATCCTTCTCTGCTTTGGTAATCTTCTTCATCACACCTTCGGTATCTACATTAACTTTCTGTACATTACCGGGCATTCCGAAGCCACCCATCTGGGCATACGAGGGAGCAGCCATTACCAATACTGCTGCTACCGCCATCAATAAACGTTTCATAATAAAAAGTGATTAAAGTGATTGTTAATTAATTTCTATCTCGTCAATTAGTTATTGGTTAATAGTTCTCTTTATTACTATGATTCCTGAGGGGTCGATTCCGTTGCATCGCCCTCTGTAACAACCTCACCCTCAACAACTTGCTCATCGCTCTTGGGAACAGTGGTTACCGAAGCAATCTGATCGCCCTCGCGGATGTTGATAATCCTCACACCCTGAGTAGCACGACCTGCCACACGAATATCGCTCACCGAAGTACGGATAGTAATACCGCTGCGGTTGATAATCATCAGATCATCCTCATCGCTCACAGCCTGGATAGATACCAACTGACCCGTCCTTTCAGTCACATTAATAGTCTTGACACCCTTACCGCCACGATTGGTTACGCGGTAGTCATCCAAATCGGTACGCTTACCATAGCCGTTCTCGCTCAGCACGAGGATTGTCTTGTCGTCATCAGGCTCAACGCATACCATACCAACAACTCGGTTGTCACCCTCAATCTCGACACCACGAACACCAGCACCTACACGGCCGATAGGACGAACCTTCTCCTCGTTGAAGCGGATAGCCTTACCCTCCATAGTGCCAAGCAGAATTTCCGCCTTGCCACTTGTCAAGCAAGCATCGATAAGTTGGTCTCCCTCACGGATAACAATCGCATTGACACCGTTCTGGCGAGGACGCGAGTAGGCCTCCAACTTGGTCTTCTTGATGATACCCTCGCGAGTAGCCATCACGATATAGTTATTCTCCACGAACTCCTTATCGTCCAGGTTACGCACTGTGATATAGGCTCTTACCTTATCATCGGGCTCAATCTGAATCAGGTTCTGGATTGCACGACCCTTCGACGAGCGTGCACCCTCGGGAATATTGTAAACCTTATGCCAGTAGCAACGACCCTTCTCGGTGAAGAACAACATAGTGTTGTGCATAGTCGTCACATAGATATGCTCGATAAAGTCCTCATCGCGTGTTGCGCTACCCTTAGCACCGATACCACCCTTGCGCTGGCTACGATACTCGGTCAGAGGGGTGCGCTTGATGTATCCCATATGCGAAATGGTGATTACCATCTCCTCATCTGCGTAGAAGTCCTCGGGATTGAACTCGCCGGCAGCCATCACAATCTCGGTGCGACGCTCATCGCCATATTTCTCCTTAATCTCCAAGGTCTCCTCCTTGATGATACCGAACTGACGCTCGGGAGTAGCGAGGATATCACGCATATCGTCAATCTTAGCGCACAACTCAGCATACTCATCGGTGAGTTTGCCGTGCTCCAAGCCAGTCAGTGCGCGCAGACGCATATCAATAATAGCAGTTGCCTGAATCTCCGATAAGTCGAAGCGGTTCATCAAGGTAGCCTTAGCCTCATCGGGGGTCTTCGAAGCCTTGATGATAGCCACAATCTCGTCGATATTCTCCTGAGCAATCAACAGACCCTGCACAATGTGTGCGCGGCGCTCAGCAGCAGCCAAGTCGAACTTGGTACGACGGATAACCACCTCGTGGCGATGCTCCACAAAGTACTTAATCATATCTTTGAGGTTGAGCATCATAGGGCGACCACCAACCAGCGCGATATTATTCACTGCAAAGGTGCTCTGCAAGGGGGTGTTCTTATAGAGAGTGTTCAGCACTACGCTCGACACTGCATCCTGCTTAAGGATAATCACGATACGAATACCCTCTTTGTTACTCTCGTCATTGATATAAGAGATACCCTCAATCTTCTTCTCATTGATAAGGGCAGCAATCTTCTTGATCATTTCGGCCTTATTGACCATATAGGGCACCTCGGTAACGATGATGCATTCACGACCCGAAGCTGTATGCTCAATCTCGGTGCGAGCACGCATCACTACTCTGCCACGACCAGTTTCGAGTGCCTCACGAACACCCTCGTAGCCGTAGATGATACCACCGGTGGGGAAGTCGGGACCCTTTACATAGTTGGTGAGCTCCGAAACCTCAATCTCGGGATTGTCAATATAGGCACAAATAGCGTCGCACACCTCCGAAAGGTTGTGGGGAGCCATATTAGTAGCCATACCGACAGCGATACCCGACGAACCATTGACCAACAAGAGAGGAATTCGGGTAGGAAGCACGGTAGGCTCCTTCTCCGAGTCATCATAGTTGGGCATAAAGTCAACCGTATCCTTGTCGATATCAGCCATCACCTCATCAGCAATCTTACGCATACGAGCCTCGGTATAACGCATCGCAGCAGCGCTATCACCATCCATCGAACCGAAGTTACCCTGGCCATCTACCAGCGGGTAACGAAGACTCCACCACTGGGCCATACGCACCATTGCGTCATATACCGAACTGTCGCCGTGGGGGTGGAATTTACCCAACACATCGCCGACAATCTTTGCACTCTTACGGGTAGGCTTGTTGGAGTAGAGGCCGAGTTCGTGGCTCATATCGTACATAATACGACGGTGCACGGGCTTCATACCATCGCGCACATCAGGCAAAGCACGAGAAACGATAACCGACATCGAATAGTCGATGTAGGCGCTTTTCATCTGCTCCTCGATATTAATTTTTTGTATCCTTTCGTCTGCCATTTTTTATCTTATTACTATAACCGTGTAAAAGTACTACTTTTTTTCTTTTCGACCAAACAAATCACCCTCAAAAAAGGGGGTTGTAATGTGAAAATCAAGACTCAAAACACAAAAACTAAAATCAGACAGCCCCAATAAGAGAAAAAGTTGTCGGCAACTCAAAGTTACCAACAACTTTAACCATAAAATAGTTCTCTCATACACACCTCTTTTGCAGAGGTCTGCATAATCCGAAAAAACTTACGATCCGAACACAGAGACCGACCAAGAAGCCTCAGACGCAGCGAGGAGAAGCACCACCGAAGCAATCACGCCTCACCAAGCATACGGGTATTTATCGAAAATCTATAATCTCGTAATCCTTGTAATTGGCTGCCGAGAATTGGAACTTATTATCGCTTACCGCACTCAATTTCTCCACACTCTCCACCTGCACACTCAGCTCCAATCCGTTGAAGTCATAGAGCAACTCCACAGGGCGACCATCATCAGGCATAACATAGAGCACCACTCGACGCACCCCGTCAAGCACTCCCTCGCGAGGCACAAGATGTACCACCTTAGCACGACCAACCGCTGTATCACTCTCGCCAGCCACGCTCACCTCAAATGCCTCGCCACCAAAGTCAAAGGCTCGCAGAGGATTAACAAGCAGGTTGCGACTCTCAGGATCGACACGGTCAATCGTAACCTCCATATTCACGCCATCGACCCCATATCGATACAGGCCATCGGAGAACTGCTCCTGCCCCATAACCTCGATATGGTATTTGTTGTCGGCTACCACATATTCGCCTCGCTGGGCATCCATACCCTCCATATTGACCACAAAGCGCACACGATACCCGTCAGCACGATCGGCAAAGAATTTACCGATACGAGCCACAAGTTCGTCAGCACTCTGAGCCTGCGCTATCTCCGTCACGAACAGTGCAGCCGTAATGGCAAAAAGATATAAAAACTTCCTCATAATCTTCTTAACATTAGAGTCCAAGACTCTCCAAAATTCGAGCCACCTCGTTCATATCATAGACCAGCACCTCGCGAGGCTTACCGCCATCCACAGGACCTACGATACCTGCACTCTCCAGCTGATCCATAATGCGCGCTGCTCGGGTATAACCAATTGTAAATCTGCGCTGTATATACGATGTGGAGCCTTGCTGATGTTGCACCACAAAATTGGCAATCTCACGGAACATCGGGTCATAATTAATCTCACCCATAGGCTCCGAGCCGCCCATTGATGCTGCCCCACCCTCAGGCACATAATCGGGCAACTGATATGCCGTAGGATAGCCCTTCTGGCGACTGATAAAGTCGGTAATACGCTCTATCTCGGGTGTATCGAGGAAGGCGCACTGCAAGCGAGTGAGCTCGCCATTTATCAGCATCAGCATATCGCCCTGACCAATCAGCTGATTTGCTCCGGGTTGGTCGATAATGGTGCGCGAATCAACCATAGAGGTCACTCGGAAAGCGATACGAGCAGGGAAGTTCGCCTTGATAAGACCCGTAATAACCTTTACATCGGGTCGCTGAGTGGCAATGATAAGGTGAATACCCACAGCACGCGCCAACTGAGCAAGACGAGTAATAGGTGCCTCAACCTCCTTACCTGCCGTCATAATCATATCGGCAAACTCATCCACAACAACCACGATATAGGGGAGATATCTGTGCGAGAGCAGACCATTGGGATTGTGGCGATCTGGCGGCAAGCGACGCTGGAGGAACTTATCGTTATACTCCGAAATTTTGCGCACCTGCGCCCTACGCAACAACTCATAACGAGCCTCCATCTCCTTACATAGAGAGTTGAGAGTATTCACAACCTTCTGAGTATCAGTCAGAATAGCATCCTCCTCGCTCTCCATCTTAGCCAGGAAATGACGCTCCAGCTTGGAGTAGAGCGACAACTCCACCTTCTTAGGATCAACCATCACAAACTTCAACTCCGCAGGGTGTTTTTTATAGAGCAGAGAACTGATTATCACATTAAGTCCCACAGACTTACCCTGACCCGTAGCACCCGCAACAAGCAGGTGAGGCATCTTGGCGAGGTCTATCACAAAGGTCTCGTTCTGGATAGTCTTTCCAAGCACAATAGGAAGTTCGTACTTGCTGTCCTGGAACTTCAACGACTTGACAACCGAGTAGAACGACACCGTTTCACGAGTGCGGTTAGGGATCTCAATACCAATCGTACCCTTACCCGGAATAAGACCCACATAGCGGATACTGAGTGCTTTCAGATCGAGCGCGATGTTATCTTCAAGGCTCTTGATGCGATTAATCTTCACCCCCTGAGCAGGCTCAATCTCATAGAGGGTAACGGTCGGACCGATAGTGGCCTTGATACGGTTAATACCGATACCGAAGTTTTCAAGAGTCTTCTGGATAATCTTCTTATTCTCCACAATCTCCTCCTGCGAGAACTCCACATCCGAAACACGATTCTCTAAAATCTGGATTGGAGGTCGCTGATATCGAGAGAGTTCGCGAGTAGGATCGTACAGTTTCGTGAGGCTATCTTCATCGGCCTCAGCATCAACAAGCTCTGTGCGCACAACCGTCACGCTATCGAGTCCGCTCTCCACAATACCACCCGCACCGAGTGTGATGTTCTTATCGATCTCAGACACCTCTACCACCGAGTCGTCGTCATCATCACCCGTAATGGTGAAACCACCTATCGTAACAGTCGCTGCTGCTGCCGCACTACCCAACTTCTCAATGCCGGGGGTGTCGGTAGGCAGACCAACCATGCCAGATTCTCCATCATCAACAATCTCAAAACCACCCTTAGGCGCACCCGAGGACTGGCGACGCTGAGGTTGTTGCTCAGTAGGGGGTACATATCCGAGAGGTACCACATCGTCATCAATGCCCACCTCTTCATCGCCCGCAGGCTTCACATCACGCCAATCATCATCGTCATCACCGGAGATATAGAGTCCCGAGGGTTGCTCCTCCTCGGTAGGCTCATCCTTAAACGGACACTCGTCAATCTCAGGCGCATCATTCGACTGCTCCTCATCACCTTCGACAGACTCTTCTCCCTGTTCATCCTGCTCCTCTTGTCTATCCTGCTCCTCCTCATTACGCTCTCTACGACGGAAGGGGAATTGGAACAACTGCCAAGTCTTACCTGCCACCTGAGCACCAAGACTATTAACAACACTGATAGTACGGCGATTGACATAGACAGCCCACAGCACCCAGCCCAGAATAAGCATAAGTGCCAGACCCCACTTGCCGATATACTCTTTTAGCCACTCGGCCACGAAGATTCCCATCTCACCGCCCAAGCCCGTTCCAAAGACATTCCAACGGATACCAAAGGCAAAGCCCAAAGTGAGCGAGCCGAGAATCATAGCCAACAAAGTGACTCTCATAGCCTTCTCAAACCAGATCGGGCGATAGCGTATAATTCTGAGCGACAGAGCAATCAGAAAGATAGGCACACACACCGCAAAGGCACCAAACATACGACCTACCAACAGTTGACCAATCACCGCACCCATCTTACCACCGGCATTCTCCACCGCAAAACCACGGGTAGATTCACCAAGAGCTCGAGCGCGCAGGAAGATCTGGTCGGCACTCCAGGTAAAGTAGTAGGAGATCACCGCCAGCAACAACACCAGGGAGATAAAGAGCAGGATAAAACTAAGTACCCAACGAGTGGTATCAAGACCACCCGCCTGCTCTCGGTACTCGGGAGCGGGTGAGGGGGATTTTGCGGGGCTCTTGGGGCTCTGCTTCTTAGAGGTTGGGGTTGCTATCTTCTTTGCACTCATATATCATTCTATTTTTCTTCTACATCAATCTATCAGCTCTCTCGGCAAGGTGTCGGGCATACTCTTCGCCGGCAGCACTCATAAACTCATAGCGAGGCACACTGCCACTCTCTGCTCTCTGGTCGTACTCATCGAGCAACCACGCTGCGCGTCGTGCCACAGCAGGTGCCGGATCAATAATCTGCACATCACTCCCCTCCACAACCTCACAAATAACATCGGCCAGGAACGGATAGTGAGTACAACCGAGCACAATACGGTCTGCTCCTGCCTCAATCATAGGCCTAACAACACTGCGCACCGCCTCGACAGCCTCAGGTGTATGCTCTGCTCCACTCTCGACAATCTCTACAAAACCATCGCCCACTGCGCGAATAATCTTCACTCGCTCACCATAGCGCGCCTCACTAGCAAGATAGAGCGCACCACCAAACGAAGCCTTTGTGGCCAAGACACCAATCACCCCGCTCTTAGAGGAGAGGGCGGCAGGCTTCACTGCAGGCTCCATACCGACAAAGGGTATCTGATAGCGACTGCGGAGAATATCTATGGCAACTGCCGTGGCTGTATTGCAGGCAACAACTATCATCTTCACGCCACGAGCCACAAGTGCCTCAACAGCCTCCTCGACAAAAGCAACAATCTCCCCGGCAGGACGATTGCCATAGGGGCAGTTCTTGCCGTCACCATAATAGATGAGCGACTCCTCAGGCAACTCTCTGCGCAGCTCACGCCACACCGAAAGGCCGCCCATTCCGGAGTCAAATACACCTATTGCCGAATTATTCATTATAGCTGATATCGAGTTAGTTAATCATTTACGCACCTCACATCGGCGCATAGCATACCATAATCTTGCAAATATAAGAAAAAAGAAATTAATAACACCATAAAATAGAGAGTTTCGCCTTCATAAAAACGAAAAAAGATAGACAAATTGTATACAAAAAGAGGATGCCACCCTACAAGGATGGCATCCTCTCTGTTTTTGCAGTACTCGTACCTATCAGGTTTACCCTTTGGTTACCCCCGACAAGATAGTATTTATTATCTCTTCATCGGCAATATTGTCGCACTCAACAACCATATCGGCAGCCATATAGAACTCCTCTCTCTGAGGCAGCAACTCACGGATATAGGCCAACAACTCTTCATCGTTCATACCCGCAATTTTCGGTCTGCGCGCACGACCCTTACCAAGTCTTCCGACCAGATTTTCGGGCGATAGTTTCAGATAGACCGTCTTACCCTTACGCTGCATAACCTGCATATTATCAGAGTAACACGGCAGCCCTCCACCGGTAGCAACCACCACCCCGCCCTCGTCAGGCAACGAGCAGAGCATATCCCTCTCTCTACGGCGAAAACCACCCTCTCCCTCGTAGGCAAAAATCTCCCCGACAGTCACCCCCGTATCACTCTCAACAGCCTTGTCGGTGTCAAACAATTCGTAGCCTAAGCGGGCAGCAAGTTTGCGCCCAAGACTACTCTTGCCACACCCCATAAAGCCTATCAGAAAGATAACCATAGTGCTAATTAAAAGAGATTCAGCTGCGTACTACCATCATTTCTGGTATCATCTTCCGAAGGACGCTCAATAATCAGCTCCACCTCATCCTTTTCAGGGGCAGGAGCCACCTTCGGCTCACTCTTCTTCGTGGTTTTCTTCTCCGGAGCAGGCTCATTTACAGGAGCGGGATCGGGAATAACCTCCGAGGCAGACTCTCTCTCCACCACATCTTCAGCTACGGCAGGAGCATCAGAGATATGCTCAACAACCGACTCCCCAATAGCCATACACTCCACATTCTCCTCTTCCTCCTCAGGTACGGGAGGCAACTCAGGCTCAATAAACTTAACCGATGCCACCTCATATGTAGTCAGACGCTTACCCTTCGCCTTGCGGCTCTTGACAGCCACAAAACTATCCACATCGAACTGCTCGGCAGGACGACCTGCATTCTTGCCGCCATAGGTAATCTCCACCTTGCAACCCGCCACCTTAGTCAGGCAGACGCTGCGTGATTTACGATTCTCCTCGTCAACATAGCAAGCAGGACGGTCGCTAAGCTCGGGGGTGAATCGTTTGAGATAGTAGTACTTCTGCGCATCATCCCAATAGACCACACTCAACACCTGCTCGGGGTCGTATTTCTCCACCCAGGAGGTATCCTCCGGGAAGTGGTGACCGACATCGAAACCCGTTGTGTAATAGCAATCTGCAGAAGTATATACAATAATCTTATCTGCGCCCTCAAACTGACCGAGCAGTCGACCACGACCGTCGTTATTGAGGCGCAAGACATCCGAATCAAACCATACATCGACACCCGCCAAAGTCGAAACACCCTGCTCCTTCAGAACAATTTTGTGGATCGGGTAGCGCGAGAAGAGGTTACCCTGAGAGGAGCGACCCTTAATCAACAATTGGCTGAAATCGAGTTCGGCAATCGACTTTTTGAGCCTTGCACGCTGACGGAAAAAGACTTTCAGAGTCTCTGCCTCTCCATTGGGATTGACACTCATATAGAGAATTTTGCTCTTAGGCGTGCCTTTGGTGAGGTTATACTCCTTATCGCGGGTAATGCTTGTAATTGCGCATCGTTTCATAAAAATTGCGCCCTTATCGCCATCGCGGTACAAGACATTATAGATAGTGCGCTCATCGTTGCGCTTAAAGACTCCGATATGAATAATATCGGGCGCAAAGAAGTCCTTATCGCTCACACGCTTGATGATGTAGCGACCATCACGGGTAACGAGGATAACATCGTCCAGATCCGAGCAGTCGCAAACATACTCCTCTTTCTTCATTGCAGCACCGATACCGAAGAAACCACCAGCCCTGTCAACATACAGCTTGGAGTTTGCGAGTGCCACCTTAGCCACCTCGATAGTATCGAATTGGCGCAACTCAGTGCGACGCTCACGATCTTTGCCGTAGCGTTTCTTGATTGACTTATAGTAGTTTACGGTATAAGTTGTCAGGTGGTCGAGATTGTACTTAACCTCTGTCTCCTCCGCCTCGATAGCCTTGATCTGCTGATCGGTCTTCTCCGCATCGTAGCGAGTGATGCGGATAAACTTCAGGTCGGTCAGGTGGATTACATCTTCAAGCACTACCGGTTCACGCAACAACTTCTTGAAGGGCTCGAGTGCCTTATCCACAGCCTCGTACGCCTCCTCGCGAGAGGTGCAACCCTCCATTACTTGATATATCTTATTCTCAATGAAAATTCGCTCCAACGAGCAGGTATGCCATTCCTTAGCCAGCTCTGCCAAACGGATCTCCAACTCTCTGCCAAGCAGCCACTTGGTACGCTCCGCACTACGGCGCAAAATCTCACTCACGCCAATAAAGCAAGGCTTGTCGTCGCAGATAACGCAGGCATTGGGCGAGATGCTCACCTCGCAGTCGGTAAAGGCGTAGAGCGCATCGATAGTCTTGTCGGTCGATTCATCGCCTGCCACCTGGATAACCAACTCTACATTCTGAGCGGTGTTATCGTCAACGTGGCGAATCTTAATCTTACCTCTCTCGTTGGCCTTGATAATCGACTCCTTGATACTCTCTGTGGTTGTACCAAATGGTATCTCGCTGATTACCAGAGTACGCTTGTCGCTCTTGGTAATCTTGGCACGCACCTTCACGGCACCACCACGCAGACCATCATTATATCGGCTCACATCCGCCAGACCACCCGTCGGGAAGTCGGGATAGAGTTCAAAACTCTCACCTTTCAGATGAGCGATTGCCGCATCAATAAGTTCGTTGAAGTTGTGGGGAAGAATCTTCGATGCCAAACCCACTGCAATACCCTCAACACCCTGAGCAAGCAGCAAGGGGAACTTAACGGGAAGCGTAACAGGCTCATTATTACGGCCGTCGTACGACAACATCCACTCAGTGGTCTTGGGGTTAAAGACAACCTCCATAGCGAACTTGGTGAGTCGTGCCTCAATATAACGAGGAGCAGCAGCACCATCGCCGGTGAAGATATTACCCCAGTTACCCTGACAGTCGATCAACAACTCCTTCTGTCCGAGCTGCACAAGTGCATCGCCAATCGAGGCGTCACCGTGGGGGTGGAAGTGCATAGTATCACCCACAATAGCCGCCACCTTATTATAACGACCATCTTCAGCCTTACGCATTGAGTGGAGAATACGCCTCTGCACGGGTTTCAGACCATCCTCAATATGGGGCACAGCACGCTCCAGAATAACATACGAGGCGTAGTCCAGGAACCAATCCTTGTACATACCCGTCAGTCGCTTGCGCGAGGTATGTTCGTCGAGCAACTTATCATATTTGCTGCTACGCACACTATCCTCAGCAGGGGCATCTACCTCCTCCACCTCGGCACTCTCAACCACCTCGTCAGTAGTCTCGGGATCCAAATATTTTTTCTCTATATCGCTCATACTCTGTAACTTCTTTCGGTTTGGGGGTGATTAAATCAAATCCTCGACATAGTCCGCCTCAATACGGAGATTATCGACAATAAAGCCCTGACGCTCCATAGTATTTTTACCCATATAGAACTCCAACATATCATTTATTGGATCATCCTTGGTCATACGGACAGGCTCCAATCGGATATTCTCGCCAATAAACTCGCGGAACTCCTCTTTCGATATCTCACCAAGACCTTTGAATCGGGTAATCTCGGCACTTGCGCCCAACTTACTCATCGCCTTCTGCTTCTCCTCCTCGTTGTAGCAATAGATCGTCTGCTTCTTGTTACGCACACGGAAGAGAGGGGTCTGCAACACAAAGAGGTGGTTCTGACGAATCACATCGGGGAAGAATTGGAGGAAGAAGGTGAGCATCAACAATCGGATGTGCATACCGTCGACATCGGCATCAGTTGCAATCACAATCTTGTTATATCTCAGATTCTCAATATCTTCCTCGATATTAAGTGCAGCCTGCAAGAGGTTGAACTCATCGTTCTCATAGACCAACTTCTTTGTCAGACCATAACTATTCTTTGGCTTACCACGAAGCGAGAATACCGCCTGAGTCTGCGCATCGCGCGAGGAGGTAATAGAGCCACTTGCCGAAAGACCCTCAGTGATAAAGATCATTGTCTCGTTCTTGCGTGGGTTCTTCACATCATTGTAGTGAATCTTACAATCGCGGAGTTTGCTATTGTTAAGGCTCACCTTCTTCGCCATCTCGCGCGCCTTCTTCTGCACACCCGAGATAGCCTTGCGCTCCTTCTCGTTCTCCTGAATCTTTTTCAGTAGAATCTGTGCAGTTTCGGGGTGCTTGTGGAGATAGTTGTCGAGCTCGCGACCTACAAAGTCAACAATAAACTGACGCACTGTCTGACCCTCGGGAGCCATCAACTTAGAGGACAGGCGAATCTTGGTCTGGCTCTCGAACTCAGGCTCCTCAACACTCACGCTGATAGCACCAACAACCGATGTACGAACATCGCTCGGATCAAAATCTTTCTTATAGAACTCCTTGATAGTCTTAGCAATAGCCTCGCGGAAAGCTGCCTGATGAGTACCACCCTGAGTGGTGTGCTGACCATTGACAAAGGAGTAGTAACTCTCGCCATAGCCGGTGCCGTGAGTGAGGGCAATCTCGATATCCTCGCCTTTGAGATGGATAGGTGCATAGAGAGGCTCATCCGAGAGGTTCTCGTTGAGCAGATCCAGCAGACCATTTTTTGAGGTGTAGCGAGTGCCGTTGAGAGAGATAGTCAGACCGGTGAGCAGATAGGTGTAGTTGCGGAGTCGCTGCTCCACAATCTCCAGATTGTACTCATAGTCGCCAAATACCTCTTCGTCAACGTGGTAGGAGATAGTTGTACCATCCTTCTCGGCCACATTGCTCTCCCAGACATCCGAAATCTCAATACCTGTATTATAGCTTACGGTACGGGCCTCGCCACCACGCACACTTCGCGCGGTAAAGCTGCTCGACAGCATATTTACCGCCTTGACACCCACACCATTAAGACCTACCGTCTTCTTAAATGCACCCGAGCCATACTTACCACTCGTGTTGATTTTCGACACCGCATCACTCAACGATGCCAAAGGAATACCACGACCATAGTCGCGAATAGTCACCAACTTATCCTCCGAGATAGTCACCTCGATAAGGCTACCCGCGCCCATAATAAACTCATCAACCGAGTTATCGAGCACCTCCTTAATCAGAGTGTAGATACCATCGTCGGGCTGCGATCCATCGCCGAGCTTACCAATCCACATACCCGGTCGCAGACGCATCTGATCGCGGGTGGATAGGGTTTTAATATCTTTCTCAGTATAGTTTACTGCCATTGTATATATTTATTTTTTCTCTTTTTTTCTCTCTCAAAAGTGGTCGGTCGCAAAGAAAGTAACTCTTTTTGACAATCCTTGTCAGATACACCACTATTTTTCAGCCTTTATCTCAGCCATTGCCTCGACAGCCATTGCCTGCACCCTCTTGGAGAGCACCTTAGGCTCACTTACCACAACCTCCTCAGCAGGGATCGGTGGTAACACTCTCAGTCTAACGGTGCATCGGGCAATCTTCCAACCATCAAAGAGCCTATCCGTCCCATCCATCACGCAAGGCAGAATTGCCACTCCTGCATCGTGCGCCAGGTAGAACGCACCATCTTTATAGCGGTGTAT
Organism: Tidjanibacter sp.; assembly: GCA_017631375.1. GTDB lineage: Bacteria > Bacteroidota > Bacteroidia > Bacteroidales > Rikenellaceae > Tidjanibacter. The sequence goes on along the minus strand of JAGBTK010000030.1, from coordinate 98,318 downwards.
CTCGCCATCCTTACTACGAGTACCCTCAGGGAACATATTAACACTTACACCCTTAGCCAGGTATGCCTTACCCTTCTCCATCATCTCCTTAGTCGAGGTTGCATTGCCGCGATTGATAGCGATATCTCCTCTCTCCCACAGCACCCAACCAAAGACGGGAATACGATAGACCTCTCGTTTGCTCACCCACTTGAACATATAGGGGATGTTGAACATAACGGGGATATCAAGCATCGAACGATGGTTAATCACCACAACATAGGGCTGTTGCGGGTCTAAATTCTCCGCGCCCTCAATCTTCAACTTCCAGCCTGGCACAGCCACAAAAAGGCTGCTCGACCAGAAACGACCAGCCCACTGCATAGCTCTGCCCTCGCGATCAAACAGCAGGCTATACAGCCAGATCAGTGTATGAGCAGTCACAAAAAGTATGACCCAAGGCACCAATAATATATATGTCAAAATTGATAAAATCGCTCTCATTTTCTATAACCATTACTCCTCAAAGGGAAACAATTATCCAATTTAGGCCACAAATTTAGCACTCTTTTTTGGAGTAACTAACCCCAACTACTAAAACTTATTAACAATTTTTCACCCTCTCACACCCCACTTTCGCCACTTATCGTCCACCACCCGCCACCAAACAGGATAAATATGTCGGTATAAACAAGAAAAGAATTATATTTGTATCAAGAACGAAATTAAGAGTAACACCTATTTATAATATAAGGTATGAAAAAAGCATATGTATTCCCGGGACAGGGAGCCCAATACTCGGGTATGGGCAAAGAACTCTACGAGAGCAACCCCAAGGCTCGCGAGTTGTTTGACCGAGCAGACGAGATTCTGGGTTTCAAGATTTCCGATATTATGTTTAGTGGCACCGACGAGGAGCTGAAGCAGACACGCGTTACCCAACCCGCTATCTTCCTCCACTCGGTTGCCCTCGCAGTAACACTCGGCGAGGAGTTCCAACCCGATATGGTGGCAGGCCACTCACTGGGCGAACTCAGCGCACTCACAGTTGCCGGTGCCATCTCTTTTGAGGATGGTCTGCGATTGGTGGCAACCCGAGCTGAGGCAATGCAGAAGGCGTGCGAGATGAAACCCTCGACTATGGCTGCCGTATTGGCACTCGCTGACGAAAAGGTGGAGGAGGTTTGTGCAGGGATTGACGGAGTGGTTGTAGCGGCAAACTACAACTGTCCGGGACAGGTTGTGATCTCCGGTGAGGTAGAGAGTGTTCAGGCAGCCTGCACAGCACTCAAAGAGGCGGGAGCAAAGCGCGCCCTGCCCCTCAATGTGAGCGGTGCATTCCACTCGCCACTTATGGAGCCTGCAAGAGCAGAATTACAACAAGCCATCGAGGCAACGGAGTTCCACACTCCCAGATGCGCAGTCTATCAGAATGTAGATGCCCTGCCCCACACCAGCCCCAATGAGATAAAGCAGAATCTCATCGCGCAGCTCACCTCGCCCGTGCGCTGGACACAGTCGGTGGAGCGTATGTGTGCCGACGGAGCGACAATGTTTGAGGAGTTGGGTCCCGGTCAGGTATTGCAGGGGTTAATCAAAAAAATTAATAAGGAGGTAGAGGTTATTTCAAAACAAACACTATAAACTGCCAATTTCCACACAGAAATTACTTAATGCATTGATTTAGTGCGGTTTAAGTTTATAATAGATTTTTGAAAATTTTTAAATACCAGTCAAATCCCGAAAATAAGGCACTTTCAGCGGGGATTTGTTAATCAAACAAAGGGAGTCGAATCATAATGGTTCGGCTCTTTTTTTGTTAATATGCAATGCAGTATTTAAAATTAATCTCTAAGAAATGGTTATTTTCTAAAAAAAATTACTAAAAATTTAAAAAAAATTAAAAAGACTCATTGTTTTTAAAATTTTTCATTTTATATTTGTATCGAATTAGATTACTTAAAAAATCATTCGACGTGGAAGAGGAAAAGAACTTGGTGCTTTTGAAGGATTTCTTCAATCAGCAGGACGACGAGACCAAAGGTATCTCGCATAAGAACCTGTTGATCAAGCGCGGTATCATAGCCTATATGGCTGTAAATGGAGAGTGTACCATTGCGGAACTCACCAAGGAACTCCATGTCAGCGTGCCAACCATCACCAAGCTTGTAGGCGATCTTGTTACCGAGAATATCGTTACCGACAACGGTAAGGTCGAGACCGCAGGTGGTCGTCGCCCCAATGTTTTCGGTCTGGCAAATACCGCTATCTACTTTGCGGGTGTCGATATTGGCCGCGATTCGATCTATTTCGTACTCACCGACCTCAAAAACAATGTCATCCTCAGCACCATCGAGTCAACATTCGAGCTTGCTGACAACCAGCAATGCTTAGCACGCATCTGCCAGAAAATCAATCATTTCCTGGATAACTGCGGTGTTGAGCGCAACAAGATTCTGGGTATGGGTGTATGCATTGCCGGCCGTGTAGATTCCAACACGGGTCGCAGTTATATGTACTTCACCTCCAATCACCAGTCGTTGCGTGAAATCATTGAGGAGCAGACAGGCGTAAATGTTTTGCTTGAGAACGACACCCGCGCTCGCTGCTATGCGGAGTATTTTGCAAGTGGCAACAAGGAGGAGAGCAACATTCTCTATCTCCACCTGGGACGCGGTGTAGCAATTGGCATTGTAACCGACGGCAAACTCTACTACGGTAAGTCGGGTTTTGCGGGCGAGTTCGGTCACACCCCCTTCTTCAACAACGAGATTATCTGCGCTTGCGGCAAGAAAGGCTGTCTTGAGACTGAGGTGTCGGGTATCGCAATTGAGGGTAAGATGATGCGTCAGATTCAGCAGGGCGTAAACTCCATCCTCCGCGAGAAGTACGATGCCGGTGAACACATTCACATCGACGACATTATCTCGGCTGCCAAGAACGACGACAACCTCTCGATTGAGCTTATTGAGGAGGCAGGTGAGAAGATTGGTAAGAGTATTGCGTTTCTGATCAACATATTCAACCCCGAGCTGGTGATTATCGGTGGTAACCTTGCTCAGGCTGGCGACTATCTGATGTTGCCCCTGAAATCGGCCACCAACAAGTACTCGCTCAACCTGGTATATAAGGACACCAAGTTCCGCCTTTCGCAGATGGGTGCCGATGCAGGTGCGTTGGGTGCTGCTATGTTGATTCGCAATAAGATAATTGGATTGTAGGATAATAAGTAAGAGTAGGTGATTATGAACGCATTGGAAACCGATATCATCCGCCTCCGAGCACTGGAGCCCGAAGATGTGGATATCCTCTACAAATGGGAGAACGACACCAATATTTGGAAGGTGAGTAACACCGTTGCACCTTTCTCGCGCTATATCCTGCGTCAGTTTATCGAGAATCAGAAATACGACATCTACGAAACACGCCAGATGCGACTGATTATCGAGTCGAAGCAGAGTGGTAAGCCAGTAGGCAGTATCGACATCTTCGACATCGACCCATATAACCAGCGCGCAGGTGTAGGTATCCTCATCTACGACAAGGAGGATCAAGGTCAGGGTTACGCATCGAGCGCACTTTCGGCACTCGTACGCTACGCCTTCCATATCCTCTGCTTCAACCAACTCTACTGCAACATCCTCTCAAACAACACCCGTTCACTCAATCTCTTCAAGAGCAAAGGTTTCACTGTTGTAGGTCTGAAAAGAGAGTGGGTAAAGACCACCACCGATTGGCTCGATGAGTATATGTTGCAGCTTATCAATCCGATTAAGTAACAATAACACAATAATTTAACGATTCACTGTTGCACCCTTCGTCGCCTTGACGGAGGGTGTTTTTGTTACTATCATCTGACAACTATTTATCAGAAAACCAACTCTCTGGTCGGTTGGTAGGTGCAGAAGTCGTCTGTACGAAAACAAAAGTGACGCAGGCCGTTGGTTATCATTATTTGCGGGGCGTGGATAGTGGCGTTATAGCGAACAGCCTGAGCATATACTTCACTCAAGACATCTTCTCGCGAAAAGTCAACATCGGCCTCCTTGCACTCCACAACAAGCAGAGGAGCCCCGCTTTTGTCAACGACAACAACATCGGCTCTCTGATGAGTACCATTTATCTCAACAGGGTATTCGATAATAATCTGTACGGGGAGCAGAGCGTAACTATCCATCAGCCACGCCACAACGTGCTGACGCACCCACTCCTCAGGTGTAAGCACCACATATTGCTGACGCACAGCGTCCCATACGCTCACACTACCTCCCTGACGCGTGGCGCGGAGCGTTATGCTCGGAAAATTTAGTTTGCGGTACTCTTCCATATCTCCAAAAAAAAGTATATTTTTACCCTCGTAATGAGCACAAATTTACATTATTATATTTGTAACCTGACACGATGAAACATTTTTTTACGATAATTTTATCCCTTTTCTGCTTTGCTACCCTGAGCGCACAAGAGCTTGCCGACTACTCCAATCCCGAGGTGATTGGCATAGGCAGACTCGCTCCTCGCAGCGAGATTAATCCGTATGCCTCTCGTGATGAAGCAATTGCAGACAATCAGAATGGCGAGTACATCATTCCTCTGAGCGATTGGCAGACCACTGAGAGTGCTGAGGCGGTAACATACTCAACCCGTTTCAAGGTGAGCTATCGTTGGAGCGACCGAGTGGTACTCCTCCGCGTTGAAGATGCAACATCGGCTTTTGAAGTGAGCATCAACGGCACACCCGCAGGCTATTCGCAAGCAGGTCACGGACGATTCGAGTTTGACCTGACGAAACTTACGCAGGAAAACTACAACACGGTAGAAATCAAGGTCTTCAAGCACTCCGTAGCAGAGGTATTGGAGAATGGCAGAGAGCATCTTGGCAAGGCTGAGTTCCGCAGGGCAACAATCATCTCGCAACCAAAAGTACGCATACGCGATATTAATGTAACATCTAACTACTCAATCGGTCAGAGCAATATGATGATTGAGGTGGATATGGAGAGCCACCTGCTCAATTCAAAGGAGTTTAAGGTATATTATGAGTTAATAGCCCCCAATGGCGATGTGGCATCTCACGGCAATCGTACCTTTACGACCGATATGTTAAAGGGTGATAATGTGATATTTATGGCTTCGCTGAGTGATGCGTTGCCCTGGAACCACGAGACTCCATACCTCTATCACCTTGTTGTGCGCACCCAATATGAGGGCAGATTCAAAGAGTATGTATCTCGCAGAGTTGCTTTCCGCGATGCAGTCTATACCGATGGCAAGATCGCTCTTGACGGCAAGGTGGTCGATATGGTTAGTGCTGAAGCTTCCTTTGAGGGCGATATGCAGACCACCTCTGACAAACTCAGCGCACTCAAGGAGAGTGGTGTGAATTGCATCATCGTTACAGGCGGTACTCAGCCTGAGGATTTCTATACAGTGTGCGACCGCTTGGGTCTGTATGTGATTGATTGTGCAGATATTGACACCTCGCGCGGTGGCGACAGAAAAGTGGGTGGTAACCCCTCTAACGATCCTCGTTGGACAGCCGCATTTATCGACAGAGCAGAGCGTATGTACCACTACTCACAGAGCCATCCGTCGATAGTAGGATTCTCGCCCGCAGCACGCTCGGGCAATGGTATCTGCCTGTATGAGAGCTTCCTGGTATTGAAGAATTTGGAGAAAGAACGCCCCATCTGGTATCCCGCATCGGATGGCGAATGGAATAACGACCCGATGAACTTTGTGGCAGAAGCAAAAAGCGCAGGCGGTGTCCGCATTATAGGCGACAGAGCAGCCGAAGGCTTTATTAATATAGTGAATGACAATCAGTTATCGACACTACGCGCCACAGTGCGCATCATAGTAAAGCAGGGAGGTGCCATCAGAAGCGAGAAGGAAGAACCTATACGCATCGCATCCGGCGGCTCGTTGATGACCACCTTCTCTCTTGCCGATGTGCGCCCTCAGCGAAAGACCACTGTTATAGTTGAGCTTTTGGCTGAGGAGATGCCCTTTGAGTATCAGCTCCCTGGAGAGCCACGCAAACTTACCCTAAAAGAGGAGGTCTTTGGCGTGAGCGATGAGGTGGAGCGCAGGGTACTCCAAGCGGTAGAGTTTGAGATCTCCGCAGAGAAGTAGAGATAAAAAAATAAGGCTGCCCAGTCGTCAGCCTTATTTTTTGTTTATCATTCTATCGAGGCAGGCAGGTGCCGTAGTCGTGGTAGGGGGTGACAAAGAGATAGACCACCTCTTCGTCGTTGGTACCGCATTCTGCGTGCATAATACGCTCAACAACAAACATATCAGTACCCGCAACACGATCCTCAACTCGCGTCCAGACCAAATCGCCCACCTGTGGCAAACGCTCCAGACAGATAGTCTGCCCCGTGCGCCACTCATCGGCAATATGTATCAGTGCGACCTTAACCATAGTGCAACCTACCTTAGACTCTCATTAGCAGCAGCCGCCCTCGCAACCACCATCACCGCAGTCGCCGCAGTTGCAGCCATCGCCGCAGTTGCAACCACCGTGTGCGTGGGGATAGTCAGCCTCGGTAGCCTCGCGAACCTCTACAATCTCGCCACTGAAATTGAGGGTCTTGCCAGCCATAGGATGATTGAAGTCCATCTTAACGCTCTCCTCACCAACCTCGGTAACAACGCCTACAACGTGCATACCGTCAGCGGTCATCATAGGAATCTGGTTGCCCACTACGAGCAGACCATCCTCAACCTTACCGTTGATCATAAAGGCAGCGGTGGGAACATCGATTACCATATCGGGATTGCTCACGCCATAGCCCTCCTCGGGAGTAAGGGTAAATGCGAAGGTGTCGCCAACCGATTTGCCCTCAATGTTAGCCTCGAACTTGGGGAGGAGGAAACCTGCACCAAATACAAAACCAAGAGGACGCTCCTTGGTTGCCTGATCAGCCAGCTGGCCATCAACAACGAGCTCATAGGTGAGCTGTACGAATTTCTGTGCTTCTACTTTCATTTTTCTTTCAATTTATGTTTTGCAAATAAATAATCTCTTTCGATAAGCGTACAAAGATAACGAACTTTTTGAGATTTTAGCATCATCAAAAATGATTGATATCCACAGCACACATCATAAACCGACTATATCTTCATATTATACTTTTCAAAAAAAAGTCGTAGAATTGAGCTATTTTTAGGCGGAGGGGTCTCGGGGGAAGCGAGCATACTTATCGTATGTGAGCAATCCCCGAGGCCCCTCCAAAGTTGCGATTTAGCTGAGAGCAGAGACTGCTCGCAGGCTCTGCCGAAGCGGAGCAACTAAAAGGAACTTAACACCAAAATAGCCAATTATACGGCTTTTTTATTACAATGCGCCAATCTCACTCAGGATAGCATTGGTCTTAGCAACTGCCTCTGCACTTGCAGCAAACTTAGCCTTCTCCTCCTCGGTGAACTCAATCTCGATGATGCGCTCAACACCGTTACGGCCGATAACTGCGGGAACACCGATGCAGATATCGTTCAAGCCATACTCTCCCTCCAGGTAGCAGCACGAAGGAATAACCTTCTTCTGGTCGCGGAGGATAGCCTCAACAACCGACGATGCAGCAGCACCGGGAGCATACCAAGCCGAAGTACCGAGCAGACCGGTCAGAGTAGCACCACCAACCATAGTGTCAGCAGCAACTTTCTCCAAAACCTCCTGCGAAGCCAACTGGCTAACGGGAACACCACGATACGAAGCCTTGCTTACCAAAGGAAGCATAGTGGTATCGCCGTGACCACCGATTACCATACCGTCGATATCGTTGATGTTAGCCTCAAGTGCCTTTGCCAAGTAACATTTGAAACGTGCGCTATCCAAAGCACCGCCCATACCGATTACACGGTTCTTGGGCAAACCAAGGCTCTTCAAGGTGAGATAAGTCATAGTATCCATAGGATTCGACACCATAACGATGATTGCCTCAGGCGAGTACTCCAACACGCTCTTAACGACGCTCTTAACGATACCTGCGTTAACACCGATAAGCTCCTCGCGGGTCATACCGGGCTTACGGGGCAGACCCGAAGTAACAACTACTACGTCGCTACCAGCAGTCTTGCTGTAATCGTTGGTCGAACCTACCAACTTGGTATCGAAATCCATCAGAGTCTCAGTCTGATACATATCGAGCATCTTACCCTCGGAAAGACCCTCCTTTATATCAATGAGAACAACCTCGTCTGCCACCTCACGGATAGCCATCACATTTGCGCAAGTAGCACCTACATTACCTGCACCAACAACTGTAACTTTTGCCATTTTTCTAAATCTGTTTTATTTGTTATATAAACCTAATTCCTAAGCATTTACAAGTGCCTCGTAGCCCTCAGCCGAGAGAAGAGCATCCAACTCTGCGGGGTCGGTCATACGAATCTTCACCATCCAACCCTCGCCATAGGGGTCGGTATTCACAAGTGCAGGATCTGCCTCAAGTGCATCGTTAAACTCGAGCACCTCGCCACCTACGGGCAGAAAAGCGTCCGAAACAGTCTTAACAGCCTCGATAGTGCCAAACACCTCGTGTGCTGCAAGAGTCTCGCCTACACTGGTAACATCCACAAATACGATGTCGCCCAACTGGCTCTGTGCAAAATCGGTGATACCTACATAGGCCTCATCGCCCTCCACGCGGATCCACTCGTGATCCTCGGAGTACTTCAAATTGGTAGGAGTATTCATTGAAATTCTCTGTTATATGTGTTTATAAAAAAACTATTTCTCACAATCCTCGCAAAGTTAATACTATTTCCCAAAGCCACAAATTATTACTGTGATTTTTTTAACACTTATATACATTTTAGCGTTGGAATACCGACAAACCGCTGAGAAGCGGTCGGGGAATATATGTTCGTTATTTCTTATCTTTCGCCTGATCATCAAGCTCTTGCAGTATTTTCTCTGCACGCTCTACAACCATCTCAGGAGTGATATCGTTAATACATCTGCGGTCACCAAAAATACAACCTCGCTCGCCTCTTACGGCACAAGGTCGGCAGGGCAGGTCAAGTTGCAACTGCCACTCCGGATTCTGACCATATCCCGCACCACCTGCAAAGGGGTGAGTAGAGCCCCAAATCGCGAGAACGGGAGTGGCTGCAAGCGATGCCAGATGGAGCGATGGACTATCAGTCGAGATAATCAAATCGACAGCCCTCATCAGCTTCACCTCCTCATAAGGGGTCAGAATACCCACAGCAGGCACAACCTTCGGGCCATATTTCTGCGCTACACCCTCCGCAAAAAGGCGTTCCATATCGCCACCACCAAAAATCACCACTCTATCAAATCGCTCGACAAGCAACGACACCAACCTGTCGGAAGTTGTAGTAGGAAACATCTTGCCACGCGTATCGGCAAAGGGAGCATAGCCTACCCAAACACCACTCTTCTCACCCAAGACCTGAGCCAATTGCTCTGGCACCACACAATCACGCTTCGGGGAGCCGATCGGATTTTCGGGAAGTGAGAGGCTCGTCAAGCCGAGTCTTTCGAGTGCCATACGATATCGCTCAGTATTAAAAGCATTGGGCAGCAGTACCTTACGGAACTTACGAGTCAGCATCTTACGCGACCTGCGCTCCTTATCTGCCACAGCGGTTTTACCGTTGAAAAGTGTACGAAGCATAAAAGAAACACGAAGCATAAAAGTACGCACCGAGCCTTGCAGATCGGCAAGTGCGACATATCCGCCACGACGCAAAGCACAAACCGCCCTCCACAGGCCGGCTACTCCACGCGCAGGACAGGGGATAAACTCAACACCCTCCCCCTCAACCAACGAACGGTAGGCGGGAGCAGTGACAATAGCCACCTTACACTCGGGATACCCCTCGCGCAAAGCTCGTAGAATCCATAGCGCATCAATAAGATCGCTCATCTCGGCAAGAACAACCAGAGCAACGCTCGCAGCAGGTTCTCTCTTTACTCTCTTGGATTTCACTATTTTGTAGTAATTTGGTAACTATAAAAGTGCTGAAAGACAAAATTAGTGCAAGCAACAAGAAAAAGCAAATTTTTATTCCACCTAAGCAAAATATAGGCCTACAAGTATTGAAGTTATTGTTTTATTGTTATATTTGCACTATGTTCAGAAAAGTGCACATACTATTTTGTGGTCTTTTGCTCTGCACCTCTGTAAGCCTCTCTGCACAGAGCACGGAGCGAACCACACGCGAGGCATACATTGAGGAGTATGCTCCACTTGCCATTGAGGCACAGGAGGAGTACGGAATACCTGCAAGTATCACCCTCGCACAAGGCATATTGGAGTCTGACAGTGGCAACAGCCGACTTGCTACCGAGGCAAACAACCACTTCGGAATCAAGTGCAAAAGCGATTGGACAGGCGGCAAAATTTATCACGACGACGATGAACAGGATGAGTGTTTCCGCTCCTATCGCACTGCCGAAGAGTCCTACGAGGATCACTCGGTATTTTTGGCAACGGGTCAGCGTTACGCCTTTCTATTCGATCTGGAGATTACCGACTACGAAGGCTGGGCACACGGTCTAAAAAAGGCAGGCTACGCCACAAGTCCCACATATGCCGAGCGACTGATTAAAATTATTACTGACCACCAGCTCTATCGTTATGATGACCCATCGACTCGTCGTGGCGGTGAAAAGCCGGGAGTCAAGACAGCCGAAGAGGTAGCAAAGCCTGCCCCCGTACTCTACCGTGCCCCCAAGGAGTACTACGAATGGAGCGACGGGCTGGATATAGAGAACTACACCATACCTATGAACAGCATTGACGGTTACGGCATATTCCTCAACAACGGCACCCGATATGTAGTAGCTCGCGAGGGAGATACACTGAAAGGGCTCTCGCGCACTCTCGGCATTAATGCAGGCCGTCTGCGTCGCCTCAACAACATTGAGCGTGGCGGAGAGATCGCTGAGGGAGATATAATTTACATCGAGGAGAAGCTGCACGACTATCTGGGCGAACAGACAGTCTATATAGTAGCCCCCAACGACACTCTGGCAAAGATCTCTCAGCGATTCGGAGTATCGGTCAAGGGATTGAAAAAGATGAACAAAGCGGTGCTGAAAGGCGGTGAACCATACCCCGGCGAAGAGCTGCACCTGCTATAATTTTTACACATTTTTGTTTTGCAGGATTTTTATACATTTTTGTTTTGCAGGGAATAGCCTGATAATGTAGAGATAGAAAGCATAAAATACACAAGAAACCTATACATAAAAATATAAATTAAATAAAATGAGCGAATTAAGAAAGCAGATTGCTGCGCTGCTAACAGACAAATCAGCAACCAAGCAGTTGGTTTTCGACACAACTTTTGAGGCCTTCGGCGAACTAAAAGAGGCCATACACGAATTCTCCACGGAGATTGACGAGGAGATGGATGAGGTAATTGATCGTCGTATCAAAATCGAGTACCGCGACCGAGGCAAATTTGAGGCACAAGTGCAGGTGGCAGGCGATATGATTATCTTTACGATGCATACCAATGTATTCCAATTCCCCGCTGACCACCCCATCTGGCAGACCGAATATGTAAAGGAGGATCCGCACAGAAGTTACTGTGGTGTGATTAACATCTACAACTTCCTGGCCGACTCTTTCCGATATAACCGCGCCGATGACGAGGGCTACCTTATCGGCAGAGTATTTGTCAACCGCGAGGGTTGCTACTTTGTTGAGGGCAAAAAGCAGGACTCGATGCCTGTTGAGCAGTTTGGCAGCAAGAGTTTCGACCGCCCTGCAATGATGCGTATCTTGCAGACAGCAGTACTCTACTCACTCGGCTTCGACCTATGGGTACCTCCCTATGAGGAGGTACTATATGCTAATGTTGAGCAGTTCAACACCAAGCAGGAGAACTCCAAGATGCAGACCGGCAAACGAATGGGTCACGAATTTAGTTGGAATAAAGAATAAAATACCTTAATAAAACTTAAAAAACTATGAGAAAGGTCTTGACCATTCTGCTAACAGCCTTCTGGGTGCTGTTGAGTGTAACGGTTTCGGCGATACCTGCCGACCCCACACCTAAGCAGATAAGACAAAAAGATGGCACTACCATCACCATTGTCCTTTATGGTGATGAATATTATCACTATACCACTACCACCGATGGTTATCTTATCACTGAAGTAGATGGTATCTATCAGTATGCAAGCGTTGACTCCGAGGGACGAATCTCGGCTCTGGGCGTAAATGCCAAGAACCCTTCGTTGCGCACCTCGGTTGACAATAGCGTACTTGCCAAGGCTTCGCGTGGCGTGCCTCAGCAGATATTTAACAAGATGCAGAGCCAGCGCAGAGCGGAGAACGCTGTTGAATCTCGCTTCACACTCGACAAGATGAAGAACGAGGGTGGCCTGAGTCGTGCTTCGGCAAAACAGGAGAGAGTTCTTGTCCTCCTTGCCCAATATACCGATGTGCAGTTCAAAACTGCAAATGTTCGTCAAGAGTTTGACGATATGATGAATCAGGAGGGCTACAGCAAGAATGGTGCAACAGGCTCGGCACGCGATTACTACCTTGACAACTCATATGGTATGTATGATCCTCAAATGGATGTGATGGGTCCCTACACTCTGCCCCACGATATGGCTTACTATGGTGGTAATGATGACGCAAGAGTTCGTGATATGATTATCGATGTCTGCCGAGCAGCTGATAGTGATGTGGATTTTTCGGAGTATGCTTCCGATGGCTATATCACTCGTCTGTTTGTATATTATGCAGGCTACAATGAGGCTGAGGGTGGTCCTGCGGACAGCGTATGGCCCCACCGATGGTCTGTCCACTCTACTCCTTCCTTCGACGGTGTTAAGCTATACGATTATGCTTGTTCGTCGGAGTTGAAGGGTGCGTCGGGCACAAGAATGGCAAGTATCGGTACTTTCTGCCACGAGTATGCTCACTGCCTTGGTCTGATGGACTACTACAATACTACTTATGGCACAGGTACAGTCAACCTCGGCACGCTCTCACTGATGAACTCCGGTAACTACAACAATAACAGCGCAACACCTCCCGAACTTAGCGCATATGATAAGTCGTACCTCGGTTGGCTCGAACTCGAGCCCCTTCCTGTTACAGGTAGCGTTGAGATGAAGCCACTGCACGAATTGAACGGGCGAGGTGCATACTACATTAACACAAGCGTAGATGGCGAGTTTTTCGTATTTGAGAATCGCGACATGACCTATAAGTGGAACAAATACATCAACCATAACAGTCCCGAGAATGGTCTGTTGGTGTACCACGTTGACCGATCGAACAACTATATAGCAGAAGCAGGAACAAATGCAAAACAGTTGTGGGAATCTAATAATCTAAACAGCTACGCTCACGAATGTTTCAAGGTGGTACGCGCAGAGAAGGTAAGCGATGTTTCATTGCACCTATGGTTCTATCCGGGCAGAAACAATCACACGACTCTCACCTCGTCAAACAACACAGAGTTTAGAGCGTGGTCGGGCGACCATACCGGTTATATCTTGGAGAACATAACTGCAGCTGACAAGAATATTACCTTTGACGTATTCACAGCTGATGCAGAGCTGTCGGTGATGGTATATGACACCAAAGGCAGTCCTGTAAGTGGTGCTACCGTTACTCTGATCGATGCAAACATTGCAAAGACTATGAGCAACAGTATCATCGCAGTCGGCGAGAGCACACGCGCTCTGAGTGGTTACTACTCCTACATTACCAACAACAATGGTAAAGCAGTTGTGGAGACCCCTACCGGTGACTATAGGCTGATTATCGGCAAGGCAGGTGTTGGCACATACTCCAACGACATTACCGTATATCCTGGTGCAACAACTCGTAGCTTCACCATCGGTAATCCGAATGTGGGTGCTAATATCACTCTTTACAATTATGCAAACAACCCAACGCTTGCATTCAATAGTGGCGTTGACAAAAGCTATCTGTATGGCATACAGTTCGATTATGACGATATAAAGGTTACCGAAGACGGCAAGCGTATTCTGGCATCGGTAATGGCTCCGAAAAATGGAACTGTTAAGGTTGCAATCAAGAAGAATTCGGAAAAAGCCATTGTGAAAGATTTTAGTGTTGACAACAGTGGCGTGGTTAACCTGACAGGTGAAGAGGTCGTTTTAAGCAAAGGCGACAAAGTGATTGTTGGTGTCAACAACTTCAGTGCTTGGCTAGACGAGGATGGCAATCCGGATTATGGCTACAACCTGATCTCCAGAGATGGCGAGACCTGGCAGGCGCAGAAATATAGTGGCTATGGAAATATCGCTTGGGATATCAGTGTTGGTTTTGCCGACTATAGGGATAGTGCAACCTCGATGTCTATCTCCAACAAGACCTACAATCTTGGCGTGGGAGAGGTAGAGCAGTTGGCTTATAATTTCAGCCCCGCAGGCAGTATCGGCGACCCCGTATGGAAGAGCAGCGATGAGAGTGTGGCTGTGGTTGATGCAGGTGGTATCGTGCGCGTAGTTGGCGCAGGTCAGACCATCATCACCGCAACCCTCGACGGCAAGGCTGCAACAGGTAGTGTTACGGTAAATGCTGTGGCAGAGGTTGAGATGAGCGAGCCTCAATTGACCAACATCAACGGAATATGGATGGCAAACATCTCTTGGGCCCCCAAGCAGAACCGTAGCAATTGGGTGCTCTACTACAAGTCGAATATTGACAAGACCTATACTCGCAAGGACTTTGCTGGTAATGTTACCAACTATACCATCTCCAACCTGATTGAGGGTGCCGAGTATGAGGTACATCTATCCAGCAAGCACAACTATCTCGCTAATGAGATTTGGGGTACTCAGAGTGCTCAATTCGTAGTCGAAGGCGAGTTGATTGAGCCTGAGAGCGTGGAAATCAGTGGCTACAAAGAGGTAATTGGTGTTGATGAGACTTTGCAGCTTACTGCCAAGACAATGCCTGAAGGAACATACGACAGAGAGGTTATTTGGTCTATCAGTCCCTCGAACCTTGCATCGATAGATGCACACGGCTTACTCACTGCACTGAATGGTGGCGAGGTGACAGTAACAGCAACATCGGTGATCAAGAAGGTAAGTGGATCGATCAAGTTGACTATAAAGAATGCTGTTGCCGATATCGTTGTTGAGCCCTACCAGAATGATGCAATCATCACCTGGAGTGGCAAACACGGTAGTTGGAAGGTTGACTTTAAGGGTAATGGTGTTCAGAAGAGTGCAACGGTTGATGAGCCTACATTCCACATCGACTGCCTGAAGCCTAATAGTTCATACACTGCTACCATCACCCCAATAGTTGATGGTCAGCTTGTAACGGACAGAGCACAAACCGTTCAGGTCAAGACGACTGCTAATATGAACAGTTATGCTTCGATAACTGCTAAGGGAAGCTACTCGACCAGCGATATCATTCCTCTCCGCGTGGCAGATATCCAAGGTACTCTTGAGAGCGTGACCTGGTATATTGACGGCAAGCAGGTGGCACCTCCTACCGCTAAGTTGTCGGCTGGTCGTCATAAGATTGAGGCTGTCGTAAAGACAATGCTCAACAGCGAGAAGTTGATTAAGTTTGTAATAGTCACACAGTAATAGCAACTAAGGATATGAAAAATACAGCAAAACTTTCATTGGTGGCATTAGCCTTTTCGCTCATTCTGGCAGGTTGCTGGGGAGATGACACAGATGAGAAGGCTCTGAAAGCCAAACAGGACTTTGAGACACTGACCAACTACGGTATCTACGCCAATGGTCAATATACATTTAAATATACCGACGAAGATTACCAGATCGCATTCAACGAGAGTAACAATAGCGTACGCTTGCAGAAGGACGATATGACTACCTATGCTATCTTCTCGCTCGACAGTGCCCCCTCCAAAGGTGCAATGGTACAGCTTACCGTGCAGGGCAAGGGTGTTAGCACTGTTAAGGCTACCCAGATGGAGGTAGTAAAGACCTCTTCTGACGGAGTGTGGATTTGGGATAAAACTTCGTTAACGGGCTACTACATCTATTGGGAGTTCTAAACCAAGCAATAAAAGAGAGCAACACCAACAAGTTGCTCTCTTTTATTTTATCGTAACCGAAAAAAATCTATCTTTGCAACCATATTAAGGATTCATTAAGGATGGCACAGACAGCAACAGAGAAAAGAACAAATATCATCAAACGATGCTACAATTGGGTGCTTGATTGGGCAGATAGTCGCTGGGGAGCATTAGCTCTCTTTCTGTTGGCATTTGCCGAGTCTAGTTTCTTCCCCATCCCTCCCGACATCCTTCTGATTGCTCTTTGTCTGGGTCAACCCAAGAGAGCCTTTCGTTTTGCGGCCATCTGTACCGCAGGCTCAGTGATTGGAGCCATTGGCGGCTACGCCATTGGTGCAGGCCTGTGGAGCGTGGTGGATCATTGGTTTATCCCCGGCATCTTCTCACAGGAGGCATTTGACAGCGTGGGTAATCTCTACAACGAGTGGAATTTCTGGGCGGTATTTGCCGCAGGTTTCACTCCTATCCCCTATAAGATTTTCACCATTGCAGCGGGTGTATTCTCCATCAATATACCAATGTTCATTCTCGCTTCGGTGATTGCTCGTGGTACGCGCTTCACCCTCTTTGCGTGGCTCATTTGGCAGTTTGGCGCACCCATCAAGACCTTTATCGATAAGTATTTCAACCTTCTGGCTATCGCCTTTACCGCACTGCTGATTGGGGGATTTATGCTTATCAAATATGTACTCTAACAGGTAAAATATACCTCACAAATGAGGCTATACGGACTCATAGGCAAGACACTCTCTCACTCATTCTCCGAGAGATACTTCACCGATAAATTTAAGGTGGAGTCTATTGACAATGTCCAATACAGACTCTTCGAACTGGAGAGTATCGATCTGCTGCCCGAACTTATTGCAAACCACCCCACCCTGCAAGGATTGAATGTCACAATTCCTTACAAGGAGAGTGTTATACCCTTTCTGGACTCACTTAGCGCAGAGGCCGAAGAGATTGGTGCGGTAAACTGCATAAAAATTGAGGCAGGAAGGCTTATCGGGCATAATACCGATTGCCATGGTTTCCGTACATCGTTAGAGCAATTTCTCGGCACAGAACGCCCCGAGCGAGCATTGGTGCTTGGCACAGGTGGCGCACACAAGGCCGTATGCCACGCTCTGCGACAGATGGGCATCACTCCGACAACAGTATCGCGCACAGCAGGCAAAGGCGACCTTATCTACTCCGAGGTTGGGGCTGAGGAGATGGCAGCGCATCGCCTGATAGTGAACTGCACACCTCTCGGCACCTCTCCACGCACCGAGGAGGCACCTGCCCTCCCCTACGACCTTGTTAGTGACCAACACTACATCTTCGACCTTATATACAACCCCTCGCGCACACTACTGATGCGTAGGTGCGAAGCACAGGGGGCTAAAGTGATGTGTGGTTACGATATGCTCACTCTGCAAGCCGAGCGGTCGTGGGATATATGGAACAGCAGAGAATAATCTACCCTACTCCTCCGCTTCAACAAACTTGGCATTAAGCACCTCTTGTGCGCGCTTTTCATCTTCGGCACGCACCACAAGACGCACTATCTTATTCAGATAAGGCATAACCATTGAAACATTTTCGTCGAGAACCTGGCAATCAATGCCTGCCGAGCGAAGTATTGATGCACTCATCTCTGCATCAACAGCTACCTGAAATGTCTGGAGAACAACAAGTCTTTGCGGATCCTCACTCTTCTTATTCTTGAACATAACTCAAAAGGGTATTAGTGAAACCTATACAAATATAGAAAATTTTATCGAAAGTTGACAATGTTTATCATTGTAAATGCAAATATATTTCCTAAATTTGTTTGCAGATAAACTATTTTTGGAGCAATGTCGCAATTCGTTCACTTACACGTACATACGCAGTACTCTATTCTCGACGGTGCTGCTTCCATCTCCTCCTTGGTTGCCAAGGCGAAGGCTGATGGTATGCCCGCACTTGCCGTGACCGACCACGGCAATATGTATGGTGCCAAGGAGTTCTACGACACTGCTACCAAAGCAGGCATCAAGCCAATTTTCGGTTGTGAGGTCTATATGGTGAAGGACAGATTCCAGAAATCTAAGGCCACCGAGCGTCGTCACCACCTGCTACTGCTTGCCAAGAATGAGCGTGGCTATCACAACCTTATCAAACTTGTTTCGCTCGGCTTTACCGATGGTTATTTCGATGGTCGCGCCCGTATTGATGCGGAACTGCTCACCGAACTGCACGAAGATATCATCTGCTGCTCGGCGTGTATTGCAGGCGAGGTGCCTCGCGCCATTATCAACGAAGATATGGCAGAGGCAGAGCGAGTTGCGCGATGGTTTAAGGAGCTATTTGGCGACGACTACTATTTGGAGATGCAACTCTTCAAGCCTCTGCCCGGTTGGGATCAAGGAGCATACCCAAAGCAGGTAAAGGCAAATGCCGGTCTGTTAGAGTTGTCCAAGAAGCTGGGTATCAAGGTGGTTTGTACCAACGATGTACACTTCACCGATGCCGAAGATGCAGAGCCACACGACCATCTTATCTGTCTGAACACCGGTAAGTTACTGGCAGACGAGAAGCGTATGCGCTACTCGGGACAGGAATATTTCAAGACTACCGAGCAGATGGCAGAACTCTTTGCCGATTGTCCCGAAGCACTTGCCAGTACTATTGAGATTGCAAATAAGGTTGAGGAGTTTACCCTTAACCACGAGCCACTGATGCCTAACTTCCCGATCCCCGATGATCTGGAAATAGACTATACCAGACTGAAAGATAGCTTCTTAAAGAAGATTAAAGATGAGGCTGTCAAGAGTCGTATGGAGAACTACTCAGGCGAGGAGTTGGAGCAGGTCGTAGCCGGCGACAGTGGTCTTGAGAAGATCCTGATGGTCGCCAAACAGTATATGTATCTGCGCCACCTCACCTACAAGGGTGCGCACGAAAGATGGGGCGAGACACTTGACGAAAAGATCATAGAGCGATTGGAGTATGAATTGGGTACCATCGAGTGGATGGGTTTTCCGGGCTACTTCCTGATCGTGTGGGACTACATTCGTGCTGCTCGTGAGATGGGCGTATCAGTAGGTCCTGGTCGTGGTTCGGCAGCAGGTTCGGCAGTTGCCTACTCGCTGAGAATTACAAACATTGACCCCATTGCATACGATCTTCTGTTCGAGCGATTCCTCAATCCCGACCGTATATCTCTCCCCGATGTCGATGTCGATTTCGATGAGGATGGTCGTGCGCTCGTATTGGATTATGTAATCAAAAAATATGGACAAAAACGTGTAGCTCAGATTGTTACCTTCGGCACAATGGCACCAAAACTCGCCATCAAGGATGTGGCGCGAGTGCAAGACCTGCCGCTTGCCGAAAGCAACCGCCTCACGAAACTTGTCCCCGACAAACTTGCCCCCGCTAAGGGTCAGAGCCCGTTTGAGTGGGTATATCAAGAGGTCCCCGAACTTGCCAAAGAGCGCAAGGAGGGTAGCGAACTTGTACAGAAGACCCTTGCAAATGCAGAAAAACTTGAAGGCTCGGTACGACAAACCGGTGTTCACGCCTGCGGTGTGATTATCGGTCAGGACGATATTGAGAAATTTGCACCCGTTGCCGTGGCTAAGGATGCAGATCTGAATGTAGTGCAGTTTGAGGGCAAACACGTTGAGAGCGTGGGACTTATCAAGATGGACTTCTTGGGTCTGACTACACTTTCGATTATTAAAGATGCTCTTGCCAACATCAAACACACAACGGGCAAGGTTATTGATATAGATAATGTAACACTCGAAGATAAAAAGACCTACGAACTTTTCAGCCAGGGACTTACAACCGGAGTATTCCAGTTTGAGTCGCCGGGTATGAAGAAACACCTCCGAGCACTGAAACCCACTCGTCTGGAAGACCTGATTGCGATGAATGCTCTCTACCGACCGGGACCAATGGAGAAAATTCCCAACTTCATTGCCCGCAAACACGGACAAGAGGCAGTGACATACGAGTTCCCCGAGATGGAGAAGTATTTGGCTGATACATACGGTATTACCGTATATCAGGAGCAGGTTATGTTGCTGAGTCAACTGTTGGCAGGATTTACCGGAGGTGAGGCAGATACGCTTCGTAAAGCAATGGGTAAGAAGCAACGTGCAGTGCTGGATAAGATGAAACCAAAGTTCATTGACGGTGCTGTGGAGCGTGGCCACGACCAGGCTATTTGTGAAAAAATTTGGACTGAGTGGGAGGCATTTGCATCGTACGCATTTAACAAGTCGCACGCAACCTGCTACGCCTATGTTGCCTATCAGACGGCCTATCTGAAAGCCCACTATCCGAGTGAATTTATGGCTGCCGTGCTGAGCCGAAATCTGACCAAGATGGATAAAATCGTCGGTCAGATGGATGAGTGCAAGCGTATGGGTATCAGGGTTTTAGGACCAGATGTCAATGAAAGTTACAACACCTTTATTCCTAATACCGAGGGCAATATCCGCTTCGGATTGGCAGGTGTTAAGGGTGTGGGTGATGCCGCTGTGACAAGCATAGTAAACGAGCGTAACGAGGGAGGCAAATTTAAGGATCTATACGACTTCTTCGAGCGCGTGAACTACGGAACGGTAAACCGTAAAGTCATTGAGAATCTGGCAATATCGGGCGCATTCGACTCGCTGAGCGGTATGCACCGCAGCCGATTGCTCATTGCTCCCGCCGGCGAAGGCAGCTCGTTCCTCGACCAGCTTGTGCGCTACGGCAGCCGCTACCAGAGCGAGAAAAACAACTCGCAGCAGAGCCTCTTTGGCGGCTTCGACCAAGTGGACTTACAGCGTCCTGAACCGCCGGAGGTGGAGGAGTGGACAACACTTGAGACACTCAACGCAGAGCATGAGTTGATCGGTATGTACATCTCATCGCACCCGTTGGATGACTACAAATTGGTGATTAACAATATGTGTAACACCCAGATAGCCGACTTTGGCGACCTGGCGAAGATGGGTGGCAAGGATTTTACCACAGGAGGTGTGATCACTACTGCGCGCAATGGTATGACGCGTACGCAAAAGCCATACGGCAGTTTTGTAATTGAGGACTACTCGGGTTCGCACGAATTTACCCTTTTTGATAAGGACTACGAGAACTTCCGCCAATTCCTCTACAAAGACTACTTCCTGATGCTGAAAGGCACTGTGCAGCCTCGTCGCTACAACGACAAGGAGTTTGAGGTGAAATTCAAGGGTATGGTACAGCTCCACGAGGTTCTGTCGAAAGTGCGTGAGATAACACTCACCATCGACCTTGAAACACTCACCCCCGAGTTTGTACAGAAACTCACCGACTGCGTAACAGCAGCACGCAAAGTGAAGAAGAACGATGCAACTGCCGATCTCAAGGTGAGAGTTATCGATCCCAAGAGTGGCGTTACACTACC
Source organism: Tidjanibacter sp. (assembly GCA_017631375.1). Taxonomy (GTDB): domain Bacteria; phylum Bacteroidota; class Bacteroidia; order Bacteroidales; family Rikenellaceae; genus Tidjanibacter. The sequence continues at coordinate 76,894 of JAGBTK010000030.1, read as the reverse complement.
GTTCCTGTCGAAAGGCAAGAAGATGCAGGTAACAACAGCACTTGCCGACTTATGCGAAGAGTATGATATTAAATTTATATTACAATAATTAACTAATTAAACTACAAAGAGTTATGGCACTTACAATTACAAGTAGCAACTATGATGAGTTGATGGCGGGCGAGCTTCCCGTTGTTATTGATTTTTGGGCTGAGTGGTGTGGTCCCTGCCGTATGATGACCCCTATCGTTGAGAAATTGGCTGAGGAGTTTGAGGGTAAAGCACACATCGGCAAATGCAATGTTGATGAGGAGGACGATGTTGTTAGCAACTATATGATTCGCAGCATCCCCACTATCGTTATCGTTAAGGGTGGTCAGGTTGTTGATAAGCAGGTTGGTGCTTGCAGCGAGGCTGAGTTGAAGGCAAAGATCGAGAAATACATCTAAAAACCAACAAAAAATCACCCGCCATCGGGCGGGTGATTCAAATAAAAAGAGGAGATTGTATAAACAATCTCCTCTTTTTATTGTATTCTCTAAAACGATTAGTCGTTCAACGAGAAACGCTTGTAAGCAACTACGGTAGCCTCAGCGTCAACACTCTTGATGTGTGCGCCTACGCTCTCCTTAGGATTGCTGTTCGAGGGCTGCTCGAGAAGGGTATTCTCCTTCAAGAACTTCTGAACCTTACCCTCTGCAATACGCTCCAACATAGCCTCGGGCTTGCCCTCCAAACGCGCAGCCTCCATACCGATCTTGCGCTCCTTCTCGATTACATCTGCGGGGCAATCTGCGGGCGAGATAGCGATGGGACCCATAGCGGTAGCCTGCATACATACCTCGTGTGCCAACTCAGCGGGAACCTCCTTGTTGAAACCGATGATCGAACCAAGCTTCTTGTTGAAGTGAACATACTGTGCGCAGTAGGGAGCCTCGATGCGAGCATAGTAAGCAATCTCGCACTTCTCACCGGTCTGGCCCGACTTCTCGGTTACCAAGTCAGCGATGGTACGACCCTCAGCGTTCTTTGCAGCGAGGAGAGCCTCAGTGTCAGCAGCGTCAGCAGCGATAGCGATATCCATAATCTCGTTTACGGTAGCGCCAAAGCCCTCAGTCTGCGATACGAAGTCGGTCTCGCAAGCCAAGCAAACCATATAAGCCTTGCCATCAACAACCTTTGCTACAACTACACCCTCCGAAGCGGTGCGGTCGGAACGCTTGCTGGCAATCATCTTACCCTTCTCACGGATAATCTCAACGGCGCGCTCGAAGTCACCGTTAGCCTCGATAAGGGCGTTTTTGCAGTCCATCATACCGGCCTGCGTAGTTGCACGAAGTTTCGCGATTTCTGCAAGTGTTACGTTCATATCGTAATTCTCTTTTTGCTGGTTAAACAATTAGTTTAGGCCTCCTCAGCGGGTGCCTCGGTTGCAGTAGCCTCAGCAGCGGGCTCCTCAACCTCAACCTTTACACTCTTCTTGATGCGGGGCTTAGCCTCTTTCTTAGCCTCAACGGCAGCCTCCTCGCTCTCCTTCTCCTTCTCGAGTTTGCGCTCCTCCAAGCCCTCGGCAATGGCTGCACACATAATGTCAAGAATCAGAGAGATGCTCTTCGAAGCATCGTCATTTGCAGGGATAACGTAATCGATATCTGTAGGGTCACAGCAAGTATCAACCATTGCAAATACGGGGATGCTCAAACGCTTTGCCTCCTTAACGGCATTAGCCTCTTTCTGTACGTCAACTACAAAGAGTGCTGCGGGCAGACGAGTCAGGTCGGCAATCGAACCGAGGTTCTTCTCCAACTTAGCTCGCTGACGCTCAATCTGCAACTTCTCGCGCTTCGAGAAGTTATCATAAGTACCGTCATTGGTCATCTTATCGATGGTAGCCATCTTCTTAACGGCCTTACGTATGGTGGGGAAGTTTGTCAACATACCACCGGGCCAGCGCTCGGTAACATAGGGCATGTTTACAGCCTGCACCTTCTCGGCAACAATATCCTTGGCCTGCTTCTTGGTTGCCACGAAGAGTACTCGACGACCACTCTTGGCAATCTGCTTAATGGCTGCTGCCGCCTCATCAACCTTTACTGCAGTTTTGTGCAGGTCGATGATGTGAATCCCGTTCTTCTCCATAAAGATATAGGGAGCCATCTTAGGATTCCATTTTCTTTTCAGGTGGCCGAAGTGTACACCGGCCTCCAACAATTGATTAAAATCTGTTTTAGTAGGCATTTTTGTAACCTTTTACTTTTTTCTTTAATTTTAATTCTCTTTTCGTCAACCTGTCGGTAGTGCCACTCTAAGCAGCAGTCCGAGAGGTTTTCCGCGAAAGGGCAACGGCGAAGTAACAATCTTCTTCGAGAGTGGTCTTCGCTGTTTCGAACCACTTCCGTGTCGTGTGCGGACGAATATTAACGCTTGCTGAACTGGAATTTAGCACGTGCGCTGGGCTGACCGGGTTTCTTACGCTCAACCTCACGCGAGTCACGAGTGAGGAAACCGTTCTTCTTCAAAACGGGACGGTTCTCTGCGTCAATCTCGCAAAGAGCGCGTGCAATACCCAAACGAGCAGCCTCTGCCTGACCGTGAATACCACCGCCCACCAAGTTAATGGTGATGTCATAGTTCTCAGTCTGGTTCAGAACCAACAAGGGCTGCTTAACCACGAACTGGAAAATGTCGAGCGGGAAGTAGGTCTCCAACGGTTTTTTGTTTATGGTGATGTTACCCTGACCGGGCTTCACATAAACGCGTGCAACTGCAGCTTTTCTACGTCCGACTGTGTTTACAACTTCCATAGTCTTCTACTACTTAATCTCGTTTAATTTAATTACCTTAGGAGTCTGTGCCTCGTGAGGGTGCTCACTGCCTGCATAGACCTTCAAATTTTTCAGCAATGCAACGCCAAGGCGAGTTTTGGGCAACATACCCTTGACTGCATTCTCAATCAAGAACTCAGGCTTGTTGACCAGACGCTCCGCGGGAGTTGCGAAACGCTGACCACCAGGATAGCCGGTGTGATGTACATAGACCTTGTCGGTCATCTTCTTGCCGGTAAGTCTTACCTTCTCAGCGTTGATAACGATAACATTGTCACCGCAATCAGCGTGGGGAGTAAAACTCGGCTTGTTCTTGCCGCGGAGGATCTTCGCGATCTGCGAGGCAAGTCGTCCCAGTACCTCGCCCTCTGCATCGATAACATACCACTCTTTCTGAGCAGTTGCTGCATTGACGAAGACTGTCTTGTAACTCAATGAATCCACTTTGTCTTACGTTAAATTGTTAATACTTGTTAATTGTGACCTTTACTCATACGAATATGAGCGCGCAAAGATAGAAATAATTTCTGAAGAAAAAAAATCTCGTTAACTTTTTTTTCATAATATATAAGGTATAGGGAGGTAAGACCAATGCAAAATGCAAAATGGTTTGGGGAGGGAATAATGGGAATAATGGGAATAATAGGAAATGAGAGATTAGAGAGATATTTAAATTATTTAAACTCACTAAACTCCTTAAACTCACTAAATTCCCATAGTTCCCATAATTCCTATTACTCCTATCCGCCATATCCGCCCTACCAAAACAAAACTGAGAGCAATTCGATATTGCTCTCAGTTTTAGTCAATTTTGTATTTTGAATTCCTAATTATTATATCCAAACTTTGTAAGTCGTCTATCCGAATTACGCCAATCACTATCGACCTTTACCTGCAACTGCAAGAAGACCTTTTTATTAAGGAACTTCTCCAAGTCGATACGGGCAGCCATTCCCACCTTCTTGAGTCGCTCGCCACGGTGACCGATAATAATGCCTTTCTGCGAGTCGCGGCTGACATATATGGTTGCCATAATGCGGTCAATGGTAGGCTCTTCGCGATAGGAATCTATCTCAACCTCAACCGAATAGGGAATCTCCTTCTCGTAGTTCAAGAAAATTTTCTCGCGGATAATCTCCGAGGCAAAGAAACGCATCGGGCGGTCGGTGAGAGTATCTTTGTCGTAGTAAGGCTCACCCTCAGGAAGTAGTGCAACAATACGATCAAAAAGACCACCAACATTGAAGGAGTGAAGAGCCGAAACAGGCACCACCTCGGCACGAGGCAAACGCTCCTGCCATTTAGCAACCACAGCCTCCAACTTCTCCGGATCGGAAAGATCAATTTTATTGACAGCCACGATAACGGGCAGACCGCTAAGAGAGATCTTCTCCACAATCTCCTCCGAAGCCTCATCGCCCTGCTCCACCGTGTCGGTGACATAGAGAATCACATCGGCATCGCGCAACGCACCAATCACAAAATTCATCATCGACTCCTGCAACTTGTAGTTGGGGCGCAGGATGCCCGGGGTATCCGAGTAGACAATCTGGAAGTCGTCGCCATTGACAATACCCATAATGCGGTGGCGTGTAGTCTGCGCCTTGGAGGTGATTATCGAAAGTCGCTCGCCAACCAGAGCGTTCATAAGTGTCGATTTGCCGACATTGGGGTTACCAATTATATTTACAAATCCCGATTTCATCTGTTTCTATTAATTATGGCGCAAAGATAGTGATTTTCGCGAGATAATTTTTCATATCTTTGCTATCACATAATCAACACCCAAAACAAGATGAAAATTTTTGTACTATTTGCATCATTGCTACTATCAGCCGTATCGGCATTAGGTCAGGAAAACTACCGCCTGCAAGGCTCTATCGAGGTCGATATCACCTCCCCTATCAATTGGATTGAACGCTACGAAAAGGAGTTGCAAACCCTCGACAAACGCGCCGAGAGCGAGCCTTCGGAGTGCGATGTACTCTTCTTTGGCTCATCGTCTATCCGTATGTGGAAGACTCTGACCGAGGATATGGCTCCGTTAAAGGTGGTCAATCGCGGCTATGGCGGTGCAACTTTGCGCGACATTTTTTACAACTACGAGCGCGTATTTTCGCACTACACACCCAAAGCAATCGTTCTCTTCTGCGACAACGATATTTCGGGCGACAAAAACCACGATGTGACCATCGCAGAGAACATCGACCTCTATCGTATGATTTTCACCCGACTGAGCAAGGAATATCCCGATGCGCCGCGCTATTTCCTCTCGATAAAGTACACCGAAGCACGCAAGGGCATTCGCCACAAGCAGCAGATGCTCAACGAGATGATGGCGGAGATTGCAGAGCGCACAGGACTGTTTACCTATGTTGATGTAAACTCACTACTGCTCGATAGCGAGGGCAACCCCAATCCCAAGTATTTCCTCGGGGACAAGCTCCACATCACCCGCGAAGCCTACGCACTGTGGGCACAGGAGTTGAAAAGAGCGATGCAGGGCGAGTAACGCAAAATGCAAAACCATAAACTGCCGAGCGAGTTTTTCGCTCGGCAGATTGTTTTAGAAGATATCGAACTATTGGCGATCCGATGTGTTTTTCTCCACCAGATTTGTAATATAAACGGTAAAAATCGGGAACAGCATCATACCCAGAGCAGGGAGCAGGAAAGTGAGAATTTTACCTGTGGCGGTGACGGCAAAGAGCGGTGCGCCAACAGTAGTAACATTAAGTCCTGCCCACCAGAGCGCGGTGCCAAAATTATCGACAGCGGAGTTCAAACCCTCCTCTTCGCAGAAGAAGAGCAGAGCCGAGAGATAGGTAACGGCAAGGGTAATATAGATGTACGACAGGAAGATACGCGTGCTTCGCGGGCGGGTGGCAGATTGCAGGGCAGGATAGATACCATAGAGTCCGCGAATCAGAGGCAGACACTTCAGGACCAGATAGAGCTGCTTGGTAATATCGCCCGCCCCCACCAATTTAAGAATATTGAGCCACGGTAACGAAACAAGGAGCCAAAAGATATTTCTGATTGCCCAGCGCATAGGCTTCTCGGCAAAGGTAACACCGGCCACCCAATCGGCCATAAAGAGCATGCAGACAAATAGTTGAAGATGCAGAAGCGAGTTGGAGAGAGTGTAGTTGCGCGAGTAAATGATGTCGTGCGACAGGGTGATGAGTATCACCAGAGAGCCAAGAAGAGTAAGAAGATTCAACACGCGCGCAAAAGGATTAGCGGGTGATATTGTGCTCTGTTGTTTCATTGTCTAAAGCCTATTTTATTGAACATTAGTTGATAAACCCCATAGCAAAAGGAGTGCCGAGAGCAAGATGACGGGTAAAAGTCGGGAGTGGCAAACTCTTTTTTTTTGAAAAAAGAACAAAAAAATTTGCATCACTAAAAACTTTTATCTACTTTTGTCGCGCTTTTGAAGCGATGGCGAGATAGCTCAGCTGGTTAGAGCGCATGATTCATAATCATGAGGTCCCCGGTTCAATCCCGGGTCTCGCTACCAAAAAGGGAGAGGTCGAAAGATTTCTCCCTTTATTTTTTTTACATTCTGGGATGATTTTGTCTAATTCCTCATAACCAGCCCTTTTTTATTGCCTCTTTCTTTGGTTATTTCCCATAAAAAATAGTAAATTCGTATTCCAATTAGGTTTACAACCCAATTTACTAACCTTAGAAGAACTACTATGGCAAATATCAAATTCTACAAGATGGGCGATATGCCCCTCGAACTACATAAAGTGAGAGTAGTACAGAAACTACACCTGCAACCCATCAGCCGTCGTTTGGAGGCTATGAACGAGGCAGGCTTCAATACCTTCCGTCTGAGCACCAAGGATGTATTCCTTGATATGCTTACCGACTCGGGCACCAATGCTATGAGCGACAATCAGGTGGCTGCAATGTTCCAGGCCGACGATGCATATGCTGGTTCGCAATCCTTTGAGCGTTTGCAGAAAGCAGTTGAGGATGTGTTGGGCAAAAAATATCTGCTCCCCGTGCATCAGGGTCGTGCGGCTGAGAATGTTATCTGCTCGGCCTTCGTAAAGCCCGGTGATGTAGTACCCACCAACTACCACTTCACAACAATCCTTGCACATGTTATGGAGCGCGGTGCGACAATCGAGGAACTCATCCACGACCGCGCACTCGAGCTCCACAGCGACCACCCCTTCAAGGGCAATATGGACATTGAGAAATTGGAGGCTTGCATCCAAAAACACGGTGTAGAGAAGATTCCCTTTGTGCGTATGGAGGCATCGACCAACCTTATCGGCGGTCAGCCCTTCTCTATCCGTAACTTGATGGATGTGAGGGCAGTATGCGACAAGTATGGTATTATGCTGGTGCTCGATGCATCGCTCCTTGGCGAGAACGCCTACCTTGTAGGTCAGCGCGAAGATGCGTGGAAGGAGAACACGATGGGCGATATCCTCAAAACAATGACCAACCTTGCCGATCTGGTCTATTTCTCGGCTCGTAAGCTCAGTTCGTCGCGTGGTGGCGGTATCTGTACCAACCGTCGCGACCTATACGGCAAGATGGAGGCACTAATTCCTCTCTTCGAGGGCTTCTTGACATATGGCGGTATCTCGGTGCGCGAGATTGAGGCAATGGCAGTAGGTCTGTACGAGACACTTGACGAAACTATGATCTCGCAGAGCCCCACATATATTAAATATATGGTCGAGCAACTCGACAAGGCAGGCATCCCCGTTATCACTCCTCCGGGTGTGCTGGGTTGCCACGTCAATGCAATGGAGTTCTGCAAACATATTCCTCAGAGCGAGTACCCCGCAGGTGCATTGGCAGTGGCCTTGTATCTGATTTCGGGTGTGCGCGGTATGGAGCGCGGTACTATCAGTTCGATTCGCGACGCGGAGGGCAACGATGTGCTGGCAGATGTTGAGCTATTGCGCCTGGCCGTACCTCGCCGAGTATTTACTTTGTCGCAGGTGAACTATGTTATCGACCGCTTGCAGTGGTTGTGGGACAACAGAGAACTTATCGGTGGTCTGCGATTCACCTACGAACCTCCCGTACTGCGTTTCTTTATGGGCGGCTTGGAGCCTACCTCCGATTGGCCCGAGAAACTCGTCTCAAAATTCCGCAAAGATTTTGGCGATTCGCTCTAAATATAATAATAAAAAAGTCCTCAGAAGTTCTGAGGACTTTTTTATTATTATAACGCACAAGAGTTTCTAATTTTCTGCCACCAGCGCACTCCACAATGCATCTTTCAACTGAGTGATATTCTGTCCGCTGACGGAGGAGATGAAAATTGTTTCGATACCCTTCGGCAGTTCCTTCTTGATTTTTGCGAGTTGTTCATCGTCGGCAGTATCGCACTTAGTGATTGCCAGCAAGCGGCGTTTATCCAGAAGTTCGGAGTTGTACTGTGTCAACTCATTGAGCAGGATGCCATATTCGCCCGCCACATCCTCAGTGGTTGCAGGAATCATAAAGAGGAGTATCGAATTTCGCTCAATGTGGCGCAGGAATCGGATACCCAGACCACGACCTTCGTGTGCGCCCTCGATAATACCGGGTATATCTGCCATAACAAACGAGCGTCCCTCACGAGCCTCCACGATACCGAGATTAGGCTCTAAAGTGGTAAAAGCATAGTCGGCGATCTTGGGACGCGCTGCCGAAACAACCGACAGCAGGGTTGACTTACCCGCATTGGGGAAGCCTACCAAGCCCACATCTGCCAACACTTTAAGTTCCAGAATAAAGGCTCCCTCCTTACGCTCTCCGCCGGGCTGTGCATAGCGCGGTGCCTGATTGGTTGCGGTCTTAAAGTGCCAGTTGCCCAGACCTCCGCGACCACCTTTGAGCAATACCACCTCTTCACCATCGGCAGTCACCTCACCTACAATCTCGCCTGTCTCAACATCGCGTGCCACAGTGCCAAGAGGTACAAGAATCACCGAGTCGCGCCCACTCTTACCTGTGCTGCGTGCACCCGAGCCACTCTGACCATCCTCGGCGAAGATATGACGCTGGTATTTGAGGTGGATAAGGGTCCAATGCTGCGAACTACCCTTAAGGATCACACTACCACCGTGACCACCATCGCCACCATCGGGGCCACCGAAAGCCACGAACTTCTCGCGACGAAAGTGCGCACTACCATTACCACCCGCACCACTGCGAGCATATATCTTTACATAATCGACAAAGTTTGATGATGCCATAACAATCTCTTTTTGGGATATATTGCACAAATTTCGGCCCAAAGTTAGGCAACATTTGCCGTTTTTCCAACCGCTACCCTCTCTCTACCACGATAAAAAAACAAAAAGAAAAAGTATCTTTGCGCCCAGATTCAATACTCAGAGCCTTGAAAACCAACAAAGAGATACTGCGTCTTGCCGTACCAAATGTGATCAGCAACATCACCATACCACTGCTCGGTATGGTCGATATGGCTGTGGCCGGTCGTCTGGGCTCGGAGGCCACTATCGGTGCATTGGCAGTGGGCACCTCCACTTTTAACTTTATATATTGGAACTGCGCCTTTATCCGTATGGGTACCAGCGGACTGACAGCTCAGGCTTTTGGTGCGCGCCGAGAGCAGGAGTGCGCCAATAATCTGGTGCGTGGTGTGGTGGTGGCATTAGTGCTTGCGTGCGCCCTACTCCTCTTTCGCAAACCCGTAGGCAGCCTCGCACTCCGACTTATGGGTGGCAGCAGCGAGGTGCAGACGCTGGCGGGAGAGTATTTCTTCCACCGCATTTGGGCAGCGCCCGCAAGCATCGCCCTATTCGCAATGCAGGGGTGGTTTATCGGCATGCAGGACTCACGAACACCGATGTACACCGCACTGCTGAGCAATGTGATAAACATCGGCACCTGCCTCTGGTTTGTCTTCGGGATGGGTATGGGCATCAAAGGTATCGCCCTATCGACAGTGGCGGCTCAGTATGGCGGTCTGCTCTTTTCGGTCGTGATGTTGACTACAAGATATCGCACAGTGATAGCAAAAATCAATCTGCGCAGCAGCCTGCACCGCGAGCCTATGCGCAGATTCTTCTCCGTTAACAAGGATATCTTTATCCGCTCGCTATGCGTGGTGAGCGTCTATACATTTTTCACAGCCGCCTCCTCGCGATTTGGTGACCTCACCCTGGCAGCCAATGCTCTGCTGATGCAGCTATTCACGCTATACTCCTATATGTCAGATGGTTTCGCCTACGCAGCAGAGTCGCTGACAGGCCGCTTCGTGGGTGAGCGCAACCGCCCCGCACTTCGAAGTTCGATTCGTGGACTGGCACTATGGAGCCTCGGAATTGCCGTGTTATTCGTAGGAGTATTCTTCTTCGGCTGGGACGGCATAATGCTCCTCTTCAACTCCACAGATGCAATCATAGCCGAGGCCAAAGAGTATATCGTATGGGTGGTAGCCGTGCCATTAGTGGGCTTCCTGCCCTTCCTGATCGACGGCATTATGCTCGGTGCAACACGCACCAAGGTATTGAGAAACACTCTGCTTATCTCGACCTCCATCTTCTACGCAATGTTCTACTCGCTGGTGGGGATTATGGGTAACAATGCCCTGTGGCTCTCGTTTGTTGTCTTTATCTTCCTGCGTGGCGCAATCCTCTACTTCGCCACCGACCGCCTCAGCGCAGACCGACTAATAGAATAAAAAAAGCACCGCCGTAAAAGTGGCAGTGCTTCAATCTTCAATGCAGTCCGAAAAGTTCGGTGAGGTAGGTATCCAAATAGAGCAATTCGGCATCGCCCTCGATAACACTCTCCAAAAATAGCGATTCCTCGTCGTTGACTGCACCGATATTAAATACGGTGTCAAGTTTCCCCATAGGCAATAGGTTTAGATTATACTTTGTGCTTGCTAACACTTAGTAAACGCAACCCCCTTGCCTTTTATTGTCCGTTAAGCCAAAATAATCTGATTATCCTTAATCATTTTGCGCAAATTTATCAGCGCATAGCGCATACGACCGAGCGCAGTATTGATACTGACATCGGTCTTATCGGCAATCTCCTTAAAACTCAACCCCTCATAATAGCGCATCTGCACCACCTCTCTCTGCTCGTCAGGGAGCTGCTCGACAAGTCGGCGAACATCTGCCTCAATCTGCGAGGCAACCATCTTATCCTCAACATTATCCTCTGCCAGAGAGTGGTTGCCGAGAATATCGTACCCTGCCTCACTCTCACCAATAGTGTTCTGAGTGCGACTCGCACGAAAATAGTCAAGAACTCGGTTGTGAGCAATGCGCAACACCCACGAGAGGAACTTACCATTATCGGTATAGCGATCCTCGTCAATCACGCGTACAACCTTAATAAATGTCTCTTGGGAGATATCGTCAGCCAAATCGCTATCCTTGACCATCATATACACATAGTCGCGGACACGCTTGCGGTGTCTTTCAATAAGTCCAGAAATTGCGTTGCTGTCGCCTGCACGGTACCTCTCGAGCAACTCTTTGTCGCTCGGAACTACTGTTTGTCTCATACTCTTTCCTAATTACTTGGTTCTGAGTAGAATTCTTCGATAGGCAGGCGTATTTAAGATTAAATAATTCAATTATTCCGAGTGCAAGATACGACCATTTTTTATTTTTTCCAAATTTCTCTTGCTTTTGCAGTTGAGAGCATCGGGCGGAAAGGTCCGAAAGGTGGCCAATCCTACAACTCGGAACACACAAATTCAGAACAAATCGTATGCCAAAAAGTATTTGTTTATACTATATAAGAGGTATGACATAGAAAAATCGCAAAAAAATCCTATCTTTGCCGAGTTGAACAAACAAAAACGCTATGGGTCGATTGCGCAAATATGGGATTATGGCTCTTGTGGTGCTCTGCTCGCTGATGCAGTTGGCACTCACTATGCCCCATCATCACCACGGCGATAGTGAGGTTGTATGTCTGAACTTCACTCACCTTGCGCACGATCACCACGACTGCCACTCAGCAGGTCACGACCACTCACACCAGCACACAACAACCTGTGGTACAACAACTTTGGAATTTGCGGAGCCTGAATTGCGCACCCTCAAAGCCCCCACAGAGAGCTGTATTGTGCTGAACGAAACCCCCGCTGAACCAGAACCTATATTCACCATTGGCGAGGTCGAGAGTGGTCACTCCACTACCCTGCTCCAACAAGAGAGTGTCGAAAATCCGATAAGGCTATTCCTTATTCGCGCCCACTCGGTGCGCGCACCCCAAGCCTAATCCATACTGCGCCCAGAGTGCAATGCTTGCAGATGACTCACCCCAAAGGAGAGAGCCATCCGTGTGTTGGTATTGTCTATTGACTGCCAGCGACTCCCAATCGAAAACAACAAACAAAATAAATACAGAAAACCATGAAAAGAGTATTAACTATTGTGGCGTTCCTCTCGGCTTCGCTCTATCTGAGTGGATGTCACAGCAAGGGCAGTGCAGAGCACACCCACGACCACGAACACACTGAGGAGGTACACGACCACTCAGAGCACAACCACGAAGGCCACGACCACGCTGAGCACGACCACTCGCACGAGGGACACAACCATGCCGAGGAGGCTCACAATCACGAGAGTCACGACCACGCAGAGCACAATCACTCGCACGATGGTCACGACCACGCAGAGCACAATCACTCGCACGATGGTCACGACCACGCACACGCTGAGGAGGCACACAGCCACGAGGGTCACGACCACGCAGAGCACAATCACTCGCACGAGGGCCACGACCACGCCGAGGAGGGTCACGACCACGCAGCAGGTGAGATTGTCTTTACCAAGGCTCAGGCTGCAATGACCGATTTTAAGGTTGAGCCTGCAACCAAAGGTCACTTCCGTACCACCATCAAGTGCAGCGGTGTTATCTCGGCACCTCGCAGTCAGATTCAGATTGTAACTGCACCCGTAAGCGGTATTGTTCACTTTGCCGACAGCCGTCTGACCGAGAATACTCAGGTTGGCAAGGGCAAAACTCTCTTCACCATCTCTTCTGCCACCATCTCCTCAGGTAACGAGGCAGCAAAGGCCGAAGCAGCATTCCGCAAGGCTGAGGCGGATCGCAACCGTCTGAAACCCCTCTACGACGACCGTCTTATCTCGCAGGGCGAGTGGTTGGCTGCCGAGCAAGAGTATCAGCGCGCATTAGCTGAGTGGGAGCCCTACAAGAACAACACAGGGGGCAACACAGCACTCTCGGCACAGATTGGCGGCTACATCACCGATCTCTCGATTAGCGAGGGCGACTTTGTAGGCGTAGGTACCCCCATCGCCACCATTGTGGGCGGTGGCAAGAAGCAGCTTGCAGTGAGCGTACCCCAGCGTTACTACTCGATTCTGCCCACCATTGACGATGCACGCTTCAGCACCCCCGTTTCGGAAGATAAGTACACTGTAAGTGCGCTCGGTGGCAATAAGAAGCAGAGTAGCACCTCGATTGCCTCGGGCAGCACTCTTGTTGAGATGCTCTTCGAGTTCCCTGCAGGCAACTTCCCCGATGGCACATTTGCTGATGTGACTCTGCTCGGTGCAGAGCGCGGTGGTGTACTCACTCTCCCCCTCTCGGCAATCACCGAGTCGCAGGGTCTTTACTATGTATATGTTCAACTCGACGAGGAGTGCTATATGCGCAGAGAGGTACGCATTGGCGATGACGATGGCGAGCGTGTAGAGATCATCGCAGGTGTTGAGCCCGGCGAGATGATTGTAACACGCGGCGCAGTAAATGTCAAGATGGCCTCTTTCTCGGGTGCTATTCCTCACAGTCACAGCCACTAAACAGAGTGTAGGTTATGCTTAACAAAATCATACGTTTCTCACTCGACAACCGTCTGATGGTGACGGTCGTGTCGTTGATTATAGCGGCGGCAGGCATCCTCTTTACGGCTCGTATGGAGGTTGATGTCTTCCCCGACCTTACCGCACCGACGGTGGTTGTTATGACCGAGGCGGGTGGTATGGCGACCGAGGAGGTCGAAAAATTGGTAACCTTCCCTATCGAGACCGCACTCAATGGTGCTACCGACGTGCGTCGTGTGCGTAGCCAGTCGAGCATGGGTTTTTCGGTGGTTTGGGTGGAGTTTGATTGGGGTACCAATATCTACACCGCCCGACAGATTGTATCGGAGCGTCTGGCTACCGTAGGCGAGAATCTTCCCCCAAGTGTTGGCCAGCCCGTACTTGGCCCTCAGTCCTCGATTATGGGCGAGATTTATATTATCGGTCTGACCTCAGGTGAGCAGACCTCAATGCAGGATTTGCGCACACTTGCCGATTGGACTATCCGTCCTCGCCTTCTCTCGCTGGGTGGCGTGGCTCAGGTATCTGTGATTGGCGGCGAGGAGAAGGAGTATCAGATTGTCGCCTCGCCTCGCAAGATGATGACCTATAATGTGTCGTTGCACGAGATTCTTGAAGCATCGCGCGGTATGAACCTCAACACTTCGGGTGGTTCACTCTATCGCTATGGCAATGAGTTCCTTATCCGTGGCAAAGTAGCAACCACCAATGTAGATGAGATTGCTCGCGGAGTGGTTAAGATGGCTCCCGACGGCACACCCATCACCATTGGCGATGTGGCAGATGTGCGTATCGGCAACCACGAGCCGAAAATTGGTACTGCATCGGTTGAGACCGAGCCTTCGGTGTTGATTACCGTAACCAAGCAGCCCAACACCAACACTCTGGAACTCACCAAGTTATTGGATAGCACAATAGCAGATCTGAGCCACACACTCCCTGAGGATATCCGAGTAAAGACCGACATTTTCCGACAGGCACGCTTTATCGAAAACTCTATTCAGAATGTATCAAAGGCTCTGTTGGAGGGTGCAATTTTCGTAATCATCATCCTCTTCATCTTCCTGATGAATGCCCGAGTAACGGCTGTTTCGCTTGTAGCACTCCCATTGTCGCTTTTAGTAGCAATTGTGGTGCTGAAACTCTTCGGCCTGACTATCAACACAATGAGTCTTGGTGGTATGGCGATTGCTATCGGCTCACTCGTTGACGATGCGATTATCGACGTGGAAAATGTATATAAACGTCTGCGCGAGAATCACGCACTCCCCAAAGAGGAACGCAAGCCCACTCTCGAAGTGGTCTTTGAGGGCTCAAAGGAGATTCGTTCTTCGATTGTCAGCGCAACACTTATCACCATCATCGCCTTCACACCTCTCTTCTTCCTGAGTGGTATGGAGGGGCGTATGTTGCGCCCGCTGGGCATCTCGTTTATTGTGTCGCTCTTCGCCTCGCTTGTTGTGGCGATGACCCTCACACCCGTTATGTGTAGCACAATGCTCACCTCTGAGCGCGCACTCAAAAAGGGCGATAAAGAGTCGCCCGTAGCACTCTGGCTCAAACGCATCTACAAACGCGCCTTAGAGTGGGCTATGCACCACAAAAGAGCCGTAATCTATACTATGGTCGGTCTGTTTGCAGGTGCGCTGGTGCTCTTCACTACGTTTGGTAGCAGTTTCTTGCCCCCCTTCAACGAGGGCTCGCTCACCATCAACACCTCGCTTATGCCTGGTGTATCGCTCGAAGAGTCCGACAAGGCAGGTCGTATGGTGGAGGAGATTCTGCTCACCATACCCGAGATTGAGACCGTTGCCCGCAAGACAGGTCGTGCCCACCTCGACGAGCACGCACTCGGTGTGAATGCCTGCGAGTTGGAGGCTCCGTTTACCCTCACCGACCGCAGTCGTGATGAGTTCTTGGCGGATGTACGCGCAAGACTTGGTGAACTGAAAGGTGTAAATGTGGAGATTGGTCAGCCTATCTCGCACCGAATCGATGCAATGCTCTCGGGCACAAAGGCAAATATCGCGATCAAGCTCTTTGGCGAAGACCTCAACCTGATGTTCCAACTCGCCGAGCAGATTAAAAACGAAATCTCTGACACCGAGGGCATTACCGACCTTGTAGTGGAGCAGCAGATTGAGCGTTCGGAGTTGCACATCACTCCCCGTCGCGATATGCTTGCACGCCACGGCATTACCCTGCCCGAGTTTGCCGAGTTTGTCGAGGCCTCCCTCTCGGGTGACCACGTCGACAAGGTCTATGAGGGCAATCGCTCTTTCGACCTTACCGTAAAGGTTGATGGCAACGACAAGGCAAGCACCGAGGATATCGGCAACCTCCTGATTCGTGGTATGAATGGCACCTGGGTACCTCTGGCAGAGGTGGCAGACATCTCCTCCACATCGGGCCCCAATAGTGTTTCGCGCGAGAATGTGAAGCGCAAAGTGGTTGTGTCGGCAAATGTGGTCGGTGGCGATCTGGGTGGCGCGGTAGAGTCTATCCGTGAACAGATTGAGGAGAATATCGCACTCCCCGAGGACTATTATGTAGAGTATGGCGGTCAGTTTGAGAGTCAGCAGAACGCTTCGCGCGTACTGATGTTGGCATCGCTTGCAGCACTCATCATCATATTTATCCTTCTTGTTCAGGAGTTCCGTAAGGTGCGTCTTGCAGGTATGGTGTTGCTCAATCTCCCACTGGCAATGATTGGCGGTGTGGCAAGCATTGGTCTTACCTCGGGTGTGGTTAGTATCCCCTCGATTATCGGTTTTATCTCGCTGCTTGGTATTGCAGTGCGTAACGGTATTCTGCTCGTGTCGCACTATGAGCAGTTGCGCAAGGATGGTATGGACCTCTATGATAGTGTAATTCGTGGCTCGCTCGACCGTCTTAATCCTATCCTGATGACATCGCTCACCTCTGCCCTTGCGCTTATACCCCTTGCTATGGGTGGTGATGTTCCGGGCAACGAGATTCAGAGTCCTATGGCGCAGGTGATTCTGGGTGGTCTTATCAGTTCTACCCTGCTCAACGGCTTTGTAATCCCCGCAATGTATCTGTTGTTGAATCGTAAAGAAGAGAGTAAGTTATGCGAAGAGTAATTCTCACCATATCGGCACTTGCCATCGTATCGGCGGCGAGTGCCCAGACCCCGCTAACCGACTATTTGAAGTTGGTAGAGGAGAACAACCCTACCCTCCAGGCAGCCAGCGAAGCGGCCAATGCCGAGGGCTATGCTGCGATTGCCAGCAACAATCTCTCAGACCCGCAGGTGGGGTTTGAGTATGGTTGGAACGTACCATCGGAGAGTGGTAGCGAAACAGGAATTTCGGTGAGTCAGGAGTTCGACTTCCCCACCGCCTACATCAATCGCAGTCGCGTGGCAGAGAGCCGCACAGCGACCGCCTGGAACGACTACGCGGCACTACGCACCGAGATACTCTTAGAGGCGCAAATGGCATATATGGAGTATATAACCACCAGCCAGACTCTCGCCCTGAAAGAGGAGCAGGCAGAGCACTCGGAGCGCGCAGCTGAGATATTTGCACAGATGGCTAAGAGTGGCGAGGTGTCGCTCCCCGATCTGAGCAAGGCTCGGCACGCTGCCATATCGGCACGCGAGGCGGTGGTTATGACCTCTCTAGAGCTTGCTGACAAAGGGACTGCGCTCCGCACTCTGGCGGGTGGAGAGAGCATAGTGCCTACCGACTACACACCAAGCCCCGTAAAGGCTCTCGGCGAGATGACCTCCATCTATCTGGAGGAGTCGCCCGTTCTGCTGGCAGCAAAGTCGCGTCTTGGGTTGGCAACAGCCGAATTGAAGGTAGAGAAGAGTATGGCACTGCCTAAGCTCTCGGTAGGCTACACTACAAAACAGGCGAGTGGCGGAGCAAAGGTAAATGCTATCTCGTCGGGCATCTCTATTCCTATCTTCTCTTCGCGCGCCACCGTTAAGCGTGCCGCAGCCGAGGAGCGTGCTGCATCGGCAGAGTTGAGAGCAGTCGAAGTGGAGGTGGTTGCTCAGTTGGAGTCGCTCTATGAGCAGTTGAGCATTATTGACGCAACCCTCGGCTCACTCGAGAAAATGTTTGGCGACGACAACTATCCTGCAATGCTTGGTCGTCTATTGAAGAGTGGCGAGATTGGGGCTGTGGAATACTTCTCCGAACTCGGTTCTTACTACGATGCCCAAGAGTCAATTTTGCGCCTGCAACTCGAATATAACAAAATATCGGCCGAGATAAACAAAATCAGCTTATAGACACAATCAAACACCTAAACAAATGAAAATCAAATTTTTATTCATTTTAGCCGTAGCGCTGTCAGCCTTTTCGTGTAAGACAGAGATTGAGCGTGGCACCGGAATTTGGCGTGCTTCGATATCAGACTTCTCCGATATCGACTCCGTAAATGTTCACTACTATCTCCCCTCTGAGGGCGATCTTCGCAAGATGGATGTTGTAGTTACAATGCACGGCAATGGTCGTGATCCGTGGGCTGCGGTAAGTTATTGGAAAGAGAAAGCAGAGGAGTATGGAGTGGTGATTATTGCCCCCGAATTCTCAATGGAGGAGTTTCCCGGCTCACAGTATCTCTATGGCGGTCTGCAAAACCCTGACGGCACATATCGTCCCGAAGGCAGGTCGCTCTTTGCTGCTGTGGATGCGATATTTGAGCAGGCGCGCGACCGTTGGGATATTCGTGCTGAGAAGTACTATCTGTTCGGTCACTCGGCAGGCAGCCAATTTGTGCATCGTATGCTTCTGCTCCACCCCTCGGAGAGAGTTAAGCGTGCCGCAGCAGCCAATGCAGGGTGGTATACCTTCCCCGACAGCGAGGCAGTATTTCCTTATGGAACAGGTGGTTGCGAAGAGAGAGCAGATGTAACTACCTTTGTTGGCAGAGATATCACACTGCTGCTCGGTGATGCAGATACAATACCCAATTATGGTCTTCGTATGACTCCTGAGGCGGTTCGTCAGGGCATTAACCGCTTCCAGCGAGGACTCACCTTCTACGACTACGGCAAGAGCCTTGCCGACTCGCTCGGAGTGGAGTTTGGATGGACAAAAGTTGTCTGCCCGGGCGTAGATCACAACGAGGAAAAGATGGCACATTCGGCTGCCGATATCTTCTTCGGAGAGTAGGATACACTGCACACAAAAATAGAGGGAGAGGCGCAAAGCCTCTCCCTCTATTTTATTATCACACAATATGTTACAATTTCTCGAGCAGAGCGGTGAGGAGTCGCCAGAACTTATCCACCGATGCAATCTCCAAACGCTCGTCAGGCGAGTGAACGCCGCGCAATGTGGGGCCAAACGACACCATATCCAACTGGGGATATTTCTCTAAGAACAGACCACACTCCAAGCCCGCGTGGATAGCCCTTACCTTAGGCTCGGTTGTGAACAACTCCTTGTAGCATTCAACAGTAGCAGCCACGAGCGCACTATCGGGATTAGGCTCCCAGCCCGGATAACCCTCGCCGTGCTTAACCTCTCCGCCCGCAAGGGTAAAGACCGCTCCAACACTCTGAGCAGCAGCCCACTTAGCACTCTCCACCGAGGAGCGTTGCGAAAGGGTAACCACAATCTCGCTCTCATTAGGCATCTTCACCGAAGCCAGATTTGTCGATGTCTCCACCAAACCGGGCATTGTGCGACTCATCTCCAAAACACCGTTGGGACAACCAAGAATGGAGAGCACAATTTTATTCATCACCGCAGGCTCAATCACCTTATCGGGTGCCTCCGCAGGCTCAAACGAGTAGCAAAGATCGGGATCGGTGTGGCGCAACTCCGCCTTGCACATATCACCCACAAGGCTCATCTGCACCATCAGCGACACCTCAGGCACACCAACCAAAGCAGTAGCCTCGCGAGGAATTGCATTGCGAAGATTTCCGCCATCAATCTGAGCCACAACGAGTTTTGGTCCACCCGCTTTCAGCATACGAGCCATAATTTTGTTGGAGTTACCCAAGCCGTCGTCGATATTATCCCCCGAATGACCACCCTTCAGACCACCGATATTAAGTCTATACCAAAGGTAGTCGGCAGGTGCCGATGCAGGATCATAATGGAAGCGCACAACGGTATCGACACCACCCGCGCAACCGATAAACAATTCGCCCTCATCCTCCGAATCGAGGTTAATCAGATACTTACCGCCAAGCATATCGTCTGCCAGACCGAAAGCACCTGTCAGTCCTGTCTCCTCATCAACGGTAAAGAGTGCCTCAATAGCGGGGTGACGGAGCGTATCATCAAGCAGCACAGCAAGTTGTGCAGCCATACCGATACCACAATCCGCACCGAGAGTGGTACCATCAGCCTTTACCCATCCCTCCTCGACACGGGTGCGGATAGGCTCGGTGAGGAAGTCGAACTCGACTGCCGAATTTTTCTCGCAAACCATATCCATATGGCTCTGCAATACCACGGTCGGGTGATTCTCATAGCCCTCGGTTGCAGGCTTACGAATAACAATATTTCCTGTCGAGTCCTCTTCCCATTCGAACGAGTGGGAGGTAGCGAAATCACGTAACCAGGCGCGGATCTGCTCCTCGTGTTTCGAGGGTCTGGGTACTCGGGTAATCTGGTCGAACATCTCCCAAATGAGAGAAGGTGTAAGTGTAGTCAAATCAGCCATTTTTACAATGTTGTTAATTAAATTTTCGTAAAATTAATAAAAAGTGCTCTTTCGGTCAACTCTTTTTCTTATTTTTGTGCTCAGAAAATCATTATTACCCGATAATAAACTAATAAAATGCTCCCGTTCAGAGTTGGTCACGGCTACGATGTTCACGCCCTCGAAGAGGGTTTGCGACTGCGTATAGGTGGGGTGGATATTCCTCATTCTCACGGCTTTGTGGCACACTCGGATGGCGATGTATTGATTCACGCTCTGTGTGATGCACTGCTCGGAGCGGCCGCTCTTGGCGATATTGGCCTGCACTTCCCCGATACCGCCGGCCAGTGGAAGGGTATTGACAGCCGAATACTGCTCCGCAAGGTGGTTGCACTGCTTGATGAGGAGGGATATCAGGTGGGAAATGTGGATTGCACAGTGATTGCCCAAGCACCCAAACTTCGCCCCCACATCGACACAATGCGTGCCACACTTGCTGAGGATCTTGGAGTGGAGATTGGTGCCGTGTCGGTCAAGGCTACGACTACCGAGAAACTCGGTTTTACGGGCAGAAAAGAGGGTATCGCAGCCGAGGCTGTAGTGCTTATATGCAGAAAGGAGAAGTAGTTTGCTCGGCCAACATATAAGCCGATAAAATAAAATCACATTTTACAGCATTTTTAGGAGTTCCGATAGCGATTTATCGGATTTTTTTCGTACCTTTACAAAGTATTTTATACTTTGTAAAAATGACTCAACCTTACCATATACCGGCACTTGCCACAGAGTGCATCGAAGGGCTTGAAATAAAGCCTGATGGCCGTTATGCCGACCTCACTTTTGGCGGTGGCGGCCACTCCCGTCTTATCCTCTCGGCACTTGGTGAGGAGGGCAGACTCTACGCCTTCGATCAGGATGCCGACACAAAGGCGGGCATCCCCGATGACGACAGATTGATCTTCATTGAGAGCAATTTCAAACATCTGCGTTCACAACTGCGATTGAGAGGAGTGGGCAACAACCCCGAGGAGGACGGATTGGACGGAATACTTGCCGATCTCGGCGTATCGTTCCACCACTTCGACACCCCCGAGCGAGGCTTCTCGTTCCGTTTCAGCGGTGCGCTTGATATGCGAATGAATGCTCGAGGCGAGTTCTCGGCAACCGACCTCATCAACACCTACTCGGCAGAGCAGCTGGCAGACATCTTTAAGCAATATGGCGAGTTGGAGACGACATATAAAATCGCCTCGTGCATTGTACGAGCAAGAGAACAGGCCCCCATCACAACAACCGAGGGACTGATTGCTGTTGTTGAGCCCTGCACCCCGAAGAAGGATGCCAATAAATTCCTCACCAAGCTCTTCCAGGCCTTGCGCATCGAGGTAAATGGCGAGATGGAGGCACTCAAAATGGCACTCGAACAGAGCCTGAAGGTATTACGACCGGGAGGAGTATTGGCCGTCATTTCCTACCACTCGCTCGAAGACCGATTGGTGAAAAACTTCTTCCGTTCGGGAAATTTCTCCGGTTCGGTTGAAAAAGATTTCTACGGTAGGGCGAACACACCCTGGGATGTTGTAACCCGTAAGGCAATTGCACCGTCGGCAGAGGAGGTAGAGCGCAATCCCCGTTCGCGAAGCGCAAAACTGCGTATAGCACGCAAACTTTAAGAAAGAGAAAAGAGATGCAGGACGACAGAATAGACTACAAAGACCACATCGCAAGCGACCTTGCTGCCAATAGCGGCAAGGGTAAACGCCACAAACAATCACTGCCGGGCAAAATCATCACCGGTGAGATTTTCGTGGAGAACAAAGTGAGGAGTCACTACCCCTTTGCTCTCTACTGCTGTGCATTGGTTGTAGCCTACATCGCCTATGTATTCCACTACCAACATCTGCAACGCACAGAGATTGGAGTGAAGATAGAGTTACAGGAAGAGCGTTCGCGCGCAGTGGTATTTTCGTCAATGCGTATGAATGCCTCGCGCCACAGCAATATCATCAACGAGGTTGAGCGCAGAGGTCTGCCCCTTATGGAGTCCTCGACACCGCCCAAGATAGTAGATGTAGTACCCCACCCCGCAACCACAGTAACAACCCCGAAGAGCCAAAGCAATGAGTAAAAAGAGGATAAAAGCAGCCAACCCAAATCCCCAGCACGTCAAGCAGAGCATTCTGAATCGTGTTGGATGGCTTTATGTATTCTTTTTTCTGTTCGGCCTGGGCATTACCATTCAGATTATTGCTACTCAGTATGGTCCCAACGGCAAACCGTTAAGCAATCTTTCAGAAAGCAAGTGCTTTAAGATCAAGCCAATAGAGTCACTGCGAGGCAATATCCTCTCCCACGACGGCAAGATACTCGCCACCGACGCCCCTTACTACAACATCCGTCTTGACTGGGCGATACGCGACCGAAAGGGCAACTTTATACTAAACGACTCAATCTTCAACGCCAACCTCTTTCCGTTGGCTGACAGTTTGTCGGCTCTGTTCGGAGAGTCACGCGCCTACTATGTCAACAAACTCAGAGATATTCGCACTCGTGCCAGAGGAACAGGCAGCGGTCGTCGCAACATAGAGTTGGCAAACAAGGTAAATCAGATTGAGCTTGACAGGCTCAAGAATTTCCCTCTGTTAAACGAGGAGGCTGGTGGCATGAAATCTACAAAGGATACCCTGCGCTACAAGCCGTTCGGCACACTCGCAGGCTACACGCTCGGCAATCCCAGATCGCACGGATTGGAGTACTACTACAACGATGCGCTCAGCGGCGTGGACGGACAGAACCTGACGGTCAGACTTGTGGGTAACACCTGGATTCCCGTGCTCGACACCATAAATCGCGAGGCGCAGAACGGTTACGATGTGGTAACCACCATCGATGTAGATTTGCAGGATGTAGCCGAGACAGCACTCCGTAAGCAACTCAGCGACAATCAGGCGATGTGGGGCACGGCAGTGGTAATGGAGGTCGCTACGGGCGAAATTCGCGCTATGGCAAATCTCACACACAACCGCGACGGCTCAATTACCGACAACTACAATTACGCCATACTCTCGCGCAACGAGCCGGGTTCAACATTCAAGCTGGTGAGCCTTATGGCAATGTTAGAGCAGGGAGGAATGAAGATTACCGATATGGTCGATTGCGATGCCGATGGTAATGCTGTTGTTTATAAATCGGTTATTCAGGACTCGCACGCAGTGGGTAAAGTGACGGTGAAGGAGATGATGGAGCAATCATCAAACATCGGTTTTGCACGTTGCATTGAGGATATATATCGCGAAAATCAGACCCGTTTCACCGACTTTATTGATTCGCTCGGCATCAACCAGAGGGCAAGCATTCAGCAATTCGAGGGCTATATGCCCATCATTAAGGATCCTCGTCTGGGGCATCGCAATGACTGGAATGATATGACACTGACAAAGATGGCCTACGGTTATGCGCTGGAGCTCAGCCCTATGCATACGCTTATGCTCTACAATGCCGTAGCATCGGGCGGTAAACTATTCGCTCCGATCATCGTCAAGGAGCTCAGAAACGGAACTGAGGTGGTGGAGCAGTATGAGCCTAATGTGATCAATCCGCAGATTTGCTCCCCCGCCACAATTGCAGCAATCAGGGAGTGTCTGGAGGGTGTTGTGGAGAACGGCACGGCAACCCTGCTCAAAAACGACAACTACCGAGTTGCGGGCAAAACGGGTACAGCACAGATGGTACAGGCGACAGGTGGTTACACAGCCAGCGACGGAGGTCGTGACTATCTCGGAACTCTGGTAGGATATTTCCCTGCAGAGTCGCCCAAATATACCTGCATTGTGGCAATCAAAACCCACCACGCACCCGGCTCACGCAACACATATTATGGCGGTACTCTGGCAGGTCCCGTATTCAAGGCCATAACAGACCGAATCTACGCTCTCGACAACGAGTGGCGTCAGCGCGTAACACCCACCTCCGGCAATGGCGCAGAGGTAGTGGTAAAGTTGGGTGCAGACGAGCAGGTCTTAGTCGCCGAGCAAAAATTGGGAGTAAGCCAAAAACCCTATACCCCGCAGACCATAGAGTCGAAGCAGGTGATTGACACAATGGAGCTCTACGAGAAGGATTGGAAGGTAATGCCTTCGGTGATGGGCATGGGACTCAGAGATGCGATCTACACTCTCGAACGCAACGGATTGAGCGTAGAGTTTGAGGGTATTGGCGAGGTTATCGAGCAGACTCCTCTGCCCGATGAGTTATACCTCAGTGGCGAGAAGGCTAAAATTCGTTTAGCACCCCGCCCCGAGCCTAAACCGCAAGAGAACAAAAAGAAAAATAGCAAAATATAGAAAAAAATGAAGTTAAACAACATACTCAAAGGGATAGAGTACCGCACACTCATCGGTAACGGTGAGGTGGAGGTCGGCTCAATCTGTTTTGACTCCCGCAAAGCGGAGCCGGGATCGCTCTACGTGGCACGACGCGGCACGGTAAGCGATGGTCACACCTATATCCCCGATGTGGTGGCGCGTGGTGCTGTAGCAGTCATCTGCGAAGAGTTGCCGGAGAGTCATGCCGAGGGAGTAGCCTGGGTGGTTGTCGGCTCGGCAGATCACGCACTCGGATTGGCGGCAGCCAACTTCTACGACAACCCAAGCCACAAACTACACCTTGTGGGCGTAACGGGCACAAATGGCAAGACCACAATTGCCACTCTGCTCTATGACCTTTTTGAGGGGCTGGGCTACAAGTCGGGACTGATCTCGACAGTGGTATATCGTCTGCATAATGTGAGCGAGCCCTCCACACACACAACTCCCGACCCTCTCACCCTCAACCGACTTTTGGCAGAGATGGTAGAGATGGGTTGCGACTACTGTTTTATGGAGGTGAGCAGCCACAGCATAGTACAGGAGCGCATTGCAGGTTTAAGATACGAGGTTGCGGCATTTACCAACATCACACACGATCACCTGGACTACCACAAGACCTTTGCGGAGTATATCAAGGCTAAGAAACGCCTCTTCGATCAACTCCCTGCCGAGGCGATAGCAGTGGTCAATGGCGACGATCGCAACGGAGAGATTATGCTCCAGAACTGCAAGGCAGCCCACACATATTTTTCCACACGAGGCGTGGGCGACCACAACTGCAAAGTATTGGAGATGGGACTTGAAGGTATGTTACTTGATATAGACGGTCGTCAGCTCTGGGTAAGACTTATCGGTAAATTCAACGCCTCGAACATCCTGGCAGTATATGCTATTGCCTCGGCTCTGGGCGTAGATAAGGAGGAGTTGCTGGTGGTGTTGAGCAAGTTGCAGAGTGTCAAGGGCCGATTTGAGCAGATATCGGGTAGCGGAGTGACTGCCATTGTCGATTATGCCCACACCCCCGATGCACTTGACAAGGTACTCGACACAATTATCGAGATGGAGCCTTGTGGCAGAATTATCACTGTGGTTGGTTGTGGTGGCGAACGCGACCGCACCAAACGCCCCGAGATGGCAACAACAGCGGTTGAGAAGTCGCAGATGGTAATTTTTACCTCCGACAATCCACGCTCGGAGGATCCCAACGCTATTATTGATGAGATGGTAGCAGGAGTGGGAGGCAAGAACAACTACCTCTGCATAGCAGATCGAGCACAGGCAATCCGCACGGCAGTTATGACAGCCAACGCAGGCGATGTGATTTTGGTTGCGGGTAAAGGTCACGAGGATTATCAGATAATCGGTTCGACCAAACACCCTTTCTCGGATCAGGCACACCTGGAGGAATTTTTAACACAGAAAGAGAACAATAACAAATAGAAAAATGTTAAAGGCATTAGTTGAATACTTAGGAGGATTTTTGGATATCCCAGGTGCGGGTATGTTTGGTTATCTGTCGTTCCGTTCGGCAGGCGCTATCATCCTTGCACTTATTTTGGGTATGATATTCGGTGGTAAGGTGATAAAGTGGCTGAAGAAGAAGCAGATTGGTGAGGATATTCGCGAGCTCGGTCTCGAAGGTCAGACCGAGAAGAAAGGTACGCCTACTATGGGTGGTATCATCATACTCGGCTCGGTGCTGATTCCCGTACTGCTATTGTGCGACTTGCAGAACATATATGTCAAACTGATGATTATCTCAACCATCTGGCTTGGCATACTCGGCTTTGCAGACGACTATATCAAGGTCTTTCGCAAACACAAAGAGGGTTTACAGGGTAAGTTCAAGGTCATCGGTCAAGTGGGCTTGGGCATTATTGTCGGTACCATTATGTGTTTCAGTGAGCAGGTAGTGGTTGTCGATAAGAATAATCCCGAAAATGTTGCTACCGAGGTGGTAATATCCGAAGATGGCACACACGACTTCCAGACTGTGGCTATTGGCGAGCGCACCACCAAGACCACCATTCCCTTTGTAAAGAACAACGAATTCGACTATCATTGGTTGATCCCCTCGGATAGCAAGGCCGGCGATGTGGCTACTTGGGTGCTCTATATTCTGGTGGCGATATTTATTATCACGGCCGTCTCCAATAGTGCCAATCTGACGGATGGTGTTGACGGACTCGCTACGGGAGTCTCGGCAATCATTATTGTGGTGTTGGGCGTATTGGCCTATCTGTCGGGTCACAGCATCTATGCAGACTACCTCAACATTATGTATATCCCCGGCTCGGGAGAGCTGACGGTATTTGCTGCGGCTATGGTAGGTGCGCTGATTGGCTTCCTCTGGTACAACTGCCACCCCGCACAGGTGTTTATGGGCGATACCGGCAGCCTTGCCATTGGCGGTATCATTGCCGTATTCGCACTCTTGATTCGCAAGGAGTTGCTCCTGCCTATCTTGTGCGGTATCTTCGTTGTAGAGAGTTTCTCCGTGATTTTGCAGGTGACATACTTCAAGCGCACGAAGAAAAAGTATGGTGAGGGTCGTCGTATATTCCTGATGACACCTATTCACCACCACTACCAGAAAAAGGGCTTCCCCGAGACTAAAATTGTTGTTCGCTTTTGGATTATTCAGATTTTGCTGGCTGCCTTCACTCTGGCAACACTCAAAATACGATAATCCAAGCCATATAAAGGTAAAATTATGGAAATGAAGAAATTAGTAGTGCTTGGCGGTGGAGAGAGCGGTGTTGGCTCGGCAATCCTTGGACAGAGAAAGGGTTTTGAGGTATTCCTCTCCGACTCGTCGCGCCTGACTGCAAAATATGCAGATATGCTCACCCGTGAGGGCATCCACTTCGAGGAGGGTGGCCACACTATGGAGAGAATTTTGGAGGCCGATCTTGTGATTAAGAGCCCTGGTATTCCCGACAAGGTGGCTGTCATCAAGGCTCTGCGTGAGGCCGGCAAGGAGATAATCTCCGAGATTGAGTTTGCAGGTCGTTACACTTCGGCTCGCACTCTCTGCATAACAGGCTCAAATGGCAAGACCACAACCACCACACTCACCCACAAAATTCTCGAAGATGCAGGATTCAATGTGGGGCTTGGCGGTAACATCGGAAAGAGCTTCGCTCTGAGCGTAGCAACCGAAGATAAGGATTGGTATGTATTGGAGTTAAGCAGCTTCCAACTCGATGGTATGTTCGATTTCAGAGCAGATATTAGTGTGCTGATGAACATCACTCCCGACCACCTCGACCGCTACAACTACAAGTTTGAGGACTATGCCGCGAGCAAGATGCGCATTGCACGCAACCAGACTTCGGAGCAAAAGTTTGTCTTTATGGCTGACGATAAGAATATCTCCTCGCGTCTGGATGCGCACGCTGCCGAGGTAACACGACTCCCTTTCAGCAAGGATATGGTGGGCGAGGATGGTATCATCCGCCTCTCGCTCGGTGATAAAGAGCTGGAGATCAACAGCAACAAACTGCAAATAAAGGGCTTACACAATATGTATAACGCTATGGCAGCATCGTTGGCTGCTATGGCAGCAGGCGTACCTGCCGAGAGTATCCTATCCTCGCTTTACTCCTTTGAGGGTGTAGAACACCGTCTGGAGCCTGCGGGAGTGGTGGATGGTGTTGAGTACATAAACGACTCAAAGGCCACTAATGTAGATTCGGTGTGGTATGCGTTGGGCAGTATGACTCGTCCGACAATCTGGATTGCAGGCGGAACAGATAAGGGTAACGACTACGAGCCGTTGAAAGAGTTGGTTTACGAGAAGGTAAAGGCTCTGGTTTGTATGGGTCTGAACAATGAGAGATTGGTTGAGAGTTTCCGAGGTGTAGTGCCTGTATATCCCACCAATTCGCTTGACGAGGCGATGAAGGTGTGCCGCTCAGTGGCTAAGGAGGGCTACACGGTACTGCTCTCACCCGCCTGTGCAAGTTTCGACCTCTTCAAGAATTACGAGGATCGAGGCCGACAATTTAAGGAGTATGTAAAAAAGATACAGAACAATGGATAACCATTCGAGCGAGATAACGAGTCTGGGCGAGATTCGCAGTGGCGCACGCAGGGTGCTGAATCGCATATTTGGAGGCGATAAGGCTGTGTGGGCTGTGACGGTGATTATGTTGGTATTCTCCGTCTTTGTAGCATACTCTGCCCTTGCATATAAGGAGCGACTCTCCTCAACCGACCAGCTCATTGATCAATTGAAGATGGTGGGTGGTGGTCTTGTTGTGCTCTTTGGTGTATCGTTCATCCGCTACCAATGGTATCGTCATCTGATCAAGGCCGGCTATCTTCTATCGCTCGGACTGACTATTGCGATGCTTATATGGGGTACGGAGGTTGGTGGCGTAAAGCGAAGCCTGCCATTGTTCGGCTTTGAATTTCAGCCATTCGAGTTACTGAAAATTATGGTGGTGTTGATGTTGGCAGATGCACTTGCAAGGCGTCAGAAGATAATTGACACAACGCAAATGATGCCCAGCCTCTTTATTTGGCGATGGTTCAAAGACCCCAAGCGCAAGGATATCAACACCATAGTTGACCACACACTACCACTGCTGGCACCTATGGCGATTGCCTGTCTGGTGACACTCAAAACAAGTAACTCTACCACACTGATTATCGCTCTCTCGTGTCTGGTTATGCTCTTTATCGGGCGTATGCAGATGAAGGATCTGGGGCGACTCGGTCTGCTCTACTGCATTGCGGGTGTATTGGCCTTCACACTGCTTAGCGATCGCGACGACACGGGTAAGAGCCGTCTGTCGGGTCTGCAACCAAATATGTTCAAGGAGTATGTGGTGGTTGAGAGCGACGGCTTGCCCTACTACTATAACCCCAAGGAGAGCGAGCAGGCAACTAACGCAAAGATGTCGATAGCTACAGGTGGTATATTTGGCAAAGGTCCGGGTATGAGTACCCATCGTTCGTTGTTGCAGGAGGCTGAGAGCGATATGGTCTATGCCTTTCTGATAGAGGAGTATGGATTGTTGGGAGGTCTGGTGGTGATGATGCTGTTCTTGATACTATTCTACCGCTCGATACAGATATTCCAGCGTTGCGGAACAGCTTTCCCCTGCCTTGTGGTGTTGGGTTTATCGATGATTATCACACTGCAGGCCTTTATGCATATGATGGTTTCGGTGGCTCTGTTCCCGCTGACAGGTCAGCAATTGCCGCTAATCAGCAAGGGTGGTACATCACTGCTATTCACCCTCATATCTATCGGTATGATACTCAACATCAGCCGACAGACCGAGACCAAGACACACGACCGTCCGAAAGATGAGTCGCTTTTGGAAAACAATAAAACAAAGATATAGTTATGAAAAAGAGAGTAATACTTAGCGGAGGCGGCACAGGCGGACACATCTATCCCGCTGTGGCAGTTGCCGAGGCACTTACCCGACAATTGGGTGACAAGGTGGAGATACTCTTTGTGGGTGCAGAGGGGAAGATGGAGATGGAGAAGATTCCCGCACTTGGCTATAAAATCGTAGGCCTGCCCGTAGCAGGACTTCACCGCAAGGAGGTGTTGCGCAATCTGTCGCTGCCTGTTAAGGTAGTGCGCTCGGTGCGCAAGGCTCGCCAGACGATAAAGGAGTTTGGTGCAGATGTAGCGGCCGGCTTTGGTGGTTATGCAAGCGCACCTCTTCTCTGGTCGGCACAGCGTATGGGAGTGCCTACACTGATTCAGGAGCAGAATTCGTATGCAGGTCTGACGAACAAGATTCTCTCACGCCGCGCACGCAAAATTTGTGTGGCTTACGACGATATGGGTAGATTTTTCCCCGAACAGAACATTGTAATGACGGGTAACCCACTAAGAGGCCGTTTTGACGGCAACACCGACCGCAAAGAGGCACTTGCCCACTTTGGTCTGAAGGAGGGTGTGCCTACCATTCTGGTTGTAGGTGGCTCGCTCGGCACACGCACGCTCAACGAGGTGATGAAGGATTGGATAACTACCCACCCCACCGAGCGCAGTGTGCAGGTAATATGGCAGAACGGTAAGTATTACGACAAAGAGATGGCTGCCTTTATGGCGGATAAGAGTGCGGAGGGTATCTGGCGCGGAGCCTTTATCGACCGTATGGATTACGCCTACGCTGCTGCCGATGTGGTGATATCGCGCTCGGGTGCTTGTACGGTGTCGGAGCTGTGTCTGGTGGGCAAACCGACAATTTTTGTCCCCTCGCCCAATGTGGCAGAAGATCACCAAACCAAGAACGCAAAGGCTCTGGCAGACAAGGGTGCAGCACTTCTCGTACCCGACAGCGAGGCTGTAGCAAGAGTTATGGCTGAGGCAGAGGCACTTGTAGCAGACAAGGAGCAGTTGGAGATATTGAGCAAAAATATCGGCTCGCTGGCTATTGCCGACTCGGCAGACAGAGTAGCAAAGTTGATCATCGAGTTACTTGAAAAGTAAGCCGACGAGAAGTAAAACAAGAGGAAACCTAAAATTAGAAAGAAGAGCAAAATGGCTAAAAATGTATATTTTGTCGGTATTGGCGGTATTGGTATGAGCGCACTTGCCCGCTACTTTATGCACGAGGGCTACGCTGTGGCCGGCTACGACCGCACACGCACGCCACTCACCGAGAGATTGGAGGCAGAGGGTGCAGAGGTCCACTATCACGACTCGGTAGAGGCAATCGGTGAGGCGTTCCGCGACAAGGAGAGTACATTTGTTGTATATACTCCCGCAATCCCTGCCGACCATAGCGAACTGTGTTGGTTCCGCTCGGAGGGATTTGAGGTTGTCAAACGCTCGGAGATTCTGGGACATCTCTCAGTAGGTAAGTATGTTATGGCAGTGGCGGGCACTCACGGCAAGACCTCAACTACAACAATGGTAGCGTGGCTCAACCATTGTCTGACAGGCGGGGGTAACGCCTTTTTGGGAGGCATCTCGCGCAACTTTGAGAGCAATCTGGTATTGGGTAGTGGCGAGAGATTTGCCGTAGAGGCAGATGAGTACGACCGCTCATTCCTGCGTCTGTCACCCAATGTGGCTGTGGTGACGGCTACCGACGCCGACCACCTCGACATCTATGGCACGCTAGAGAATCTGCGCGAGGCTTTTGCTCAGTTTATCCGACAGATTCAGCCCTGCGGTGCACTCATTATAAAGAAAGGCGTTGAGGTTGAGATTGACAATCCCGAGATTCGTATATATAGATATGCTGTTGAGAGCGAGGCCGACTTTTATGCTACAAATCTCCGCCTTTGCCCTGATGGTCGCTATATATTTGATATCGTCTGCCCCGACCGCACAATCGCCGATTGCAAATTGGGAATTGTGGGTAAGGTAAATGTCGAGAACTGCATTGCGGCAGTAGCAGCAGTCTGGGCAGCAGGCGAGGTGGATGAGGAGAAGCTGCGCAAGGCACTCGAAGAGTTCTGTGGCGTAAAGCGTCGTATGGAGTGTTATATCAACACCCCCAACACCGTATATATCGACGATTATGCACACCACCCCGAAGAGCTTCGTGCAACGATCACTTCGCTACGCGAAATCTTCTCGGAGCCCAAGCGCAAACTGACAGCGATCTTCCAGCCCCACCTTTATACGCGTACGCGTGATTTTTATAGGGAGTTTGCCGAGGCACTCTCGCTTGCCGATGAGGTGATACTCCTCCCCATCTACCCCGCTCGCGAATTGCCTATCGAGGGTGTCGGCTCGGAGATGATTGCCGAACTTGTCACTGTGCCTCACCGTATTATAGCCAAGGAGCGCATTGCACAGGAGATTGGAGCGTCGCAGGTCGATGTGGTGGTTAGTTTTGGTGCGGGCGATATCGACCAGCATTGTGCCGATATTGCAACCCGACTTGCCGAGCGAGAGGAACGCATAATCGTAGCAAAGAAAGAGTAAACATAAACTACTCAAAACGAGAGTTATAAGAAGATGTGGAAGAAAGTATTGTCAATAGTGTTGGCCCTGGTGGTGTGGAGTGGTATTGTCGCCTATATCATCTGGGCGTGGCGTCTTACCGATGAACACCACAAGTTGTTGAGGATCTCTTCGGTAGAGGTGGAGATTACCAACCGCGACCAGGTGGAGATACTCTCCGCAAGCGAAGTTGCGGGGTGGATTGACACGGCCGGTATGAACCCTGTCGGCAAGCTCTATGACAGTATTGACACCCGCGAGGTGAATGATATGGTTGCCTCGCACAACTTTGTGAGTCAGAGCAATACATATCTGGACTTCTCCCGTACTATGCACATTGAGGTTGCACAGCGCCACCCCATTCTGCGAGTGGCGAGTGATGCGGGGGCTCAGTTCTATTTAACAGATAACCGATATGTTGAGCCTATTGTTACGGGTGCGGCACAGTATGTTCCGATAATCACGGGCACACTGCCACTCCCCTTCCCCAATGACTTCCGTGGCAACTTGGAAAAATTTGTGGAAGATAATGAAAAAAAGAGCGATAAAAACTATTTATTTCTTTGTAAACTGATTAATTTTGTAGAATATATCGAGCATATACCCTTTTGGAGAGCACAAATTGTGCAAATTAACCTTACAGACGGAGCGCAAGCATCTGATAATGCGGACTTTAGAGAGCCACGCATCGAACTTGTACCCCGTGTGGGTAGCCATATTATAAAACTTGGCAAACTCGACAACTACCAAAGCAAATTGCGCAAACTCTACCACTTCTACCAGACAACGGCCGAAGAGGAGGGTTGGCTAACTGCTGAGGTGATAGATATTGAATATGATAACGAGGTAATTATAAGGAGAACGAAAAATGAGTAAGTACACGGTAGCGATTGATTTAGGATGTAGCGATATTGTTGTGGCGGTCGGCACCAAAGATGCCGATGGCAAGCTTAATGTTGTGGATGTAGCACTCAAACCACTGAACGATGGCGTGGTTAAGGGTGAGATTTCCAACATTGAGAATGTAACCAAAACGCTCCGCACCACTCTCAACGAGACAGAGCAGCGTTTAGGTATCAACATTGACGAGGCCTACGCCTCCATATCGGGTCAACACATCCAATCGGCAACAAGCTCCTACTTTGTCTATGTCGGCAACGACGGCGAAGTTAGGGAGGAGGATGTGCGTAAGCTCAAAGACAATATGGACAATGTACAGCCTCCTGAGGAGAGTATGGTGATTATGGAGCGCATCCCGCAATCCTACACCATCGACAACCACGAGCAGACCACCTCACCTATCGGTCGCTTTGGTCGTCAGCTCGGTGCTACCTTTAACTTCATCGTTGCCAACAAGAGTTCCATAGACCGCAACCAGAAGGTGTTTGACCGTGTGGGCATTCGCCGCAAGGGGCTCTTTGCTGCCCCCTTGGCTTCGTCGCTGGCAGTGGCTACCGAGGATGAGAAGGAGTTAGGCGTTGTAGTTGTCGATCTGGGTGCAGGTACTACCTCGGTCTGCATTTGGAGCTACAATGTATTGCGCCATGTGGCAGTGATTCCTATGGGTATGAATGTGATTAACAAGGATATCCGTTCGGCTTCTATTCCCGATCTCCACATTGAGGATCTGAAAGTTGCTCACGGCTACGCTGTGGCAAGTGCAATTCCCGACAATCTGATCAACAAGACAATCAATATCCCCGGCCGTACCAAGCACGAGGTAAAACAGATCACCTTCCGTGACCTTAGCACCATTATCGAGGCACGCGTACTCGATATCATCGAGTATGTGATTGGAGAGATCAAGGATGCAGGTATGGCAGAGAAGGTGGCATCGGGTATCGTACTGACTGGTGGCGGCTCGTTGCTTAAAGGTATCGACACTCTCTTTGAGGAGCGCACAGGCTATGATGTTCGTCTGGCTTCGGCAGATTTCAACATCAGTGACGAGAGCAAAGAGTTTGTCAGCGATCCCCGTCTGGCAACTGCAACAGGTGTATTGCTGATGGCTCAGAACCCTGAGCTGCTCGCAGCGCAGAGCCAGCAGAAGAGTACAGATAACGAGGGTTTCTCTTACACGGCAAAAACCAACAATCCTGTAGAGGTGCAGAACCCCGACTTCACCGACAGTGAGCAGGAGGACAGCTACGAGGAGGATAGTTTCTTCGAGGAGAGCTCTAGCAACACAAAGCGCAAACCTCGCAAAGAACCTAAGGAGCGCAAAAAGAGAGATAAAAAGAAGAAAAACACCAACAATGAGGAGGGCGGTGAGAGCAATCTGAAACGCAAGATCAGTGAGATCTTCAACCAACTCTTTGGGGTGATTGACGACGATGACGAGTCGTTCAACTAATTCGGAGGATTCTTTTTATAAACTAAAAAGAGGCAGACAATGATGAATATGTTTACAGACGAAAGCATACTTTCCGATATCAAAGGCGTAGAGCGTAAGCAGAAATCCTATATAATGGTGCTGGGTGTAGGTGGAGCAGGCGGCAATGCCGTCAACCATATGTTCGACCTCGGCATCAAGGGTGTATCGTTTATGATTTGTAACACCGATCGTCAGGCTCTCGACAACAGCCCCATCGACACCAAAATTCAGCTTGGCGAGGGTCTGGGAGCAGGCAATGATCCCAAGCGTGGCAAGCAGGCAGCACTCGAGACACTCGACGAGATAATGATTCGTCTCGAGGAGGAGGGAATCAAGATGCTCTTTATCACTGCCGGTCTGGGTGGTGGTACCGGAACAGGTGCAGCACCCGTAATTGCAAAGGCAGCCCGCAACAAGGGTATCCTGACTGTGGGTATTGTAACTCTCCCCTTCTTTATCGAGGGTAAGGTACGCGAGAATCAGGCGCGTCAGGGTTTGGAGGAGTTGCAGCAGCACGTAGACTCGCTGGTGGTTATCCGCAACGACAACATACAGAAAATATACGGTTCGCTCCCCATCAAGGAGGCTTTTGGCAAGGCAGACGATATCTTGGCAACAGCGGCTAAGGGTATTGCCGAGCTTATCACTCGTCACGGCATTGTCAATGTCGACTTTGCCGATGTCAAGACCGTTATGCAGAATAGCGGTATGGCACTTATGGGTTCGGCAAAGGCAACCGGCTCGGACAAGATTACTCAGGTTGTGGAGCAGGCACTCTCGTCGCCTCTGCTCAACCATCAGGATATACGCGGTGCGAAGAATATCCTCTTCAACCTCTCATATAGCTCGGGCGACCTGGTAAGTTTCGACCAGGCACAGGAGGCACTCACGCTGATTCAGAAGCGCGCAAGTAAGAGTTTCGATGGCAATGACGCGACTATCATCTGGGGTGCGGGCGAACAGACCGATCTCGACGATGAGATAGAGATTACTATTATTGCCACAGGCTTCGATATTGCGGAGGCTACAGTTCCCGGTAGTATCGGCAAGCATCAGCAGCAGCCTGAGCCACCCACACTCTCCTCGACAAAGAATACCGTAGCAACCAAGTTGGCGATGAAGACCCCTGCTACTGAGGCAACTGTCTTGAAGCTGCGCCACAAAGACCGCTTTGACGATATCGACAAGTGCTCGGCACGCCCCTCATACTCGGCTCGCGGTATGCATCTGCTCGGTGGTGGCAAGCAGGGCAAGGTAGTATTCCAGCCCCAGGCACAAGAGAACAAACCCGAGGAGCCTCAGGCACCTCAGAATGAGGGCACCCTCTTCTGATAAGTCAAACTAAAGCCGTTTAGAATTGATAACACTCTGTCAGATAGCACAATTTCTCGCCTTCACCCCACAGATGGTGGTGTGGTTGGTCATCATTGTCGTCTTGCTATGTATGTCGGCATTGGCTTCGGGCTCCGAAACCGCATTCTTCTCGCTCTCGCCAGCCCAATTGGAGGGATTGAGAAATAAAGAGTCGGCAAAAGCAAAAGCGGTACTCCAACTTCTTGACGAGAAGGACCACCTATTGGCTACCATATTGGTACTTAACAACTTAGTGAACATCTGTATTGTTGTCCTCTGCAACAATCTCATTGATGGACTTGTCGAGTTCTACTCAACAGGTTGGGAATTTGCAATAAAGACCGTTCTGGTAACATTCCTGCTATTGCTCTTTGGCGAGATTATGCCTAAGGTATTTGCCAACTACAACCCCGAGCGACTCGCCTCGATGATGGCTATGCCTATTGTTGGCGCACGCAAAGTGTTGACACCTCTGACCTTTATTCTTGTAAAATATTCGTCGGGACTCGCCGAAAAGCGTGGCCATCGTGCTGATATCTCTGTTGATGAGCTATCCGATGCTCTCGAAATGACTGAGCAGACCGATCAGGATGAGCGACAGATGCTCACAGGTATTGTTCAGCTTGCCAACAGCGAGATCCACGATATTATGCACCCCCGTCTGGATATCACTGCACTCAACATAGAGGAGAATTTCAGCAGGGTGAAAGAGCTAATCATCAACTCAGGCTACTCCCGCATCCCCGTCTATCGCGAGACGCTTGACAACATCGAGGGTGTCTTATATGTAAAAGACCTCATCCCCCACATCAATCGCGACGACAGTTTCGAGTGGAGCACTCTCTTGCGCCCCGCCTACTTCGCTCCCGAACACAGCAAGTTGGGTGATATGCTGGAGGAGTTCCGCAGTCGCAAGGTGCACGTTGCAATTGTTGTCGATGAGTATGGCTCGACGGTGGGTCTTATCACATTAGAGGACATCTTGGAGGAGATCGTAGGTGAAATTTCTGACGAGAGCGATATTGATGAGAGCTTCTTCCAAAGACTTGGCGATGGCATCTATCTCTTTGAGGGCAAGACACATATTGGCGATCTGGAACGCGTATTGGGACTCTCGGAGGGTACATTCGACGACTGCAAGGGTCAAGCAGAGACCGTTGCCGGAATGATGCTGGAGCGCAAGCGCGAGTTCCTGCGCAAAGGCGACAAGATGACTTTCCACAACATACGATTCTCGGTAGAGAGCGTGGAGGGGCGCAAAGCAGACAAGATCAGAGTTGAGCAAACACAACCTCGTCAGTAGGTGAAAATCATAGAGTTTGACAGCCACAAAGTGGCATTGACACCCATCAGTGAGGGCAGCACAGAGGCTCTCACACAGACCGATATTGCCTACATAGCCACCCTCTCCTCCCCCGCTCGCAGGGCAGAGCAGAGAGCGTGGCGCAGTGCGCTGAGGTCGCTTATCGGCAAAGAGGCAGAGATCGAGTATCTACCCTCAGGCGCACCCCGTCTTACCGGCTGCGATTGGCAGATAGGAGTGTCACACAATACCGAGTGGGCAGCGGTGGCTATTGGCAAAGCGAGGTGCGGCATTGACATAGAGCTCCTCTCGCGCAATTTCGAGAGGGTAGCTGCGAGATATATCTCCCAAGAAGAAGAGCAGCTCCACGACAGCACTCACCCACTCTTCAAGCCACTACTCTGGTCGGCAAAGGAGGCAATCTACAAATATGTAGCATCCGAGGGGGTAGATTTTCTGAGAGATATCCAAGTCACTGCTTTGGATATGGATGCACAAAAGTTATCGGCAGTGTTCCGAGGCGAGCCACTTCCCAAGATTGAGTTCAGGCTCGTAGGAGGCAGCTCACTGCTCTGCTTAATCTGCGAAAAACAGTAACACAATATGGAGGTAAAAATCAATGAAGCTTGGAAGTCGCTCCTGCAGGAGGAGTTTGACAAGCCCTATTTCGAGGACTTGACATCCTTTGTACGCCAGGAGTATGCCACAAAACGCATCTTCCCGGCAGGTAAGAATATATTCCGCGCCTTCGATATGTGTCCGCCCGACAAAGTGAAGGTGGTGATCATCGGTCAAGACCCCTACCACGAGGAGGGGCAGGCCAACGGCCTCTGTTTCTCGGTGGCCGACGGTGTGAAAATACCCCCATCGCTCGTCAACATTTTCAAGGAGATTGCCGAAGACACCGGAGCCATCATACCCACAACAGGAAATCTCGACCGCTGGGCAGAACAAGGCGTACTACTCCTTAACTCCGTACTCACAGTGGAGGCACATAAGGCTGCCTCGCACGCAGGACGCGGATGGGAGCAGTTCACAGATGCCGTAGTGCGCATACTCTCCTCGCACCACAACGGGATTGTATATCTCCTATGGGGTAGCTATGCACAACGAAAAGGACTCACCATAGTCCACCCCGAACAGAACTTAATCCTTAAAAGTGCGCACCCCTCACCACTCTCCGTCTATCGTGGGTTCATAGGCTGCCGCCACTTCTCGCAGGCCAATAACTATCTCACGACACAAGGTAAAGAGCCTATTGTCTGGTAGTCTACTTTGTCGCTTTTTGTAAAAAGCCTTTTGCCCCTTTTTTGTAAAAAAGCGGCACCAAAAAACTTTTGTACTATTAGTTTGCGCGTTTAGGAGTTACCTATTAGTAACTACGATAAAAAATAGAGATAGGCAGATATTCAAGTGAACTTGACATCTGCCTATCTCTATTTTCCATCGTACCCTCTACGAGGGTATCTCCTAAACCCGAATAACCCAATTATTACTCAAAGAGTCTTATTGATTATCTCATAATTCTCATAATTCTCAAAAACAACAACCGAGAGATATATCGAATATCTCTCGGTTGTATCATTTTGAATCTTGAATTAAAAAGTCGTAGAATTGAGGGAATTTGGGGCTTCGTGCAGCGAGGCCGCCCGCAGCATACTTAATCGTATGTGAGGACGGCCTCGCAAGGGAAGTGACAAATTCACCAATTATACGGCTTTTTACCTATTCATCATTGCTATCCTCAACCGCATCACCCTCAACAGGGAGAATATAGATATCAAAGATAAGAGGCTCAAATGGCTGAATCTCAGTACTTACGATACCATCATCAATATACTCCTCATCTTCTGAGCTTGTACCACCGCCCATACTACCATAGAGGTTGCTATAATAGAGCATATCATAGTAGTTGTTGTAATAACTATCGTAGCCATAACTACCATAACCGTAGCCGCTACCGTAGCCACCACCATAACCACCAAGACCACC
Organism: Tidjanibacter sp.; assembly: GCA_017631375.1. Taxonomy (GTDB): domain Bacteria; phylum Bacteroidota; class Bacteroidia; order Bacteroidales; family Rikenellaceae; genus Tidjanibacter. The sequence goes on along the minus strand of JAGBTK010000030.1, from coordinate 37,330 downwards.
ATACATAGCATTCATATAGTACATATAGTTGATATAGTCATAATAGGAGAGATCAGTGCTGGTAGCACTACTTGAGCTACTCGATGCGGCAGCACCCTGAATACCGTAGCCATATGCCGAAACAAATGCGGTTCGGATGTGGTCGCCAAAGCAAGCATTCTTCAAAGCAATCTTCCAACCCTCAATAACGCTTACAGTATCACCTACGAGATCGGAAGCCGCAAGCTGAAGCGGTCCCTCATTAACTATTCTACCATAAACACGCTCCTGAATAGAGTCGATATTTGTGTCGAATACAAAGCCGTCCAGGAATCGACCTACATAATAGATCTGCACTACCGAGTCGAGCTTTGAACCGATAGAGTCGCGCTTAATAGGGAAGGGAGGCAGAAGCTGCATATAGAAATTGGACTTGATGGTGTCCTTAGGCTGCAAACCCCAATTTTGGGCAACCCACTCATCAACTGCCTTCTGCTCGGTAATGATAGGATCGACCTCAAAATCCACCAAAGTAAAGCTATCAACAATGACAGGTACCTGTGCCTGGAGCTTATTCTGGCCACCATAACCTACATCATCGCCAAAGCCGTTAGGACCATAAGCATAGCTGGAGGAGAGGTAGAGGCGAACAATATCGTCACGACGCATCTTCTGCAATGCCTCGTACTGACCCTCCAACATAGTGACATTGGGGTCATTCATATAGACCAGCTGAGGAGAGTAGTGAGTAAAGGGAGTGTAAGTACCCTCAATTCGTGCCACCTGCTCATCGCGAGTATTAACCACGCTACCGGCAAGTGTCTTGACAGTATATTTCACCCTTACCCAATCGCCAACCTCAACCAGAGTATCAGCAGGTCCCGGATTGGTATTACGCTCAATCCACTCGATATACATATTATCGTTGCACTTTTCGGCATTGGGAGCGTGCTTCTGCACCCACGCAGCCAAGGTAGCATTCTCAGCCTCAGTGTAGGTGGTCATCTCCTGACGAGCGCACGAAAAGACGGTAAGTGCCACAACAGCACCTGCAACGAGAGTACGCAATTTGAACTTCATATTCTATCTTAAAATTAATATATACTTTCTACTTTCACCAAAAACATCAGTGCCGTATTCTTCGACACATTGCCCACCTCCTCTTCGCCATAGCCCAGCGGCGAGGGGATGAAGAGTTGCAGGGAGTCTCCCTCACAACAGTTATTTAACGCATTTTCGATACCTTTTATTATAGTACCGTCACCCAATCTCACACGCGCAGGCTCAAAAGACCAATACTCGGTGTTGAGTCCTGTGCTGGTATCCACGAGCCACTCCCACGATGTGGTAAACAGCCCAGAGGGATCGCTGTCAAATATCATTCCTGCATAGTTAAAACTCAACGAGTCACCCCTCTCGGCACGCCTACTCTGATCGCCCTCTGCAAGAACTACCTTATAGGTACCTCCCTCGATGGTGTAGTCGAGCGACTGCTTTGTCAGATAGGCAATAATCTTCTCCTCCTGCTGCATCAACGACTCATCGTCCTGTCCGCACGAGGTGAGCATCGCTCCGCAAAGCGACAACGCCAAGATTAAATATGCAAATTTCTGTTTCAACTCCTTTAGTTTCCGTTATTTACCGTGGCACTGTTTGTATTTCTTACCCGAACCACAAGGACAGAGCTCGTTACGACCAACCTTCTTCTCAACATGTACAGGAGCGGGCTTGCTCTTCTCGCCCTGACCTGCTGCTGCGGCAGCCTGCATACGGGATGCGTGCAGACGGTTAACATCTACCTTAGCACGGCTCTGCTGCTGTTGCTTAACACGCTCCTCCTGATTCTCGCGCACTGGGATATAGCCCTTGCCGACAACCGAGAGTACCTCGCGATTGATCTTCTCCAACATCTGACTGAAGATCTCATACGACTCGAGCTTGTAGATCAACAGCGGGTCTTTCTGCTCATAGGTAGCATTCTGTACGCTGGTACGCAAGTCATCCATTGCGCGAAGGTGCTCACGCCAATTGTCATCGATGGTAGTGAGCATCACGAGCTTGGTAAATACCTTATAAATCTCGGTACCGTTGCTCTCAATTGCCTTCTTCAAGTTCACAGGAACATTGTAACCAAGAAGACCATTGGTCATAGGCACATAGATATTCTCAATCTGGTCGCCCTGCTTCTCATAGATGCTCTTCAGCACCGGCATAGCTGTCTGTGCAGCAGCCTGAGCACGACGATTATAGCTATCGGTGATATCCTTAATCACCATATCTACCAACTTATTACCCTCGGCAGCATTGTATGCCTTATCGTCGAAGGTGGGCTGTACAGCAACCTGACGGATAAGCTCGAAAGAGAAGTCCTCGTAGCTTACGCCCTTGTTCTCCTCAACAAAACTCTCGGCAAAGTCGCACAGCATATTGTTGAAGTCAATCTCAACACGCTCGCCGTGGAGTGCGTGGCGACGCTGAGTGTATATAACGGTACGCTGCGAGTTCATCACATCGTCATATTCCAACAGACGCTTACGGATGCCGAAGTTGTTCTCCTCGACCTTCTTCTGTGCTCTCTCAACAGCCTTGGTCATCATACCTGCCTGGATAGCCTCACCATCCTGAATACCCATCTTGTCCATCATAGCAGCCAGACGGTCGCCACCAAACAGACGCAACAAATCATCCTCAACCGATACGAAGAAGAGCGAAGAACCGGGATCACCCTGACGACCCGAACGACCACGCAACTGACGATCGACACGACGGCTCTCGTGACGCTCAGTACCGATAATCGCAAGACCACCTGCCTCCTTCACCTCGGGAGTGAGCTTAATATCGGTACCACGACCTGCCATATTGGTAGCAATGGTCACCTGACCTGCACGACCGGCCTCAGCAACAACCTGTGCCTCCTGAGCGTGCTGCTTTGCGTTGAGCACATTATGCTTGATGCCGCGAATCTTCAAGATACGGCTCAAAAGCTCCGAAACCTCCACCGAAGTAGTACCAACCAATACGGGACGGCCCTCGCCAACCAGGCGAACAACCTCGTCAACAACTGCGTTGTACTTCTCGCGCTTGGTCTTGTAGAGAATATCATCCCTGTCGTCACGCAAAATCGGACGGTTGGTGGGGATAACAACCACATCGAGTTTATAGATACTCCAGAACTCGCTTGCCTCAGTCTCTGCAGTACCTGTCATACCACCCAACTTGTGGTACATACGGAAGTAGTTCTGCAAGGTGATAGTCGCAAAGGTCTGAGTAGCAGCCTCAACCTTAACATGCTCCTTAGCCTCAATAGCCTGATGCAGACCATCAGAGTAGCGACGACCCTCCATAATACGACCGGTCTGCTCATCGACAATCTTCACCTTATTGTCAATAACCACATACTCAACATCCTTCTCAAACATCGAGTAGGCCTTGAGCAACTGGTTTACGGTGTGTACGCGCTCCGAACGGATAGCGTAGCTATTGATAACCTCGTCCTTGCGAGCTGTCTTCTCCTCAGCCGAAGCATCACTCTTCTCAATAACAGCTACCTCAGCACCAATATCGGGCAACACGAAGAATCCCTCCTCGCCCACAGCATTGGAGAGCACCTCGTGACCCTTATCGGTCAACTCAACGGTATTCATCTTCTCCTCAATCACGAAGAAGAGCTCGTCGGTAATCTCAGGCATACGGCGGTTGTTGTCCTGCATATAAACAGCCTCTGTCTTCTGCAAGAGCACCTTGACACCCTGCTCGCTGAGGAATTTGATCAATGGTTTATGCTTGGGAAGACCCTTGTGAGCACGCAACAGGAGAATACCGCCCTCTTCGGTGTTACCCTCCGAGATAAGTTTGCGGGCGCGAGCCAAAAGGTCATTCACCATCTGACGCTGCATAGTGTAGAGACGCTCCACAAAACCACGATACTGATCGAACAGCTGATCCTCGCCCTTGGGCACGGGACCCGAAATAATCAGAGGAGTACGAGCATCGTCAATCAACACCGAGTCCACCTCATCGACAATAGCGAAGTGGTGTTTGCGCTGTACCAAGTCATCAGCCGAAATAGACATATTGTCGCGCAGATAGTCGAAACCAAACTCATTGTTGGTACCGAAGGTGATATCTGCCATATATGCCTTGCGGCGAGCAGCCGAGTTGGGCTGATAGTTATCGATACACTCTACCGAAAGACCGTGGAACTGATACATAGGTCCCATCCACTCAGCATCACGCTTTGCCAGATAGTCGTTCACGGTTACCACATGCACGCCCTTACCTGCAAGTGCATTGAGGAATACGGGGAGTGTCGCCACGAGGGTCTTACCCTCACCAGTAGCCATCTCAGCAATTTTACCGGTGTGAAGAACCACACCACCAAAGAGCTGGCAGTCGTAGTGAACCATATCCCAGGTAATCATATTACCACCTGCCATCCACTGATTCTTATAAACCGCCTTGTCACCCTCAATAGTCACAAAGTCCTTCGAAGCCGCCAGGTTGCGGTCGAAGTCGGTAGCGGTAACCTCTACGGTCGAGTTCTCAGTGAAACGACGAGCAGTTGACTTCATAATAGCAAATGCCTCGGGCAGAATCTCATCGAGTTTCTGCTCAATCTTCTCGTCAATCAGCTTGGTCTTGTCGTCAATCTCTTTGGAGTGACGCTCTTTATCCTCAATCGAGGTCTCGGGTTTCTCAAGAATCTCTTTGAGGTAGGCGATGCGATCCTCGTCAGCCTGAATAAAGTCGCGAATCTGCTGACGCAGAGCAGCACTACGCTCACGCAGAGCATCGTGCGAAAGTGCATCTATCGAAGGATATACTGCCAAAACCTTCTGTACATAGGGCTCAACAGCCTTGCGATCCTTGTCGCTTTTGGTGCCGAAGAAGAGTTTTAACAGTTTAGAAACTATGTCCATATCGTAAAGTATTTAAATATAACTTGCAAATATAGTGTTTTTTATCGTATCTCACACAAACTTTTTCAATCTTTCTTATAAATCATTTTACCAAGTCCGCACTCATCGCAACGATTCTCCGCACAATAGCAGGTTGATAGCTGCAAAAGTGCCTGAGAATCAGAGGCTGAGAGCATAGGCACACCATATCCCGTCCAAAAGCGGGTGTATTTATTGCTCTCTGCCATCAGACTCTCCAGAAGGTCGATTGCCTGATCGCAATATGCCTGCTTGTTCATCTGCCTGCCATAGACAAATAAGAATGGAACTACAACATTGATACCCAACATATTGGCTTTTGTCTTGCCAAGTCTTGGAGGTCTGCCGTCAGAGTAGGTGGCACCGCAACGCTTTGCCCAATACTCCGAACTCTCCACATCGAAAAGACGGCATACATCATCTGCACTCTTACAAGCGAAGAGGGAGTCGATAAGTACATCGTTATCGCAGAGTATCGCTACAAGTTGCGAGAGTCGCACCAGAGGATTGGCCGATGGATAGATATTACCACGCTGCCAATCAGCAATATAGAGCGGTGTAAAGAAACGGTATTTTTGTTGGAGATATTCGTAATCATTCATCAGCTGACGGCAGTAGCCATCGAGCAGTCTACCCTCAAGCAACCCGGATGCTCCAAAGAGCAGAGCCTCCACATTGCAACGCATCTTTCGCTCGCGCAGACACATCACACTTGTCACAGTGCGTGCCATTTTGGTCATCGGCTCCTTATTATCATTACCGCCAATGTAGCGAAAAAGAAGTATGTGTAGCGTCTGCAACCAATCGTGATTCTCGTTATAGTAGGTCAGCAGATCGTTACTCTTGCGCTCCAATCGCTCGACAGCCAGACGCGTCAGCAGACTGCAACGATAGACCGACTCCATCTCGGCTAACGCCACTGCACAAGTCATCTGCTTTTCACTATCGACCAATTTACGCATAAAATGTTATTTAAAAATGAGTTATAAACTCTTTTCTATAGTTAGGGAGGTTAGAGAGTTTAAGGAGTTATGAGAATAATGGGAGTTTTGTCCACCAATTCGATTATTTCCTATTGTTCCTATTAGCCCTATCAATTCTACCTCCGGCTGAGGAAATTTTGCACTTCGTAAAGGAAGGCTAGCCGAAGCATACTTTGTCGTATGTGATGCGACGCCTTTCAAGGGAAGTGCAAAATTTAATAGTCAAATATTTTTTTGTTTCTGTTCCCACAAAAAAGTCATATGGCTGAGGAAATTTTGGGCTTCGCGCAGAAAGACAAAGCGGAGTTTACTTAAAGTAAATGAGCATTTGGCTTTCAAGGGAAGTGCAAAATTTACCAGCCAGATGGCTTTTTTCCTACAAAAAGCCGGCTTCCAATAATGCCTCCGGCGACATCATCGACTTATCCCAAGGCGGATCAAAGGTGAGTTCAACAATCACCTCTTCGACACCGCGCACCTTAGCCACCTGAGTCTTGATATCCGATAAGAGGATATCTGCCATAGGGCAATTAGGAGCAGTAAGTGTCATCTCGATATACACCTTGCCATCCGGCTCAAAATCAACTTTATATATAAGTCCCAAGTCATATACATTGATAGGGATCTCGGGGTCATATATGTTTTTGAGGGTAAAGACAATATCCTCCTCAACCTTCAATAACTCTTCTGCTGTCATTACTTATTGTTTTGTTGTTCCGCAAAAGCGATTGCATAAAGTTTCATCTGCTTAATCATCGACAAGAGGCCATTTGCGCGAGTGGGCGAGAGATTCTCCTGCAAGCCTATACGCTCAATGAAGTAGAGGTCGAGATCGACCACCTCCTGAGGTGCGCGACCACTGAGCACCTTGATAAGTAGCGCGATAATACCCTTAGTGATAATAGCATCGCTATCGGCACCATAGTAAATTTTGCCATCCTCCAATCGTGCATCAACCCACACACGCGACTGACACCCCTCGATAAGGTATTTCTCGTTGCGATGCTTAGGTTCCATCGGCTCCAATTCCGTGCCGAGATCGATGAGATATTGATACTTGTCGAGCCACTCATCAAAGATGGCAAACTCGTCAATAATCTGTTCCTGTATCTGATCCATATTTGTATTTCTGTTTCTCCTTTTTACAAACCGCAAAGATAATGCAGGTGCTCGGAAAAAGCAACGATAAAGCCCACAACCTTAGTATAGTTTTATATACTCATAGGTATTGCCGACCAGCGATAAGTACCTCTCAAACTCTGCGCGCTCTATCACCACCGTTGCGCGATTGTCGTTGGGATGGAAGCTGAGCGAGGTTTGCTCCCTAAGACTCTCGTCGAGGAAGAGGTGAACGTGGTTTTCAGGGTCATTGATAAGACCAAACGGGGATACCGATCCGGGTTGCAGGCCAAGCCAACGCTCCATACGCTCGGGCGAGGCAAAGGAGAGTTTGCCTTGATGAAGAAGATGTTCAAGATCGTGTATTGCCATCGACTTGTCGCAGTCGAAGACTACCAGATAGTGGCGGTTGCCTTTGTGGTTGCGGAAAAATAGATTTTTGCAGTGTTTGGAGCCATCGGCGTGCCAATAGCGACGCGCAATCTCAATAGTGGGTGCCTCGGGATGTTCGTACCACGAGTAGTTGATGTTATGCTCTGCGAGCCAATCGAATACCTTTTGTCGTCTTTCCATACCACAAAGGTAGTAAACTTCTTGGAGAGGAGTGTTGCAAGGCTCAATTTTCTTTGTTAAATTTGTTTCAGAGATTAACCCTTAAACTACAAACAGAATGAAACCAGATACCGTAAAACAACTCTTTATCGAGCGATATGGCTCAGAGCCAACACTCTACACCTCGCCCGGCCGCATCAACCTGATTGGCGAACACACCGACTACAATGGTGGTTATGTATTCCCCGGAGCGATTGACAAGGCGATGGTGGCAGCCATCAAGCCCAACGGCACCGACAAGGTAAGAGCATACGCCGCCGATCTGGAGGAGTATTGCGAGTTTGGCTTGGAGGAGAGCGACATCCCCGCAAAGCAGTGGGCGCGATATATCTTTGGCGTATGCCGAGAGATTGCCAAGCGAGGCGGCAAAATTGAGGGTATTGACACCACCTTCTCGGGCGATGTACCGCTGGGTGCCGGTCTATCCTCTTCGGCAGCGTTAGAGTCCACATTTGCCTATGCGCTCAACGACCTCTTCGGGCTCGGCATCGACAGTTTCGAGCTTGCACGCATCGGTCAGGCAACCGAGCATAACTACTGCGGAGTGAAGTGCGGCATTATGGATCAGTTTGCATCAGTTTTCGGCAAGGCAGGACATCTGATGCGACTTGATTGTCGCTCAATGGAGTTCGCATACTTCCCCTTTGCGCCTGAGGAGCACGGCTATCGCCTGGTGTTGCTCGACTCGGTGGTGAAACACGAGCTTGTTGGCTCGCCATACAACGACCGCCGAGCATCGTGCGAGAGAGTAGCAGCCACACTCGGACAGGAGTTCCTGCGCGGAGCAACCATCGAACAACTCGAAGCAATTAGGAGCAAGATTTCGGATGAGGACCACCGCCGTGCGCGATTTGTGATTGGCGAGGAGCAGAGGGTGATGGATGTTTGCAATGCGCTTGAAGAAGGTGATTATCAAACCGTTGGTGAGCGTATGTATCAGACCCACGAGGGACTCTCAAAGGATTATGAGGTGTCTTGCGAGGAGTTGGATCACTTGGTAGAGATAGCCAGGGAGTGTGGTGTGACAGGTGCCCGCATTATGGGTGGCGGCTTTGGCGGCTGTACAATCAACCTTGTCAAAGCAGAACTTTACGACAACTTTATCGCTACCGCCTCAGCCAAATTTGCCGAGAAATGGGGACACGCACCGAAAGTCTATCAGGTCGTAATCTCCGACGGAGCAAGGAGATTGTAATGCAAAATAAAAAGAACAAGCGAGAGTAGTACTGAACTACTCTCGCTTGTTTTATGATAGGGGTGAGTGACTTTGGGGAGGGAGAGAGTACCGAGCCTTATGCGAGCAACACAAAAGAGTGATACAATGCCCCGTATCCCCGACTGCTTAGAACAACTCAACCGCCTCCTCAATAGGCTGCGCCGTAGAGGCTATGGGTCTGTCAATATCAATAATGCGGGCAATGGTTGCCGCAACAGAGTTCATATTCACATACTCATCAATCTCCATCGAGGGCAAACCGCAGCCATACATCATAAGAGGTACGTGGGTGTCGTAGTCGTAGAGAGAGCCCGATGTGGCACGGATATTCTCATCGCCATAAGACTCAATCCAGCCCGGCATCAGGTTGATGGTAAGATCACCTGAACGACGCGGATAGAAGCCATTCTGTATCATCCTGCCGTAGCCTGAGCCATAGTATCCACTCTGCATATCCTCCGAAGTGAGAATATGGCTTGTACCGCCAAACTGCAAGGCAAAGGATGCTGCTCTGCGCTGCACCTCCTCAAGAGAGAGGCGAAGATCATACACCTGCTGACGGTTAATATATAGCTGTCGGTTTGCATAGCCTTTTACCCAATCCTCCTCACCACCATAGGTTGCCGAGAGGAAGCTACCCATCAAAACCTTGAACTGCTGCACATTAAACTGTCTATTACTAATGGCCGACTTATCGAAGGAGTCACTTGCTCCGTGATCGGAAGTAAGCACAAAGAGCACTCCCACACCACCAAACTGAGCATCAACAAACTGCACCAAATCTGCAATCTCGCGGTCGAGTTTGTAGAACATATCCTCCACCTCCATCGACTCAGGACCATACTTCTCGCTCGCCAGACGGGTAGCGTCAAAGCACACATAGAGCAGATCGGTATATTTGTCGCGACCAAGCTCCTTGTAGATCAGAAGTTGCTTAGCAAAGTCGGTCACGAGGGTATTTCCTGCGGGAGTGTAGCGCATCTTGCCATAGTCGTAAGCAGCCGACGACGAAGACTTGGGGCGGAACATTCCATACTGCAACACATTGCTCTCAGTATTGACATAGGAGGTTTCCTCACGGTCGAGCAGCCACTCTTTCGACACAAGTTGTCGCGCCAGACCAACCTGGTTATACTTGTCGAGCCAGCTCGGAGCATAGGGCTGATAGCGAGTCGAGGTAGTCCAATTACCTCTGGTTGAGTCAAACCAATAGGCCTCACCTGCCAGACCACCCATCACAATAGCTGACTGAGGGTCTGCAGCCACCGAGACAACCATACTCTTAGGCGAACTCTCCAACAGGCGATCGCCAAGAGTGGGAACAATGAGATTGATATTAGAGTACTGATACTCATCGAGTTCCGATCCAAACGAGTTTGCCGCTTTATCGTCAATCAGTCGCACAACATTGCCCGTAGTAAAATCAACCCACTGATCGCCAACCACGCCGTGAACCGATGGGTCGGTACCCGTAGTAAGTGTAGCAAGGGTAGCAGGCGTTGTGGTCTGCATAAAGTCGTAGTAACTATTGGTAAATCGCACACCCGAAAAGAACTTGCCAAAACCTGCCTTCGAAGTAAGGTTTTTGCCAAAACGGTCGAGATAGTCGGGACGCATCTGGCTGATAACGATATTAACAACAAGACGCGGTTTCTCGGCTGCAAAGGTCGGGAGTGTAATGAGGGTTGCCAGAAGCGACAACAGAAGTGTTTTAGGTGCTATATTTTTCACAATATCTAATTATTTCTGCTATTAAAATTGGCCGTAAAGGTACGATTTTTTGTCAAATTCTCCATCAAAAACGAGGCAGAGCTGCTCTTTATTTTACTCATCGCTCGGAAGCGATATGCCCGGCCAGCGCAGCAGGAGCTTTTCGCGCTCGCGGTAACGGTTTTCGAGGAATTGGGCTGTTGCGGGCGAATTGGGATCAACAATGCGGTGTGCCACCATACGACCATATCGTTCGGCAGCCTCCACTCCCTCCAGAGTGTAGTCGTCCATCGTAGCAGCAGCAAATTTACGCCACACATAATCAACAGCTTGCGATGATGGGTGGAGCATATCCTCAGTGTAGAAACGGTAGTCGCGCAAATCATCCACAAGAAGTTCGTAGGCAGGGAAGTAGTGGCAGCGGTCGGGATAACGCTCACAGAGAAGCTCAATTGCCACACGCAGGGTTGCCTTGCTGAGAGAGTTCTCTGCCAATCCATCCTTCAAATGGCGTATTGGACTAACAGTAAAGACTATACGCTTATCCCTCAACACCCCATCCATCAACAAGGATATACGCTCAGCAATCTCCTCAACACCCATTTTGCGACGCGTGAATTGGGATGCTGGTTGTTTATGGCAGTTAGCCACTGCCCTACCCTCGCGCTCGTAAATCCAGGCAGTGCCGAGTGTGATAATCACAATATCTGCAGCCAAGAGTGAGTCGTGCCCTTCATCAAGAGCCCGATTTGCCTTAGAAATCGCATCGGGGAGCGACGAGGAGGAGAAAGAGCCGTGGAGCGAATAGCAGAAATAGCGACTGCCGTCGGAGCAGAAATCACTCTCGGAGAAGTGTTTACCACCGGCAACTCGCTCAATGGTATCGGCCACCGAGGCGGGGTTAAACATCACACCAAAGGGGTTAGCCTCTACACGAAAGCCACCACCCGCAAGGCGGGTTGCCACATTGTCTGCAAAGCAGGAACCAACGGAGAATATTTTTGTGCTATGGTCGATCTGCCACTCATAGGGGGCAATCTCCAACTCAGTACGCAGTTTCATTGGGTCAGTTTCGGGTTTGTTGTGTTGCACTTTGCAACTTAGGGCAAAGATAGAAAATTAATAAACTAAAATTCCTATATTTGTGGAAGAAAAGCATTACAAAGATGATTACTTTCCCTTGTTGCAAGATAAATATCGGGCTCTCGGTGCTGAGCAAGCGTCCCGACGGCTACCACGAGATTCGTACACTGATGTATCCCGTGCGCGGGCTGTGCGACAGTCTTGAAATAGTGCCCGACCCCGAGGGCGAGGAGTGCAAACTCTCTTTCTCGGGTATTGTGGTTGACTGCCCCACAGAGAAGACCTCCGTGTGGAAGGCTTGGCGCGTAATGAGGGAGAGGTATGGAATTGGCGGTATCAAAGCTCATCTGCATAAGGCTGTGCCATTTGGTGCGGGACTTGGCGGTGGCTCGGCCGATGGCGGTTTTACCGTTCGTATGCTCAACGAGATTTTCGGCCTCGGGCTGAGTGAGTCGGAGATGGAGGATGCGGCAGCAACTATCGGTAGCGACGACCCATTCTTTGTGAGATGCGCCCCAAGGATCTGCGCAGGCCGTGGAGAGGTGCTGATTGATAACGATTTAGACCTTAGCGGCAAGTGGATTGCTATCCTCAAACCGCCCTATGGTATCTCAACTGCCCAGGCCTATGGTGGTGTCACTCCCACCTACTCCACCCCTATCGAGGAGATTACCGCCCTGCCTATTGAAGAGTGGCGCGGATTGCTGAAAAATGACTTTGAGCAGAGTGCCTTTGCGCTCCACCCCGAACTCGCGGAGATTAAAGAGGAACTATATCGCTGCGGTGCCGAGTATGCCGCAATGTCGGGCAGCGGCTCGGCAATGTATGGACTATTTGCAGAAAAGCCAACACTACCCCCCTCTCTACAAGAGATTGCAATCTATCAAGGTGAGTTATAACAACAATGCCGAGCAAATTGCTCGGCATTGTTGTTATAATAAATAGAATTACTCCTCGACAGGTCTATTGATATCTAACCCCACAATTACGGGATAGTGATCGGAGTAGTGGACATCGGGGGAGATATAGGTGCGGGGTGTCAGATTTCCCGCCATATTCACATCATCCTTTTTGCGCTTCTTATCGGGATTTGCCCTCTCTCCGACAAAGATGTAATCGATACGGAAAAGGTTCAAAAAACCGTCAAAGGTTGCATTCTTACCCTCCTCGCGCAGAGCAAAAGTATCCGTCAGATCCTTAGCCACGCGGTGGTAGACATAGGATATGGGCGTGTCGTTGAAATCACCACAGACAATGGTCGGATATGGCGAGGCGGCAACAAACCGGGCAAGGCTATCGGCCTGATTTGCGCGGATAGCGTAGTTCTTAGCAAGGCGACCCGCAAGTTCGGTAAGTCGTTCCTCGCGCATAGAGTCCGCCACAATATGTGGGGTGAGCGTGTGTGCCCTATCCTCCTTGGTAATGGAGGTCGATTGCAGGTGGTTTGCCACAACGCGCACTGTATCAGCACCTATGCGCACATCTGCCCAGAGGGAGCGCATAAAGGTTGAGTCGCAATCGACAATGTCGTGACGCACAATAGGATAGGCACTCATAATCACAATGCCCTGTCCACTGTTACCCGCATAGTGTTTATCCATATTACGAAAGACATTGTATTTGAGGCGGGGAGCCTCATCGGCAAAGGTGGAGATATTCTTCTCGTTGTATTGGAACTCCTGCATGCAGAGAATATCCACACGCGCTGAGTCTGCCAGACGAGCCACAAGTTGTGCAGTGGTAGTCTCACCTTCACCAGATTCCTTATTGAAGCCCAGAACATTGTAGGTCATCACCCTAAAATCAGAATGTACCACCTCTTTGCTATCCTCGTACACACGCTTAAACTGCGGGTCAAAGAAGTGCTTGGAACTGCCGTACCCAATAACAAGCATCAGCAGAGCAAGGAAAAAGTGTCTGCGCCAACGCACAACCCAATAGAGAGCACAGCCAAGGCAGACAATATAGATAATAGGATAGACAAGTCCGAAAAAGGAGAGCCACGATATATTATTGGGATTGACCACCTGTGACAGGAGCGACAGGAGCAAAGACAACGAAGCCGCCCAAGTTACAAGAAACATAAGCAAGTCAAAGAGGCGGCCAAACAATCCACCTCTACGACGCTCCTTGCGTGGAGCCGACCCATAATATCCGTAGTCCTGCGACATAGTCTAATAATAGATATCTCTCTTCTTCCTCCAATAACGCAGCAGCATCCATCCAAAGAGCATACCGCCCAGATGTGCAAAGTGGGCCACCGTACCACCCGTACCTGCCACTCCCGCAAAGAGCTCCACAGCACCATAAATCACTACAAACCACTTGGCTTTCAGCGCAATGGGTGGAAACATAAGCATAATGATATTATTGGGATGGATCATACCATAGGCGAGCAGGATACCAAACACGGCACCCGATGCACCAATAGTGGTACTATAAAGTATTCGCAACATCGAAAGGCTCTGCGGCGACACGCCCTGTACAGCCAGCACACCCCACTCTATGCCTTGCACGCCAAGCTGAATAAGTCCTGCACCCATACCGCACACCAAATAGTAGAGCAGGAAACGACGGCTACCGAGGTCATACTCGATAACCCGACCAAACATCCACAGCGCAAACATATTGAAAAAGAGGTGGCCGATATCGGCGTGCATAAACATATAGGTAAAGATCTGATAGGGGAAGAAGTGCTCATACTTCCAGAAGTGCAACGCACCATATTCCAACAAGCCCTCACGCAACGGGAGAGGCAGGATAGTCTGCGCAAGGAAGACTATCACATTAACAATCAACAGATTCTTCACAACGGGAGGCATATTGACACTCCCTCTCATTCCCATATTCATATCTCTCAATTATTATCTCGCAAACATTGTTCGCAACTCCTCGCGACCAACAATTTTAACTACTGCGCGACCATCGGCAGTAAAAGAGTAGCCCTCGCCACCCTCCATAGCCTCCAGAATGGCAGCTTGTTCACCCTCCGAGAGCTCTTTAGCCTCACCACGCCCTGCAAGCATAGCAGCCATACGCTCTCTGCGTTCAGTGGTGGATAGTTCCACATCATCTCTCAGACGGTCTATAATATCGTAAAGGATATCCGACAACTCACCCACACTTACATCGGCAGGCAGAGCAGTGAACTCCAATGTATTCTCATCAACAGCCGTAAACTCAAAGCCAAAACGGCTCAAATCGTCAAAATGTTCTCCGGTCAAAGCGACATCATCACTCGACAGCACCACACGCTCAGGGAACAGAAGTGTCTGACTGACAGAACTATCAGATGATAGCATCTGCAGGTATCGCTTATACAGAATCGCCTCACGAGCACGCGCCAAATTCACAATGGCGAGTTCGCCACGCAGCGTAGTTGCCACATAGCCTCCCGACATCGGAAGCATACCCTTGTAGCCCTTATCCTGGAAGAGAGCAGGTTGTTCCTCCACTCCCCTCTCAATAAACTCCATAGTCGAAGTATCTAAGCGACCAAACTCCTCACTCTCAGCTCCTCCTTCGTAGGGCATCTCAAAGTCCGCAATAGAGGCGGTAGAGCCCACTCGGGGTGTGGAGTAGCGAGGCGAGAAGGGATTGTAGTCGGTGTGCAAGGTAGAGCGCGGCTCAACAAGTTCGCGTTGACGCTCGCCGCCACCAACAGGGGGAATATAGAACTCTTGCGAGGTATCAAAATCCATCATAGGTACCGCACCGCGCTTGGCAAGTGCCTCACGCACAGCGGCATTGATAATCTGCCATATCTCCGCACCACGCAGGAAGTGTATCTCGGTCTTTTGCGGCGAGATATTCACATCAACCTCCTCAGTATCTACTGTAAGATACAAGAACCACGAGGGCTGACTACCTGCGGGGATAAGTTTCTCGTAGGCCTGCATAATTGCCTTGCCGAGATAGGGCGAGCGGAAGTAGCGACCATTAACAAACAAAAATTGCTTGGCACCCTTCTGCACCGCACCATCGGGGGCACCAACAAAACCCTCCACCTTGACGATAGTGGTCGTTGTATTCACCTCCAGAAGATCCTTGGCAAATCGCTTGCCCACCACCCCGACAATACGCTGTTTGAGATTGGATGCGGGCAGATTGTAGAGGGGCGAATCGTTGCTATACAACGAAAAGGCCACCTCGGGATGGCAGAGTGCCACCCTCTGAAACTCATCGGTCAGCGCACGCGACAGCGCACTGCTACTCTTAGCCTCCAAAGCACGACGACGCGCAGGGAGGTTGTAGAAGAGATTTTTCACCATAAAGGACGAGCCCTTAGCACACGCCTTGGGGTGACTCTCGATAAAACGACTACCCTCAATCACAACCTCAGTACCGAGTTCATCCTCCTCCCTGCGGGTGGAGAGTTCAACTCGTGCCACCGCAGCGATAGAGGCCAATGCCTCGCCACGAAATCCGAAGGTGTGTAGACGATAGATATCCTCAGCCGAGGTAATCTTGCTGGTGGCGTGCTTGTCAAATGCCAATCGCGCATCGACGGGCGACATACCCTCGCCATCGTCTATAATCTGCAAAAGCTCGCGACCGCCATCACGGAAATTTACAATCACACTCTCTGCTCCCGCATCGACCGAGTTCTCGACCATCTCCTTAACAACAGAAGCGGGACCGAGTACAACCTCGCCCGCCGCAATCTGATTGGCCACCACATCGGGTAGTAGTTTTATCTTGGAAATTGACTCCATTATCTGCCTCTATGGCTTGCTACATAGCATTATTAAGAATCCAAATCATTGCCAACGAGAGGATAAAAATCAGTGCAATAGTACGCATATTCTTGCGTTTGCGCTGACGCTCCATCTCGGCACGAAACTCTCTGTCCGCACGAAACTTGCGACGGATAATATCACCGGCACGAGTCTGCTCCTCCTCACTCTCCAAGTCCTGAGCATCCTCTTCGGCTGCCTCCTCCATATCTTTGCGCAGCTTCATAAGGCGACGACGGCGCTCACGCTCCTCCTTCTCGGGATCGTAATAAAGCGGGCGGTACTCAAACTGCCTCGGCTTGCGATTATAGTGTCCTCCGAATAATGCCATAAGTAATTCTCTTTTATCTATTCGACAATTTCTACAAATATACGAATTCTATCCAAAGAAATTGCGCATTCTATCAAAAATGTTTTGCTCGCCCTTTGGTGTCTCCGCCTTCTGGAACGAGGGCTGTGCTGCAAGTTTTTCAAGCAACTTCTTCTCCTCACGCGAAAGCTTAGTGGGAATTGTCACATCGACAATTGCCAAAATATCGCCACGACCCCTGCCATTCACATCAGGCAGACCCTTACCTTTCAAGCGCAATACCTTACCGGGCTGAGTACCCTCGGCAATCTTGATGCGCACACGCGAATCAACGGTGGGCACCTCTGCCTCGCCACCAAGGATAGCAGTCGTTACGGGAATTTTAAGGTTGTGGAGCAGGTCATTACCATCGCGCACAAGCTCAGGGTTGTGCTCCTCCTCGATGACCACCAGCAGGTCGCCATTGATGCCGCCACGACGGGCCGCATTACCCTTACCGCTTACCGAGAGCTGCATACCCTCGCCTACGCCCGCAGGAATGTTAATATCAATCACCTCCTCGCCACGCACGATACCCTCGCCACGACACTTGGAACAGGGCGAAGTGATAACCTTACCCTCACCACCACAAGTGGGGCACGCGCGCTGGGTCTGCGCTCGACCGAAGAAGCTGTTCACGATCTCGGTAACATAACCAGCACCATTACAGTTGGGGCAGGTACCCTTCGAGTGAGCATCCTTTGCACCCGAGCCACCGCACTGGTCGCACGACACCATCTTATTGATCTTGAGCTTCTTCACAGCGCCATCAGCAATCTCTTTCAGCGTAAGGCGCACCTTAACTCTCAGATCGGAGCCACGATTAACCCTCTGACTGCCCTGCTGACCGCCAAAACCACCGAAGCCGCCAAAGCCACCAAAGTGACCACCAAAGATATCGCCAAAGTTGCGGAAGATATCATCCATCGAGAAGCCGCCAAAGCCACCGGCACCACCGGCTGCACCACCATCCATACCTGCGTGGCCGAATTGATCGTAACGAGCACGCTTATCGGGGTTGCTCAGCACATCGTATGCCTCAGCAGCCTCCTTGAACTTCTCCTCAGCCTCTGCATTGCCTGGGTTCTTGTCGGGGTGATATTGGATGGCCGCCTTGCGGTAGGCCTTCTTTATCTCGTCAGCGTTGGCATTACGCTCAACGCCAAGCACTTCGTAGTAATCTCTCTTTGCCATAATAGTATCTTAGCCTATTCACCCACTACAACCTTTGCGTAGCGGATAACCTTATCTTTCAACTTGTAACCCTTCTGAACAACATCGATAATCAAACCCTTGCGCTCATCCTCAACGGGGAACTTAGCAATAGCCTCGTGCAGGTCAGTATCGAGAGGCAGACCCACAGCTTCAATCTCGCTAACACCCTTGGCACGCATCACCTCCGAGAGTTTGCGGGCAATCAGCTCAACACCCTCGCGGATAGAGTCGATATTGTCCGATGCAGCCATGCTTGCCTGCGCACGGTCCATATCGTCAACCACGCCGAGCATCTCCTTGATAACATCCTCACCACCGGCAGCCACCAAATCCATCTTCTCTTTGAGGGTACGCTTGCGGTAGTTGTCGAACTCGGCTTGCAGACGCAGATATTTATCCTTCCACTCTGCCACCTCGGCTGCTACACTACTCTGAGCGTCAGTCTCTGCCGAATTGTCAGTCTGCTGAGCCTCGTCATCTGCCATATTGTCACATGCCTCACCCTCGCAGTTGGGATAATTCTCGCCTGCATCGAAGCCCTGCTCTGTGCTAAACTTCTCGTTATCAATAGTTTGTTCGGTCTCTTTCTTGTTTTTCATATCTATTTCAGTTTACTCTATACTATATTATGTTCAAAATGCTTGCCAACTGCGCACTCTGTCACGCGCGCGCGAGTAAATAAATGTGCGCCAGGCTCTCTGCGCACACCAATCTGTCAAAGGCAAGCACTGCGAAAAGTGCATAAAAAAAACGGAACGCTGTTTAGGCGTTCCGTCGATTGTTGGGCTACACGGACTCGAACCATGAATGACAGGACCAGAATCTGTAGTGTTACCATTACACCATAGCCCAATCGGCTTATCTTTCGAAAAGCACTGCAAATGTAGCGCATTTTTTTAATACTCCAAAAAAAGGGAGCATTTTTTTTCAAAAAAAATTACTCCCCTCTGTTTTTAGCTACTTTTTGCCGAATTTCTAATTACCCATACGGGCTTTCTCCTCAGCCGCACCACTCTCTACGGTCACCGAGCGGAACTGCTTGCCGGCGCGGAAATTATAGGTAAGCGAGATGGCTGCCGACCACTTAGTAGAACTCGACCATTGCTTAGCATTAGCCACAAAGCCCTCGCCGCGCGAGATAACTATCTGCGGATTATTGCATACAATCTCTGCCGCTGCAGTGAGTCGTCTATCGAGCATCTGTTTCTTGACGCCCAACGACGTTGACCATATACTCTTCACCTCCTGGTTTGCCTGAATAACACCCGACACATAGAGACCCGTTGCCTCGATAGTCCAATTCTTGGGCAGTGTCATCTGGCTGACAAGTTGCGCCTGCCCTACCCACATACGGCGCATATCGTCGGCATCACTTATGCGCGTAGCCATATTAATAGCCGTCAGAGTCGGGTTAAGCAACCACCACCCCGTTACCTGTAAGGGAGCCGAAACCATCGCATAATACTGCTCGTAGCGACCTACGTTCATCTGCTTGTAGAGGAGCACATTTTCAAAATCGGGATCAACCATAGCCACTTGCTGCACTACATCGCGCTGAAAATCAGCACCCACGCTCAGAGTATAGCGATAGCCGAGCACTGTGGTCAGAGCAAACGAAGTAGTGTAAGATGGGCGCAACTCCGGATTACCCACCGAGGCTGCATACTCGCTGATTAGTGTACGACGGGGGCCCATCGAGCCGAAGTAGGGATAACTAATCTTGCGCGAGGCGATCAGCGAGAGGATATTGCTACCCACATCGTTGAGCGGCATACTTGCCGAGAGTGTAGGGAAGAGATTGAAGAAGTTTCTCTCAAAACTCTCACTCTCCTGACCCAAACCCTCGTAGGTAGGTTTCATAGAGGTATATTCGCCTCGCAAACCTGCAGAGAGTGCCACCTTGCCGAATTGGGTATTGTATGTGGCATAGAGTGCTCCCACACGCTCACGGTAATCGGTAGTCAAGCTGAGCGCAGGCAGTTCCACCCAACCATCGCCAAAGATAAGTGTTTTGTCTAGAGCGGTGTAGAGGTTTGAACTATAAATCTTATTGTCGGTAATCTTAGCACCCGCACGCACCGATGAGCCATTTGCCATACGCTTGTCCCACGCAGTGGAAAGAGCAAAAATGCGATAGTCGAGATCTGTTGCATTGCGATATACCGAGTCCTGCTTAATATCGCCCACCTTCTTCATATTATAGTGGTCGGTATTGGAGGTATTTACATTGGTCGAGTAGTCGGCAATAATCTTGAAAGTCGAGCCGAGGGGGTCGAGGTTGCGCACATAGTTGAAGGTGGCCGCCATATTATCATACGAAGTAATTCCCTGGTATCTGCTATCATTGTCAACCTGCTGAGCACCAACACCCAGCAATGAAGAGGTACTAAGTGTATTCATTTTGGTAGCCGACGAGGTATAGTTCACCTCGGCACCAACAGTATTCTTATCGTCAAAGGAGTAGATAGCACCAAACTGACCCGAGGCAACATCTGCAACACCCCTAATATCACCAAACGAGTTCATCTTTGTACCATTGTCATAGTCGGTCACGTTCTCGATATAAGTTGTGGCTGCTTGATCCGAGAAAGATGCACTACCATAAAGATTGAGTTTCTCCCTATTATAGGAGACACGAGCCGAGGGGGTCAAATAATGGAAATCCTTAGGCCCGAAGTTGGCTATCATACCCACCGAGCCCTCAACACCTTGATTGCGTGCGCGTTTGAGGTTGATTTTAATCACACCACCAGAAAAGGAGGCCTCATAGTCGGCACCCGCAATGGGAATAACCTCGATAGATTGCAGATTGTCGGCAGGGATACTGCGGAGGTAGTTTGCCAACTCCTCAGCCGACATATTGTTGATAATGCGCTCCCCTATCTGCACCATCACACCACTTCGGCCATTGATGGTAATACCATTGTCGTCAGCCCACACACCAGGCGCACGACGCAACATCTCATAGGTGGTCTGACCTGCTGCTGCGGTCGGATTATTGGCCACATCGAGGATAAATCGGTCGGCCTCGCGTCGCAACAGCTGGGCAGAAACCGTGACAACCTCTATCTCCTGACTTTCATTGAGGGCTATCGGCTCCAACACCATCGGCGCACTGAGGCTAACCTCAACACTCTCAATACTATAACCCACATAACTAATCTCCAGTCGGTAGTCGCCTGCGGGAAGCAGCAACTCCCACGCACCCTCCGCATCGGTCACATCACCTCCCGCTTGCTCTTCACCGACAAAAGCCACAACGGTAGCAAACTCCAATGGAGCACCTGCCTCGTCAATAACTTTACCGCTCAGGGCATATTTGGAGTCCGTCGACTCCTGCGCCCAAACTACCGAGGTTGCCAACAAGGCGACAACGACACAAATAATCTGCTTGAAAAAACTCTTCATCTTCATGTTTTGTTTATTAATAAATGTTTTAAAATAATATCTTGTTTTCAATGATATCATTTTGATATCACAAATGTAGTGACAATTTCTTTATTTCCAAATTATTGCTCAAAAATTTTTCCTCCAAACGCTCAACAGGAAAAATACCCCATAAAATTACCCCCCCCCGTGTATTAGTTTGGTAGTACACCACAAAAGTATATAAAATTTCTCTATTTGCAACACTAAAAACAGAAAAAATCACACCTTTATATAATAGACGACTAACCTCCACAAAATGTAACAGACAACCACAAAAAAAGGTGCCCACTATCCTGGACACCTTTTCAAATTATATAGTATAACAGACTACTCGTCAATCTCTGCAGACTCTACACTCTCTGCATTTACCTCCGCACTCTCTGCGCTCTCGCGGGGATCCTCAGTAAAGAAAGTATCTACAAAAGCATCTTCAATAGCCTTGTAGCCCTTTACAACACCGTTCTCGATGCCTTTATAACCCTTTACCACACCGTTCTCGATAGCCTTGTAACCTCGTACAATAGCATTCTCCTTCTTCTCTGTCATCTGATTCTCATCTTTTTCGCTAACACTCTTCTCTGTCTGCTGTGCGCTTGCCACGCTGAAACCGGTCATTGCAACCATTACTGTTGTAATAATTCTCTTGTACATCTCTCTAAACTTTTAGTATAAACAATTAATAAATTTCTTCGGTGCAAAGGTAGAGAGGAAACAAATCATAAAAACTCCTATTATTCCACATATTTAGAACATTTTGCTTGAATACTTGCTTTTTGGCTACTTTTATTCTATTTTTGTAGAACACAGAAACTAAAGACTAAGATGGAGAGGATAAACTATTTGGAGTGGCGTAACCGAACGAGCAACGAAGTGCCGACAACTCATCGTCTGGGCAACGACCTGCTCCTAATCGAAGATTACAAGATAATTGAAGATTACACCGAGCCATTTAAATCGGACATCACCACAGTTATCATCTACGAGGAGGGCTCGGCAGATATTAGGATAAATATGCAGGAGTATCACGTCACCGCGCCAGCGATGGTGGTGATGCTTAGCGACCAAACTTTTCAATACCTATCCACAGACAACCGCCCAAAGGTCAAGGCCTTTGTATTCTCTAACAAACTGCTCGAAGGACTATTTAACGACTCGCACACGCATGCGACCCTCTATCGAGGGGTGTTTAACAACCCTGTCTTGCAATTGGACAACGATAGCAAATATATGCTTGCTACCTTTTATAATGTGCTGCACGGGCTTATCAAAGCACCCACAGGCGAGAATCGTCTGGAAGCTGCAAAACATCTGATACTCGCCCTATTCTACGGCTATATGAGCAATAATCAGATAAAAAAGAGAAGCAAGGATGAAAACCGTAACCGAGCAACCGACCTGAGCGATGAATTCCTCGAACTACTCCGTGCCAACTACAAGACAAACAGAGACATAGGCTTCTATGCCGACAAGATGTATGTTACCCCTAAATACCTCTCCCGATGCGTCAAGGAGGTAACAGGACGAACAGCAGGCGATTGGATAGACAGCCACGTCATCACCGAGAGTAAGGCACTTCTCGCATCGACAAGGCTCACCATACAGCAGATAAGCGACCGAATGGGATTTCTCTCGACCGCCCTATTTGGCAAATTCTTCAAGCGAGTAGAGGGGATAACACCATCAGCCTACCGCAAAAGCAGAAAGGGTTAGGGGAATGCAAAATGCAAAATACAAAATTCAAAGTTCAAAATGAGTAGGGATATTAGGGAGACTAGGGAAAACCCATTTAGACTCTTTGTGTAATAATTGTTTTTTTTTCGGATTTAGGGATACCCTCGTAGAGGGTACGATGGAAAATAGATATAGGGAAGCCAAGTTTACTTGAACTTCCCTATATCTATTTTGTATCGTAGTTACTAATAGGTAACTCCTAAATCCGCAAACTAATAGTACAAAAGTTTTTGGGGAGCCTTTTTACAAAAAGGCTCAAATATTTCGTACAGAAAAGCGGAGAAGAACTACTCGCCAATCTCCATCAGCAGGCCATCAGCAGCAACAGCCTGGCCAGGCTCAACGAAGATACGGAGTACCTTACCCTTATGGTCAGAAACGATGCTGTTCTCCATCTTCATAGCGTCAAGCACAAGCACCTCCTGACCACGCTTAACCTCGTCGCCCTCCTTAACACTGATACTCTGCACAGTGCCCGGCAGGGGAGCAACAACAGCTGCGCCCTTGAGCACGATAGGTTCAGCAGCAGGCACCTCAGGCTGAGGCTCTGGCTTAGGCTCCTCCTTAGGTTTGATAGCCTCCCAACGCTCGCGCTTGGTCTTGGTGAGATAGTCTTTTGCCACCATCGGGAAGAGTTCGAGCAGAAGCTCCTCTTTCTCGTTCTCGGCAAGCTTAACACCTCCACAATCCTCCAGAACGGGGTTGGGCTGCATCTTATACTTTGAGGTATCGTATGGAGTCTCCTCGCGAGTACCTGCGATCTTCAAACGGAATTCGGGATCAACCTTAACGGGGGTGTGACCATACTCACCCTTCACCATACTCACAAACTGGTTGCTTGTAGTGGTGTACATAGGTTTACCCTTCTTCAAGTCGATAGCGCAGTTCACCGCCTGAGCACCAACAATCTGGCTGGTAGGTGTTACCAGAGGGGGCAGACCTGCCTGCAAACGCACGGTAGGGATAAGTTTCATTGCATCCTCCAGGATATCCTCGCTCTTGAGCTGCTTGAGCTGAGCCACCATATTGGTATACATACCTCCGGGGATCTCAGCCTTCTGTACCAACTCGTTGGGCTCGGGGAAGCCGAAGTATGCCTCAATCTTGTGGCAGGCATCCACCAAGGTATCCTCATCAACCTCCTTAACAGCCTTGAGGGCGCGATCAAACTCTGCATCAATCTCAGCAGGGAGCTTGTCGGTCAGAGGGTTGAAAGGCTTGGGGAACTTCTTAACAGCATCAAATGCATCAAGCTCCTTGCGGATCTCCAAGAGGTGCTCGTTAATTTTGGCAACTGCCTCCATATTAACATCAAGCTCCACACCCGCCTTCTGGCAGAAAATCCATACAAGCTCAATAGCGGGAGCAGCAGGGCCACCTGCAAAGTTCCAGATATTGGTGTCGACAACATCAACACCTGCACCAATAGCAGCCAGCACCGATGCCAGACCATAGCCGGGAGTACAGTGTGTGTGGAAATCTACGGGCACCTTCAAGTTCTGCTTGAAGAGCTTGATCAGATTCGACACACGCTGGGGAGGAATCAGACCACTCATATCCTTGATGGTAATCATATCGGCACCCAGAGCCTCCATCTGCTTTGCCTTATCCAAGAAGTAGGCATCGGTAAAGACAGGCTGAGGATTCTTCTTGCCACGCAAGCGGTCAAAGAACTTAACGGGGGGATACTTAGGATCGATAGTGTAGCAGACAGCACAGTCGGCAATACCGCCATACTGCTTAACATACTTGATGGTCGATTTTACATTGTCCACATCGTTGAGCGCATCGAAGATACGCATAATACCCAGACCCGACTCAATAGCATTGCGGCAGAAGCCATCAATAATCTGGTCGGTATAAGGTGCATAGCCGAACAAATTACGACCACGAGAGAGGGCAGTCAGTTTCGATACAGGACCAATCACCTCGTGAATGCTCTCCAAACGAGTCCAGGGGTTCTCGCCAAGATAGCGCATCACCGAGTCGGGCACTGCACCACCCCACACCTCCAAGGCATAGAAATTTGCCTCTTTGTACAACGGCAGAATACGGTCAATCTGCGATTGCTTCATACGAGTCGCAAAGGCGCTCTGCTGGCCGTCGCGCATCGTAAGATCTCTAATCTTTAATTTCTCTGTCATTGTTTTACTCTTTTCGTTATATTAATAAATCTCTTTCAATTGTCAATCTTGGGGGTATATTTTCGGGTTACTCGATAACCCAAGTGTCGCCACTATTCAAAAGATCGTCAACGCACTTGATAGAGGTAACAGCCTGCTGCTCAGCAATCTGACGCTCCACCTCCTGCTCATATGTAGGCTCATCCACATCGCGAATAACACCCAGAGCAACAGGATAGTCGGGATACTTCATAGCAGCCAGAGCGTTGTGGAGATAGGTATCCTTCTCGTGTGCATCGTGAGTCAGCACATCGTCAAGTGTTACACCATCCTCGC
The DNA here is from genome assembly GCA_017631375.1 of Tidjanibacter sp. Lineage (GTDB taxonomy): Bacteria > Bacteroidota > Bacteroidia > Bacteroidales > Rikenellaceae > Tidjanibacter. The sequence continues at coordinate 11,772 of JAGBTK010000030.1, read as the reverse complement.
CAACAGTCACCACCTTCAGCTTAAAGCCGTCAAGCACCAAGCCCTTGTTATTCTCGGCACCAAAGAGCATCTTCTCGCCGTGACGGAGAGTGATGGTGCGCTCTGCACGCATAGCCTTGTCGGCAGCAAAATCGGCGTGTGCCTTGTCGTTGAAGATAACGCAGTTCTGCAACACCTCAACAACCGACATACCCTTATGCTCGGCAGCCTCTACCAGACAGTCCTTGGTGAGAACAACCTCCGCATCAATCGAACGTGCGAAAAATGTGCCGCGAGCACCAATTACCAACTCACCGGGATTGAAAGGCTTCTCAATAGTACCAAAAGGCGAAGTCTTTATCACCTTGCCGAGTTTGGAAGTTGGCGAATACTGACCTTTGGTCAGACCATAAATCTCGTTATTGAAGAGGATAACATCAAGATCGATATTACGACGCACAGCGTGAATAAAATGGTTACCGCCAATAGCCAGCGAATCACCATCGCCCGTAGCCACAAAGACATTGAGAGAGGGATTTGCAGTCTTAACACCGGTAGCAATTGCATTTGCACGACCGTGGATGCTATGGAAGCCGTAGGTATCCATATAGTAGGGGAAGCGCGACGAACAACCAATACCCGACACAACCACAAAACTCTCCTTCGGCGAACCCGTATCCTCAGCCACCTGAGGCATAGCCTTCTGCACCGCATTCAGTATGGCGTGGTTACCGCAACCGGGGCACCACTTCACCTCTTGATCACTCTTAAAATCGGCAAACGAATAGTGTATCATCTCTTTTTCCATACTCTTACTTTTCGATTAGGGTGTTAAACTTGGCCTCCAACTCCACGGTAGTGAAGGGCTGACCCTGCAATTTATTCATCTGCTCATACTTGAACTCCTGGAAGTTCATACGCAGATAGTCGGCAAGCTGGCCATCATTGAGCTCGCAAACAACAATCTTCTTGAAGCCTGCCAGAATCTCCTTCAAGCCACGAGGCAGAGGATTGATGTAGGTGAGGTGGCATAGCGAAATACTCTTACCCTCAGCCTGCATCTTCTCAACAACAGCCTGCAAGTGGCCCTTAGTACCACCCCAGCCCACAACGAGCAGTTCACCGCTACTCTCGCCAAGCACCTCCTGACGAAGCACAAAGTCGGCAACAGCAGCCACCTTAGCCGCACGAGCCTCCACCATACGCTGGTGGTTGAGGGGATTATGCGACACAGTGCCCTTAAGGAAGTCCTTCTCCAGACCGCCGATGCGGTGCTCCAAGCCCTTCGTGCCGGGGAGTGCCCAGCGACGTGCCAGACGCTTATCGTCACGCTTGTAGGGCAAGAAGCGAGGCTCGTTCTCGTCAAGTTCGGTAATCACGGGAGGAACAATCTCGGGATAGTTGCTCATCGAGGGGATACGCCAAGGCTGACTGCCGTTAGCAATAAATCCGTCACTGAGCATAATCACGGGAGTCATATGTTCGAGGGCAATTTTCGCCGCCTGGAAAGCGGTATTGAAGCAGTCCGAAGGGCTGTTTGCTGCAAGCACCACCATCGGGCACTCGCCATTGCGACCCCATAGAGCCTGACGCAGATCGCTCTGCTCGGTCTTGGTAGGCAGTCCTGTCGAGGGACCACCACGCTGTACATCCACAACCACCAAAGGCAACTCTGCCATAACCGCCAGACCCATAGCCTCCGATTTGAGCGACAGACCGGGACCCGAAGTGCTGGTCACTGCCAGATGACCTGCAAACGACGCACCAATCGAGGTACAGATACCCGCAATCTCATCCTCTGCCTGAACGGTCTTCACGCCCAAGTCTTTACGCTTAGCAAGTTCCTCAAGGATTACGGTAGCGGGGGTGATAGGATAGGAGCCGCAGAAGAGAGGACGACCACTCTTCTCGCTCGCTGCCAACAGACCCCAAGCAGTTGCCTGGTTACCATTGATATTGCGATAGACACCCTTAGGCAGGTCGGCAGCCTCCACGCGATAGGTATTAGCGAATGCGTGGGTGTTGTTGCCATAGTTATAACCTGCTGTCAGAGCCAAGATATTTGCCTCGGCAACCACAGGGCGTTTCGCGCCAAACTTCTTCTGAATATAACTCTTGGGATGATCCAGAGGCTTATCATAGAGGTAGAGGCAGATACCGAGCGCAAACATATTCTTGCACTTCACCACACTCTTCTGATCCAGATCAAGTCCTGACAGAGCATCGCGAGTCATCGAGGTAATGGCAGGAGTAAGGATATTATATCCTTCGAGGCCGAGCTCAGCGAAGGGGTCCTCGCTTTTGAAACCCGCACGCGCCACACTCTTGGCATCAAGCGAGTCGGCATCGATAATGATTGTTGAGTCTTTCTTAAGCCAGCAGGCATTTGCTTTCAGCGCAGCGGGGTTCATAGCCACCAACACATCGCAATAGTCGCCCGGGGTGAGTACTCTCTGCGAACCGATATGCACCTGGAAACCCGAAACACCGGCTACTGTTCCTTGCGGAGCACGAATCTCGGCGGGATAGTCAGGGAAGGTCGAGATACCGTTACCAAGAAGGGCAGCAGTATCCGAGAAGAGAGTTCCTGTGAGTTGCATTCCGTCGCCCGAGTCACCAGAGAATCGAAGAACGACGTCATTTACCTCTTTTGTCTTCATAGTTATCAAAAAGTTATCTAAACTTCTATTTGTGGTTAGTAATATGCAAAACCGTAACAAACAGTTTCCAAAGCAAAAATAATAAATTATTTATTGCTTACCACTCTTTCGGAAAATAATTATTAACTTTGAAGCCGATTTTTAGGCACTTTGTGGTCGATAGAGTCAAAGCGGTGACAAATAATCAGTCGCCAAACCGACAAATCCGGCACATACGCCCTCCGAACAAGCAACATAACACAATAAAAACATATCAAAAAAAACTTCTAAAAATGAGAAAAGAGATCAAGTTCACCACACCCGAAGAGGCGGTGAAAGTTATCAAGTCGGGCGACCACGTACACCTCAGCAGTGTAGCAAGTGCTCCCCAGTGTCTGATTAAGGCTATGTGCGCTCGTGGCGAAGCAGGCGAGTTGAAGGATGTTCGTATCCACCATCTCCACACCGAGGGTGAGGCTCCCTATGCAGCACCCGAGATGGAGGGTATCTTCCAGCTCGACTCGTTCTTCGTAGGCGGCAACGTGCGCAAGGTAACTCAGAGCGGTTTTGCTGACTACATCCCCGTATTCCTCAGCGAGACTCAGAAACTCTATCGTTCGGGTGCTCTGCCCTGTAACGTGGCAATGATCCAGGTATCGCCCGTTGACGATCACGGTTTCGTATCGCTCGGTACCTCGGTAGATGCTACTCTTGCTGCTGTTGAGTGCGCTGACACCGTAATCGCTGTTGTGAACAAGTATGTTCCCCGCGCATTTGGTGACGCTATGATTCCCGCATCGATGATCGATATCTTCGTTCAGGACGACCAGCCTCTGATGGAGGGTCACTTCACCGCTCCTAACGAGATTGAGACCGCTATCGGTCGCAACTGTGCTGCTCTGATTGAGGATGGTGCCTGCCTCCAGATGGGTATCGGTGCAATTCCTAACGCAGTACTCGCACAGCTCGGCAACCACAAGAACCTCGGTATCCACACTGAGATGTTCGCTGACGGCGTACTTCCCCTGGTAGAGAAGGGCGTGGTTAACGGTGCTAACAAGGTTACCGATAAGGGTAAAATCGTTTCGACCTTCCTTATGGGTTCGCAGGAGGTTTACAACTTCATCGACAACAACCCCGAGGTATTGATGATGGATGTTGCTTACACCAACGACCCCTTCATCATCGCTCAGAACCCCAAGTTCTGCGCTATCAACTCGGCTCTCTCGATTGACCTCACCGGTCAGGTTTGCGCTGACTCGCTGGGTCGCAAGTTCTACTCGGGCGTAGGTGGTCAGGTTGACTTCATCTATGGTGCATCGCGCAGCCAGGGCGGTAAGGCTATTATCGCTATGCCTTCGGTAACCAACAAGGGCGTGAGCAAGATTGCTCCCGTGCTGACTGAGGGTGCAGGTGTTGTTACCACCCGTTCGCATATGCACTGGTTCGTAACCGAGTACGGTGCAGTAAACCTCTACGGTAAAACCTTCCAGGAGCGTGCTCGTCTGCTCATCAGCGTAGCACACCCCGACCACCGCGAGGAGTTGGATCGTGCTGCATTTGAGCGTTGGGGCTCGCACCACCACTATATCAAGATGTGCATGGGTAAATAAGCCGTCTGATTGGTAAATTTTGCACTTTTCTCGAAAGGCTTCGCCTCATTTACGCTCAGTAAACTTCGGCTTGCCTTTCTTCGCAAAGCCCAAAATTTCCTCAATCATTCGATTTATTTAATGCAAAATACTGGATTCAAAATTAATCTTAACCGCCGAGGGATATATCGAATATTCCTCGGCGGTTGTTTATAAAGAAGATTAGGAGCGTAGGGCGAATAGGAGATTTAGGAATTATGAGAATTATGAGAACGTTGCGATTACTCCTACCCGCCCTGCAAAAAACTGAGAGTGGTTCGATACCACTCTCAGTTTTTATTTAGACCCTCTCAGGTTAAGAAGTCATATGGCTTAGGAAATTTTGGGCTTCGTGAAGCGAGGCCGCCCGCAGCATACTTAATCGTATGTGAGGACGGCCTCGCAAGGGAAGTGACAAATTCACCAATTATACGGCTTTTTAAAATAGGTGGGCGGCTAATTCTTTGATAGTATTGATGTAAATAACTTCTATGCCTTTGGGTATCTGCACATTGCTCTGTTTTAGATATCCAGAAACAATAATCCTCTTAAAGCCCAGACGTGCGGCCTCGGCAATGCGTTGCTCACTGCGGGGTGCGGGGCGCACCTCGCCCGAAAGGGTTATCTCGCCTGCACAGCAGGTGCCATAGCGAATCGGGTTGTCAAAATATGAGGAGATAATGGCTGCCACAATCGCCAGATCCAATCCTGTATCCTGCACGCGGAAACCGCCCGCAAAATTCAGAAAAACATCCTTTGTAAACATCTTCATCCCCACCCTCTTTTCAAGCACGGCAATCAGCATTGCCAATCGTTTCATATCATAGCCCGTAGCAGAGCGTTGGGGAGTACCGTAAGCGGCATTCGACACCAGCGACTGCACCTCCAGCAGATAGGGTCGTATTCCGTCTATCACCCCACCCACAGCGACACCACTCAACGACTCGTCGTTATGCGAAAGGAGGATATCAGAGGGGCTATCAACCTCAACTAAGCCCTCGCCACGCATCTCATAGACACCGATCTCAAAGGTAGCACCGAAGCGGTTTTTATTGCCACGCAGGATACGATAGACATTATTATTGTCGCCCTCGAACTGCAAGACTACATCGACAATGTGTTCCAGAATTTTGGGACCTGCAATCGTACCATCCTTGGTGATATGGCCGATGATAATCACCGATGTACCCGTAGTCTTGGCAAGTCGGAGAAGTTGGGCAGCACACTCCCTAATCTGCGACACGCTGCCTGCCGAAGATTCGACAGATGAGGTATATATTGTCTGTATAGAATCGACAACCAACAGGTCGGGTTTAAGTTGACTGACCTGAGCTACAATGTTGTCGAGCAGGGTTTCGCCATAGACATAGCACTCCTCATTATCACCGCCAAGCCTTACGGCACGCATCTTAATCTGCTGCGGTGACTCCTCGCCCGAGACATAGAGAGTGCGCACATCCTTGCTCTGGAGTGCTACCTGGAGACTGAGGGTCGATTTGCCTATTCCGGGCTCACCACCCAAAAGAACCAACGAGCCACGCACCAAGCCGCCACCAAGCACCCTATTCATCTCACTGCTCGAAAGCAAGATACGGCGATGCTCCACCTCCTCAATCTGCGACACCACAGTAGGGCGTACCACCTCCGAAGTGAGTGCTGCCACAGGGGTACTCTCCTGTCCGCGAGCAATTACCTCCTCGACAAAAGTGTTCCATTCACCACAAGCAGGGCACTTACCCATCCACTTGGGGGACTCATTGCCACACGAGGAGCAAAAATATGCCTTTTTAACCTTTGCCATAACCCATTCTAATTCAAGAATATACGCATTATATCATTCCAGGTTGCATAGACCATCAGAGTCATCAGCAATATCATACCCACCGTCTGGGCATACATAAGGAACTTATCGCTCGGTTTGCGTCCCGTAATCACCTCTGCAAGGAGGAATAGAACATGTCCGCCATCCAAAGCAGGGATCGGGAGAATGTTCATCACCGCAAGGATAATAGAGAGCAAAGCAGTGATACTCCAGAAACGCTCCCACGCCCATTCATTGGGGAATATATTACCTATCGACAATGGACCACCCAACGCCTTGTAGGCCTCAGTCTTGGGCTTCACCATCATCTTCACCTGTTTCCAATAGTCGCTAATCTCCCTGCCTACACGCTTTACGCCGGCGGGGATAGAGCCCCAGAAACCGTACTCGTGGGTGAGCACCTTCATAACCTTCGAGCCATCAACCGAGATACCAATCAGGCCATCCTGGTTAACAGCCACAGCCAACTCTTTGTGCAGAGTAACACCCGCGCTATCTCGCTCAACACCAAGCATTACGGTACGACCTGCAACCTTAGGAAGTTCTCTCGTATATTCATCAAAATAGCGCATAGGCTTACCTCCCAACGACACCAATCGGTCGCCCGCAACAATACCTGCCTCGGCAGCACCATAGCCCGCAACAACCTCTGCCACATCAAAGGGATAACGAGGAGCAATCAGGTCGGGATCCTCCATATAATCCATAATCGAGGTAACGGGCATAGTAAAGATGTGTTCCACGCCATCGCGCAACACCACAACCTCTGCACCGGGCTCAATCAGCACCTTGGTTACCAATCGCTGGTAGTCATCGGTACGCTCGCCACCCACGCTGAGAATAAGGTCGCCATCGCGAAATCCCAACTCCTCTGCCGCAGGGCTGAATACCATACCATAGTGCATCTCATCGGTCGAGATATAGCTCTCGCCCCACGCCTGAATCATACCTATATATATAACAAGCGCAAGCACCACATTCATCATCACACCACCTACCATAATCAGCAATCGCTGCCAAGCAGGTTTGGTACGGAACTCCCACGGCTGCGGCTCGCCCTCCATCTGAGCGGTATCCATACTCTCGTCAATCATTCCCGAGAGCTTCACAAATCCGCCAAAAGGAATCCATCCAATGCCGTAGAGGGTATCGCCACGGCGCACTTTGAGCCACGGTTTACCAAAAAAGAGTTGAAACTGCTCCACCCTCACGCCAAAAATTTTGGCAAAGAGGAAGTGTCCGAACTCGTGTACAATAACCAACAGCGAAAAGCTGAGGACAAATTGCAATATTTTAATCAATACATCCATAATTAACCTGTAACCAATTACTTAAACAGCAACTCGCGCGCCACTCTTCGTGCTACGCCATCGGTTGCAATATAGTCGTCAAGCGTGGGATGGGCAATAAAATCCACTCTCTCCAATGCCCCTGTAATCACTCTCGGGATATCCATAAACCCAATCTCGCCACGCAGGAAGGCTGCCACCGCCACCTCATTTGCTCCGTTCATCACACAAGCACTGTTACCACCGCGGCGCAGGCAGTCATAGGCAACCGACAACATCGGGAATCGCTCGTTATCAACCTGCTCGAAGGTGAGAGTAGAGTTTTTGAAGAAGTCGAAACGCTCCTCCTCCGAGTGCTCACGCAGAGGTGCGCGAAGTGCATATTGGATGGGGAGGTGCATATCCGGAGTGCCGAGCTGTGCCTTGATTGCGCCATCCTCAAACTCCACCATCGAGTGGATAACCGACTGCGGATGCACAACGACATCGATTCTCTCGGCAGGCATACCGAAGAGCCAATGCGCCTCGATAACCTCAAAGCCCTTATTAACCAGCGTTGCGGAGTCGATAGTAATCTTTGCCCCCATCGACCAATTGGGATGTTTGAGTGCCTCGGCAGCCGTCACTTTATACAACTCCTCGGCAGGAGTGCGACGGAACGGACCACCCGAAGCGGTGAGTAACAATCTGCGCGGAGCCGATACCTCGCCCACAAGACACTGATAGATAGCCGAATGCTCCGAGTCAATCGGGAGGATAGGCACACGATTCTGTAAAGCGCGCTCAATGATGATATCGCCAGCCACCACAAGGCTCTCCTTATTTGCCAGAGTCAGCTTCTTGCCCGCTTCCACAGCCGAGAGCGACGGCAACATACCCGCATATCCCACCAACGCATTAACAACCACATCGACATTGGTAGCCGCTGCCACCTGCGCCACAGCCTCCGAGCCGGCATAGACCTTAATCGGTAGGTCGGCCAGAGCCTCGCTAAGCTCCTTATAGTGGCTCTCATCGGCAATCACCACGCAGTCGGGCTCAAAGTGGCGAGCCTGTTCGGCGAGAAGTTCCCAATTGCGATGTGCGGTAAGGGCTGTCACCTCCATCTCCTCCTTCCACGCCTCAACAATATCGAGTGTCTGCACACCAATCGACCCTGTCGAGCCAAGTAGCGCGATACGCATCTTATTATTCTCCATCATCGCTTAAAATTCTACATAGTTCTGGGGATCTACCGCTTGTCCGTCATACCAGAGCTGGAACTCGGTCACGGTAGGAGTACCCTCCTCCGCATTATGCCACACGGCACCTATCGCCTCACCCACCTGCACACGATCACCAACGGCCTTCAACACCTGCGAGAGATTTTTGTACACACTCAGAAAATTGCCTTTATGCTGAATCTGAACGACATAACCCTCCTCAGGATTCCAGAGGGCAGATATAATAGTGCCTGCCTGAATAGCAAACACCTGCTGCACATTAGTAACTTCCACCATAGTGCCAAATCGACGATTTCGCTGCGAGAATGCCTCCTTCACATCGCCACGATAGGGCGAGAGGAACTCCATATCAGCCAACTCACCACGCGGACGGCTCGGAGTGCGATTAAGTCCATAGCGACCACTACCCTCCATCTCGGCACGCAACAGCGAATCAGCCTTCGAAGCTGCCACAAGAGTCTTGTCGGTAGCAATAGTATCTACGGGCAACGAGATATTTCTATCTACGGGAGTACGACCCTCCATAATAAGTGCCACATTATCGGTGTAGGCAGCGAGGGACTCTAATTCGGAGGCAAGGGAGTCGATGCGGAGGATATTCTCCGTCATCTCCCTGCGCACCTTGTTGCCCATATAGCCGGGCATAATATCGAGGAGCGAGGTGTAGGCCGAAACAAGCACTCCCGCCACAAACAAGAGTACCGCAACACCAAATATGGTGGTTGCTACCTTCAACAGCGTGGTATGGCTGTACCACACCTCCTCGTCGGCAGCGTTGTGTATGCTCAGACGGTGTTTGCGCCTAAGGTTGCGCAAAAAATAGCCGAAATTTCCGTTACCCATAGGTAGTCTAATTTATTACTTATCTTGCAAAGTTACTATTTTTGAGCAAATCACCATCATCGTTCCCCGAAATTATGGAACAAAAAATTTTGCAACTCCCCAAAATAAACCCTACTTTTGTATCTACTCGTTCAGAACAAAAAGAGACAACGATATAACGATTTAACAGCAAAAAGATTATGGCAAAGCCTACACTTTTGGTCCTCGCAGCCGGTATGGCTTCGAGATATGGCTCGCTCAAACAGATGGACGGTGTTGGTCCTAATGGCGAGGCGATTATCGACTACTCGATTTATGACGCTATCCGTGCCGGTTTCGGCAAGGTGGTCTTTGTGATACGCCACCTCTTCGAGGAGCAGTTCAAGGCTGCCTTCCCCGCCGAGCGTTTTGGCGGACAGATTGAGGTTGAGTTTGTATTCCAGGAGCTCGACTGCCTCCCCGAGGGCTACTCCGTACCCGAAGACCGCGTAAAACCCTGGGGCACCAACCACGCCGTGATGATGGGCGCAAGCGTTATCGACAGCCCGTTTGCGGTAATCAATGCCGACGACTTCTATGGCAAGAGTGCCTTCCAGAGCATTGCCGACTACCTTCGCTCGGTAGAGGGCGAGGAGGGCAAGTATGCGCTTGTGGGCTACTGCCTCAAAAATACTCTTTCGGAGTTTGGCACCGTATCGCGTGGTGCGTGCAGTGTAGCCGATGATGGTGCTCTGCTCAATGTTGTTGAGCGCACCGCCATCAAGCGCGAGGCTGACGGCATTGTCTATTATGAGGACGAGGAGGGCAAACACCCCATTGACGAGAATACTCCCGTGTCGATGAATATGTGGGGCTTCACTCCCGACTACTTCACCAATTCGGAGGAGTTGTTCAAGGCCTTTCTTGACAACAACAAAGCAAATCCCAATCCCAAGGCGGAGTACTACATCCCCTGGGCTGTGGAGCAGATGATGAATAGTGGTAAGGCAACCACTCAGGTACTCTCCTGCGACTCACACTGGTTTGGTGTGACCTATCAGCAGGATCGACCCGATGTTGTTGCTAAAATTAACGCACTTGTAGAGGCGGGCGAGTATCCCGAAAAGTTATGGAAGTAACACAGCAGATCTGGTCTTTCACCCCTGAGGGTGATGCTATTATTCTCTATGAGATAACCAATAATAGCGGAGCAAGTGTAAGGCTGACAAATGTGGGTGCTGCCGTTGTCGGCATCAACGTTCCCGACCGCAACGGCAACCTTGCCGATGTGGTGTTAGGCTACCCCACTGCCGAGGACTACCTCACTGGCGACACTGCCTGTATGGGTAAGACTCCGGGCAGATTTGCCAACCGCATTGGTCGCGGTAAGTTTACGCTCGACGGCACAGAGTATCGCCTCCCCGTAAACAATGGCCCCAACCACCTTCACGGTGGCCCCAAGGGCTTCTCCTCGCGCATCTGGGAGGGTCGCGTGGAGGGCGATAGAGTGATCTTTGCACTCGACAGTGAGGAGGGCGATGAGGGTTACCCCGCAGCACTCTACACTGAGGTTGTTTACGACTGGAGCGAAGATAACTGCTTAGATATCACTCTCTTGGCCCAGAGCAACGGTACCACCATAATCAACCTCACCAACCACAGCTATTTCAACCTTGCGGGCGAGAGCAGCGGTTCGGTGCTGGGTCACTCGCTGAGGCTGAATGCCTCGCAATGGTTGCCCACCGATATCACTCAGATACCCACAGGCGAGATTTCCTCGGTGGAGGGTACACCTATGGACTTCCGCTCGGCAAAGCCACTCGGCGAGGATATAGAGGCCGACTTTGACGCTTTGCGCATTGGTGCAGGCTACGACCACTGCTGGGTGGTTGATGGCTACCAAGAGCCGGAGATGCGTCTTGTGGCGGTACTTATCGAGAGCAACAGCGGCCGCACCTTGGAGGTGAGCAGCGACCAGCCAGGTGTGCAAATCTATACAGGCAATTTCCTGGGTGGCAGCCCCAAAGGCAAGGGCGGCAGAGGCTATGAGGATAGAGATGGCGTGGCTATTGAGTGCCAGGCCTTCCCCGACTCCCCCAACAAACCTCACTTCCCCTCGACCACACTCCACGCGGGCGAACGCTACGAACGACACATACAATTCCGCTTTGGAGCTGAGTAAAAGCGAGTTGCAATCTTAACTAAACAGCCGAGAGTAGTGAAACACTCTCGGCTGTTTTCTGTTGGCAGTGCAACGCACTGCATTAGAGATAGATTTTCTCCCCGATGGCTTCACGGGTACGAAAAATCGTACCCGTGAAGATGGTGGGCAGTGTAAAAGGGAGATTAGAGAGATTAGAGAATTTAGGGAACATAGGGAGATTAGGG
>JAGBTK010000004.1 GCA_017631375.1 Tidjanibacter sp. | reverse complement strand
TCAGGTTACACTTGTTCCGGATGCGGCGAATGCAATTACCTCAAATGCAGGCTGGGACACTATCGAACATAAAGCGTTCCTTGAAGAGAAAGTCCGTCTGTTTAAGTCGGCCGGTATTCGTGTTTCGGTCTTTGTAGATCCTCTTGTTGAAATGGTGCAGGGTGCGGCTGCTGTCGGTGCTGATCGTATCGAGCTTTATACAGAGGCTTACGCTGCTGGTTATGAGGCAGACCGTGAGGCTGCCATTGCCCCCTATGTTGCCGCTGCCGAGGAGGCACACAGGTTGGGATTGGAGGTCAATGCCGGACACGATTTGAATCTTGATAATTTGCAATACTTCGTTGAGCGAATTCCCTGGACAGCAGAGGTTTCCATTGGTCATGCACTTATCTCCGATGCTCTCTATCTGGGCTTGGAAAATACAGTTCAGCTTTACCTGCGCAAGGCTCATAATTTGTAATATAAACACCGCAAAAGAGTGATTTCGCTTCCCATCTTCGAAAAGATTACCGAGATTGTTGATCGCAAGGGTGTCAGAGCCTTTGGGGTGGGTGGTTTTGTGCGCGATTATTACCTTCACCGCCCCTGTACGGATGTCGATATTGTAGTGGTCGGAAGTGGTATTGAAGTGGCTCGCGAATTGGGTAAGGTGACTCGCTCTAAGGTATCGGTTTTCAAGACTTTTGGTACTGCAATGTTGCGTGCCGATGGTATGGAGGTTGAGTTTGTCGGAGCGCGCAAGGAGTCCTACTCTCACGACTCGCGAAAACCTGTTGTTGAGGAGGGGACAATTGAAGATGATCAGCTTCGTCGCGACTTCACGATTAATGCTCTGGCGTGGTCGCTCAATGGCGATACCTACGGTCAACTGTTAGACTCGTTTGGGGGTATGCAGGATTTGGAGGATTGTATCATCCGCACTCCGTGCGACCCCGATATTACCTTCTCGGATGACCCTCTGCGTATGATGCGCGCTGTTCGTTTCGCCACTCAGTTGGGCTTCGATATTGCTCCCGAAACCTTTGACGCAATCTGCCGAAATAAGGATAGAATTAAGATTGTATCGCGTGAGAGAATAGCCACTGAACTTGGTAAAATTGTTGCTTCACCTGTTCCTTCAATAGGTTTTGAGTTACTTGAACTAACGGGACTTTTAGAGCTGATATTCCCAGAGTTACACGCTCTGTGCGGAGTCGATGTTGTTAATGGTCGAGCGCACAAGGATAATTTTAAGCATACCCTCAAAGTACTTGACAATGTTGCTCGCAAGAGTGATAATGTATGGCTTCGCTGGGCGGCACTTGTACACGATATTGCCAAGCCTCAAACCAAGGCCTACGATCCTCGCGTCGGTTGGAGTTTCCATGGTCACGAGTTTATCGGCTCGAAGATGATTCCGAATATCTTCCGTGCCTTGCGTCTGCCGATGAACGAGAAGATGAAGTATGTGCAGAAACTCGTTTTGTTGCATTTGCGCCCAATTATTCTCTCCGAGGATGTTGTTACAGACTCGGCAGTGCGTCGTCTGCTATTTGAGGCGGGTGATGATATTGATGATCTGATGACCTTGTGTGAGGCTGATATTACCTCAGGTGATGAGGCCAAGGTTAAACGCTATTTGCGTAACTTTGCGATAGTGCGCGAAAAATTGCGTGAGATAGAGGAGAAAGACCGTATCCGCAACTTCCAGCCTCCCATCTCTGGCGACCTCATTATGAAGGTCTACGCTCTCGGCCCTTGTAGTGCTGTCGGAGAGATAAAGGCAGAGATAAAGGATGCCATTCTTGATGGTAAAATTGCCAACGATTACGACGAGGCATACGCGCTGATGGAACAAATTGCCGAGCGTATGGGCTTGACAAAAGCCGAGTAGTGCTATCTATTTTTATTAAAAATAGCCTCTTTCGTCCTATAACCTCCTATTTTGCACGGCCAAAACGAAAAAAAAGTTTAAAAATGTGCGTTAAATGGGGTGGGGTGTGCGAAAAATTCCCAAAAAAACCTTATATTTGCGGGCAATAAATTCTTATTGCACTATGTCATTTCTGGACGATAAAGTTAGATTCGAGGGACTCACATTTGATGATGTTCTCCTCCTGCCGGCTTACTCCGAGGTATTGCCGCGCGATGTAAAACTCACTACCCGTTTTTCGCGTAATATCACTCTGAACATTCCGATTGTTTCGGCTGCTATGGATACCGTTACCGAGTCCGAGCTCGCTATTGCACTTGCACGCGAGGGCGGTATTGGCGTTATCCATAAAAATATGAGCATTGAGGAGCAGGCGATGCAGGTTCGTAAGGTGAAGCGTGCCGAGAGCGGTATGATTTATGACCCCGTAACCATTCAGCCCGATGCTACTGTTGCCGATGCACTTGCTCTGATGCGCGAGAATCGTATTGGTGGTATTCCCGTTGTTGATGAGGAGAACACCTTGATTGGTATTGTTACCAATCGTGACCTTCGCTTCCGCAAGGATTTGTCGATGAAGATTGAGGAGGTGATGACTAAGGAGGGTCTTGTAACCACTCACAAGTCGGATCTCTCGGCTGCGTCGGAGATTCTGCTTGACAATAAGATTGAGAAATTGCCCGTTGTTGACGACAATAATAAATTGGTAGGCCTTATCACCTATCGCGATATCACCAAGATTCGTGATTATCCCAATGCTTGCAAGGACTCGAAGGGTCGTCTGAGAGTAGCAGCAGGTGTGGGTGTAACTCCCGATGTGATGACTCGTGTAGATGCGCTTGTTGCTGCCGGTGTTGATGCACTTGTAGTTGATACCGCTCACGGTCATTCGCGTGGTGTGGTTGATACCTTGAAGAAGATCAAGGCTGCCTATCCCGAGATTGATGTTGTTGTTGGTAACATCGCTACCGAGGAGGCTGCCGAGTATCTCGTAGAAGCAGGTGCAGATGCTATTAAGGTGGGTATCGGTCCCGGTTCTATCTGTACTACCCGCATCGTAGCAGGTGTTGGTGTTCCTCAGCTTTCGGCTATCTATGGTGCTGCAAAGGCTGCTCACAAGAAGGGTGTGCCCATCATTGCTGATGGAGGCTTGCGCTACTCGGGTGATATTGTTAAGGCTTTGGCTGCCGGTGGCGACTGCGTGATGGTAGGTTCGATGCTTGCAGGTGTAGAGGAGTCGCCCGGTGAAACCATTATCTACAACGGTCGTAAGTATAAATCGTACCGTGGTATGGGCTCTGTGGAGGCAATGGCAAGTGGTTCGAAAGATCGTTACTTCCAGGGTGATGAGAAGGAGTCGAGCAAGTTTGTACCCGAGGGTATTGCTGCTCGCGTTCCTTATAAGGGCACTCTTAGCGAGACTGTCTATCAGCTGATTGGCGGCTTGCGCTCCGGTATGGGCTACTGCGGTGCAGAGAACTTGGCGAAGTTGCAGGAGGCAATGTTCGTACGCATCACCTCGTCGGGTGTTGCTGAGAACCATCCCCACGATGTAACTATTACCCGTGAGGCTCCCAACTACTCGCGTGGTTAAACTAAGACAATTAAGATATTGATTATAAGTTAGGTTAAAAGTATTTTTGAGAATATGAAACAAGATATGATTGTTATCCTCGACCTGGGTAGCCACCACAATACCGTGGTTGCTCGTGCCGTGCGTGCGTTGGGTGTATATAGTGAGATTTACCCCCATGACATTACTGCCGATGAGCTGAAGGCACTTCCTGGTGTAAAGGGTGTTATTATTAATGGTGGCCCCAACAATGTTATTGATGGCGAGGCTATCGATGTTGCTCCTGCTATCTATGAGTGTGGTTTCCCTGTGATGGCAGCAGGTCACGAGAAGGCTTTGTGCAGCGTTAAGTTGCCTGAGTTCGCTGATGACCAGAAGGCCATTGAGGAGGCTGTTCGCTCCTTTGTGTTTGACGAGTGCAAGGCAGAGGCCAATTGGAATATGAAGAACTTTGTTGCCGACCAGATTGAGCTTGTGCGTCGTCAGGTAGGTGACAAGAAGGTGTTGCTTGCCCTCTCGGGTGGTGTTGACAGTTCGGTAGTGGCTGCACTCCTTCTGAAGGCTATCGGTGACAACCTTGTTTGCGTTCACGTTAACCACGGCCTTATGCGTAAGGGCGAGAGCGAGGCTGTTGTGGAGGTATTCCGCAACCAGCTTTGCGCAAACCTTGTATATGTTGATGCTACTGACCGCTTCCTCGGTAAGTTGGAGGGTGTGGCAGATCCCGAGCAGAAACGAAAAATCATCGGTGGCGAGTTCATCCGTGTATTTGAGGAGGAGGCTCGCAAACTTGAGGGTATCGACTTCCTCGGTCAGGGTACTATCTACCCCGATATCGTGGAGAGTGGTACCAAGACTGCTAAGATGGTTAAGTCGCACCACAATGTGGGTGGTCTGCCTGAGGATATGCAGTTTGAGCTCGTTGAGCCTCTGCGCCAGCTCTTCAAGGATGAGGTGCGCGCTTGCGGTGTAGAGCTTGGCCTGCCTTACGAGATGGTATATCGTCAGCCCTTCCCCGGTCCCGGTCTGGGTGTAAGATGTCTTGGCGCAATCACTCGCGACCGCTTGGAGGCTGTACGCGAGAGCGATGCTATCCTGCGTGAGGAGTTTGCTAAGGCCGGTCTGGATAAGACAGTTTGGCAATACTTTACTGTAGTACCCGACTTTAAGTCGGTAGGTGTGCGCGATAATGCTCGTTCGTTTGATTGGCCCGTAATCATCCGTGCGGTGAATACCATCGATGCTATGACTGCAACTATTGAGCAGATTGATTGGCCTATCTTGCAGCGCATTACCGACCGCATTTTGGCAGAGGTTAAGACGGTGAATCGTGTTTGCTACGATTTGTCGCCGAAGCCTAATGCAACTATCGAGTGGGAATAGAATAGCCGTCTGGCTGGATAAATAGGAGTTAGAGCCGTCTTGCCAAATCCTTGCATACTTTAAGTATGTTGCGGGCTGGCAAGACGGCTCTATCTGAAATACTCTGCTACACCCCACATCTCAGATTGTCGGGAGGAAGGAGTTGAATGGAATAGAAATATGAAGAACATTGTAAATTATAGATTCGGTGCGAGGATTCTTGCAACGGTTATTGCCTTGTTGTTTGCTGCCTCTGCATCTGCGAGAAGTGGATTGGGTTATCGTGGCTTCTCGGGTGGAATGATGCTGCACTCGGGATGGGTGAATGGTGGATCAATGGAGATTGGCGGTAAAATGCAGGATATGGCAGGACTCCCGATGGGTATTGGCGGTGCTCTCAAGGTGCAGCTCGGCGACCATCTGCGCGTAGGTACCGAGGGCTACACTTCTGCTCTCGCATATGGCGATTTTAACTCCTCACTCTCAGTGGGTTGGGGCGGTCTGTTGGTCGATTGGGCGTTTGTGGGTCGTAGTGGTAAGACCTCGTTCTTTGGTGCTACCGTGGGTGGTGGCTCGGTGAAGAATCTGACGCTGAACACTGAGCCTGCTGATGATTTTGTCGCAGAAGAGGGTGTCTCGTTCCGTCGCTATGCCGTGCCTCTTATCACGCCCTTTGTTGGTATGGAATATCCTCTGACAGAACGAATTAATGTTGTGTTAAAAGCAGATTGTCTTATCCCGCTCAGTGATGCACCCGACTTTCCGCTTGGCGTGCGCCTCTATGTGGGATTTATGTTCGGACATTAATCACTATTCTATGAGTAGCGAGGTACAATATCTAATCCGTGAGGTGGGGGAGGAGTCAATCCCTATGCTGAGAGATCTGGCGTGGCAGATTTTTCCTCACACATACCGCACTATGCTCTCTCCGGAACAAATTGATTATATGATGGATATGATGTACTCCGAACGAGCTATCCTCTGGCAGATGCGTGAGCGTGGCGACCGTTATTTTTTTCTCTTGCGCACCATAGACGACCAAGAAGAGCCGATAGGCTATCTCTCCGTAAGACCCGATGGTGAGCACACCTATCACCTTGAAAAACTCTATACCCTCCCCTCAGTGCGAGGGCTTGGCTTGGGGCGTATGCTCTTTGCTCATGCCCAAGCGGTGGCCTCGGAGTGGACTGGTGGCAAGGCGTGCAGACTCGAACTAAATGTCAACCGCGATAATCCTGCAGTGGGTTTCTATCTCCGTATGGGTATGCACCAGGCGGGGCGTGGCGATTTCCCAATCGGGCAGGGTTACTATATGAACGACTATATTATGGCAATAGATATTGCCGATAATTATTATAAGCAATCCCTGTAAGACAATGATAACCATCACTATACTCGCAGAGAATCGACCCTCGCCAACCAATCCCGAGCTCATTGCCGAGCACGGTTTGTCGGTGTGGGTGGAGAGCCCTGAGGGTAATTATCTTGTCGATGTAGGTGGTTCGGATGTCTATCTGCACAATGCCGAAATGTTGGGCATTGATATCGGTACGGCTGATGCCGTTGTCCTCTCTCACGCCCACCGTGACCATACGGGAGGTATGGCATATCTGCCTGAGTCATTGAAGAATAAACCTATCTATTGCACTAACAACCTCTTTCAGCAAAAGTGTTATTCGGTGCGTGGCGGAGTACGACACGATATCTCTGCACCGGAGCTGAAAATTGCAGGTAGTGTTCCGAAATCTCCTATAAAATTAATCTTGGCCGAAAATTTTGATTACCCTCAGCCAATGGCAAACAACTATCTCAGCATTGAGAAGGATGGGGTAGAGGTGGCAGATGATTTTGCCCACGAACTCACTGTTGTTCTGCCTACTTCTGAGGGATTGGTTATTATCTCCCCCTGCTCGCATCGTGGGGCGGCAAACATTATGGAAACCTGCAAAAAAGTGTGTGGCGAGGAGCGCGTTGTTGCCTTTATTGGCGGGCTTCATCTTCCCGATTATGAGGGTGTTGAGCGTGAGGCTGCGATGGTTGCCGAAGCTATCAGTAAGGTTGCACCTGAGGCACCTATCTACACCGGTCATTGCACTTCGGATAAGGCAATAGAGGTACTCGGCGAGAGGTTGCCCAATCTCCATAAGCTACATACAGGTCTGAAAATCAAGATTTAATTTGTCTGCTCGGCAGGGTTTTGGGGCAAGTCAACAATCATACGCTGGTAGCGATAGCCGCGAGCGTACAACTCTATTGACAATCCTGCACGGAACATAGCTCTTGCACTGCGCGCTAAGATGTAGAGTGCCTTGGAGGTCTGTCCCTCTACCTCCTCGTGACGAATTTGCGACATAGCAGTATGGGCACAAGCGCGGAGTGCCGCCTCACGAAGAAGTGCCTCGTTAGATTCAAGTGAGTAGCCCAAGACCGATTGCAGGATGTGTTCATCGCCATAGTCGAAGCCCTGAGGACCACACAGCGCGCGATAGATGAAAGGGCAGTTGCGCTCCCAATCCTCGTCCCAACCGCGTGCTACCGCCATACCTATATAGCCCGCAAGTGCGAGTGTGTAGGCGGGATATGAGTTGATCTGACTCACTGCATCGGCCATATATTCAGGTGCCATGGCATTCCATTCTGTAAGTGCTTCTTCTACCTCAATCTCCTTGCCTGCCAATACATTACGCTCGGTACATACGGCTACAAGCTGCTCGATGAGCCTCTCTTCGTATTTGTCGAAATACTCTTTCTCTTCCATTATCTGCTTATGTTTTGCGGGTGCAAAGATAATTATTTATCGGCATTTCACACAATTATATTACCCCAACTCACTGTGTAGGCAGCTGAAAAAAAATGGATTTGTATTCTTTAGCTGCATTCGTTGCGCTGGTGTCTTTTGTAGTGCCTCAACCGTGCCCTTCAAATCTTCTGATGGTATCATAGCCCTATTGCCGAAAGCATAAACTTCCCTGATCCCTTTCAATTGACGAGTGACGGGAAACAAAGCCCATCAGCTCTCCCGTGCGTTCCGATTTCGCAAACTTAATCTGCGAGACATTAGCCCTTCAAGCCATCTATCTCCCTCTGCAAGAGGTCGAGGAACTTGGCGGCGTGAGCACCGTCCATCTGGGTGTGGTGGAATTGGAATGATACGGTCAGCGTAGTATTGAATAGTTCGCGCTTGTACTTGCCCCAAATCATAAACGGATTGCAGAAAATGCCACTATACATTCCCACCGCACCGTCAATTTCATATTGCGCCAGAGCCGAAGTGCCGATAACCATACTCTGCTCCGAGAGGTCGTGGTCGGTGCAATTCTCTGCCACCTGCTTTGTGAGTCGCAGGTAGTCGCTATTAAACTGCGCCAAATCCTCGTTAAAAGGCAGGTCGCACGAACTTACCTCGCCCGCACTATTAGCAACGATAGTATTTACCGCAATGGTGTCAAACTGCATCAACTTACCACCCACAGGCAGCATATAAAACTCCTTGACCTGCGCCGCTGCACGACCAATGCAATAACACATCAACATATTGAATTTCAACCCCTTCTTGCGGCTAATTTTCACGAGGCGCGACACATTGAGCGTCTTGAAGAATGTTACCATAGGATTCGGTGCGCCCATCCACATCTCGAAGGCGTATGCACGGGTTGTCTCTTTTGGGTTTATCTCTCTCATAGTTTGGTGATTTTGGTAAATGGGATGCAAAGATAATACTTTTTTCGTTGTCTTATAACGCCTCCTCAGTGCGTGTGCGGAACGATTCGCGGGCTTTGCGGATATAGAGTTTTACGACATCTTCAGGCAGGTTTGACGAGCGAACAAATGCCTTCGTCTGTTCAGGGAATTTCGCTAGCGCAGTTGCCAACAGCCACGCAACTCCCATCCGCACATAATATGGTTCTGCACCTTGTACGGTGCCTTGTTGAGCGACTTTCGGCTTGCCTTTGGCGGTTTTATACTTTGACTTTATGCGCCCGAAATTGAGAGAGTTAAGACGAACAAAGACTCTTCCCAACCAATCCTCGTTGAGGAAATAACACATTGCTACAACCACCGCAAAGCGCACCTCAAACTCGTGTTCGGAGTCAAACCAACGCTCCAAAAACGCCCACAGAGCCACTTTATCGGCACGCGCCATCCACTTTGCGTGAGCGCAGTAGGAGTCGCACACCGCCCAATTATCGAGCACGGGTACATAGCGCGTGAGCATCGCCAAACGCTCTTCCAACGAACACTTTTCGAGGTTGATAAGATAACCCCAGATGACGGTCTCCTCGTAACATAAACTCTCGTTCGGCACCGCCTCAAACGCACGAATCACATCGGCTCCATTAGCGCAAAATCGATGCGTTCTGTCAGGCATAACAACCTTGCCACCCTCGCGTGAGAGTTGCTTTGCGACCTGCTTAATCTCGGGCGAATGAAGCCCCACAACACACCTTTCGGGCAACGCATTCACCACTCGCAAATGCCCCTCCCGATACCGCGCATCCGTGCGAAATCGCTCGCAAACCAATGGTTGTAAAAGATTGATTATCATATCACAATTAACCCTATATCTCCGGCTTATCTATTAACTTGAACTTGCCGTGGGATATGTAAGTGTAGGCGAGCATAGATATGTTTTTATTCTCCATATTTCTCTACTAATTCCAACTTTTTGATTCGGGAGGTTATGGCGCTTGGCTTGCGTTGGAAATGGGTGGCAAGTTCTTTGGTTGTTGCACCTTCACACCACATTTGGGTTAGCTCTAAATCATCCTCCTCACTCCACGGCTTGTAGGCATTGGGATACTCCTGCTGGCAAGCAAATACCGAGTAGGTGGGTGTTCCCGTTAGCTGCTTATACGCTTTCAAATATTTCTTCAATCGCTTTACATCCTTGTCCGAAATATAGGGCAAACGGCGGATATCCATATTATCTGAGAGGTCGTTGAGTTTGACCGCTACTGCCAAAGGATTTTCTTTGACACGAGCAATAAACTTATCGTATGGCTCATTCTTCGACAATTTGGTTACACAGCGCAGCGCCTCGATAATCTCCCCCGAAAAGCCCTCGGCAGCAAGGCGTTCAAAGGTCCAATCTGTATCTTCCACCACATCGTGCAGTACACCGACAATCTTCTCCTCGGTGGTTTTTCCCTCCGCCATTACACGTAGCGGATGACCGATATAGTCATTTCCCGCCTTATCAAACTGCCCACGATGTGCCTCGGTTGCTATCTCTATTGCCCGTTCAAGTGTACTCATTGATAAAACTCTGTTTGCAATTCCAATTCCTTACAAAGTTAAACATTATTTCAATACAAAGAGTAGAGAATCATCAATAATCCTCCTCATAATCATCGTAGTCGTATGACGAGTTATAGTCGCGAGTGTTGTTGTGCGAACTGTCGTTAGTGTCGTCATCGAACAGTTCCTCAAAAATCCACGCTGCAAGCAGCCAATCCCAAAGTGACATAACAAACAAATTTAAGGGTTACTTTGGCAAAGTAACCCCATAGTTTTGACAACTTCTGACAATAAGCAATAAATAGAGAGAAAAAGCCAAAACTTTTTCTCTCTTTTCGCAATCCATGCAGTTATCACCCACTGCGGTTGCACTCGCAATCTGGAAAAGTATCGCAATGTACTAATTTCTCGCGAACTATTTTTACACCCCCTAACCCCCTGGAAGGGGGCAACTTGGGGTCGCTCGTGCGAGTCAGTTTGCAGAAAATAAAAATGGTTGGCGTTTGGCCAACCATCTGATTTTGAGCGGAAAACGAGCCACGAGCCCGCATTCGCGGGCATTTATCGCGAACTTTTGTTGACACCTCCTAACCCCCTGGTAGGGGGCAACTTGGGGGCGCTTCGTGCGAGTCAGTTTTGCTAAAATAACAAAAGGCTTAGATTTCTCTAAGCCTTTGATTTTGAGCGGAAAACGAGACTCGAACTCGCGACCCCAACCTTGGCAAGGTTGTGCTCTACCAACTGAGCTATTTCCGCAGTGGAAAAACAAGTGCTCCACGGGGTAATTCCGTTTTGCGAGTGCAAATATACTCTCTTTTTTATTTGTGGCAAAAAAAATCGGACATTTTTTTAAAAAATAATACTCCCAGACCCCAATGTCCTCATTATATGCCTATAAGAGATATGCAATTTTTCGACAGTGTGTCATCCTCTGAATACCCACTCAAGCTACCATCTTCACAAGATTATCTCCAATGCCTTATCGATCTCGGTGGGGGAGAGCCAGTGGGTTTGTTCGTGGCGGCGGAACCAGGTGAGTTGGCGTTTGGCGTAGCGGCGGGAGTTGCGTTTGATTAGTTCAACGGCCTCCGTAAGGGTGCAGTTGCCCTCGAAATAGTCGAACAACTCCTTATAGCCCACGGTTTGCAAAGCGTTAAGGTGTTTGTGTGGCCATACGGCTCTTGCCTCGGCCTCCAAACCCGCTTCCATCATCATATCTACCCTGCGGTTTATCCTGTCATACAGCACATCCCTCGGCATATCTACACCTATCCTAACCATACGGAAAGGCCTCTCCGAGCGTTTGCCGCTCCTCTGTGCGGAGTATGGCTTGCCACTCGCCAGACATACCTCCAAGGCGCGCATAACTCTTGCGGGGTTGGCCCTGTCGACCACCTCCCAATACTCGGGGTCGAGGTTGTGTAACTCCTCAACAAGGCTCTTCAAGCCCTCCGAAGCCAGGCGTGCTGCGAGCGTTGCTCTTAGTTCATCGTTGGCTGTGGGGAGCTCGTCAAAGCCATAGCAGAGTGCATCGACATACAATCCCGAGCCACCGACGGCAATAACAAATGGGTGCTCCTTGAAGAGTTTGTCGAGCAGCAGAAGGGCCTCTCTCTCATATTCACCTGCACTAAGTGGCTCAGTGATAGGGCGGTCAGCAATGAAATAGTGGGTAGCGGCTGCAAGTTCCTCAGTCGTAGGCTGGGCTGTGCCGATAGCCAATCCCTGATAGAATTGTCGCGAGTCGGTGGAGATAATGGGCGCACCAAGTCTGCGGGCAAGTTCGATACTCACCGCGGTCTTACCCGAGCCAGTCGGGCCCACAATAACAACAAGTGTCGGCTTAGAAGAAGTCGTCGTCATAGGCATCGTCGCCCTCGAAGTCGTAGAAGTCGCCCATCGCGTCGTCGAATATCGAGCCACCATCATCGGGAATAACGGTGGGGTCGTACTGATCCGAGGGGGCACCATTGGCATTGGTGGTGCGAGGATACTCCACGCCCTCCTCAGCCTCTACTGCACCTGTTAATTCGAGGTAGTAGGCGCGATTGCCGAACATATCGAAGAGGTAGATGAGGCGGTCGCGCTTCTTGTGCAGAATCTGACCCAGAGTAACACTATCCATCGGCAGTGCTGCATCCTCGCTCACCTCGCCCATATCTTCGAGGGTAAACTCACGGAGTCGCTCCCACTCATCGTTCGAGGTAAAGAAAGAGGTCATACCACCCTCGTCATAGCCCAATTCGGCACAGATGAAGTGGTGGAGGTCAAGCAGAGTTGCATCATACATCACCTCATAGTCGCGGACAAAGGCGTCGCTTTCGTCGCTCATCATCCTGAATTTGAAAACCATCGACATACTCTATTGTTCTGTTAAGTCTTGTGTGTAATCTTTTCTATATGCAAATATAATAATTTTCCCGAGAGTTATCCTCTGTGGGTGCTACAATGGCTCAAAAAATCGATTACATCCACTCCGTCTGCATAATCGCTCAGGGTGGGGTGCTGGGTCTGGCCGAAAGGTACGGTGCGTTCAAATGGGTTATTTTGCGCCACTACGCATTGGATCTTTTCGGCTCTTTGAGAAAAATATTTTTGCACATCATCGTCTGAATCATACTCCGAGAAGGTGATTACCGAGAGTCGCTCCTCCGATACTAAGCCCTCGGCCACCAATACAAATCCTCTGCCATCAATATAAGGTACTCCGCGCATTGTCAGCAGGGCGCGTGTCTGGCGATAGTTTGCCTTATGGCCTGCTCCGCAAAGGTCGAGCGATTGTCGCAATGCCTCTACAAGTGGGGCAAAGTCGTAGCCTTTCGGCACAAGTAAACGGCTGACACTGCGACATCCCATGCCGTTATGCTCAAAGCAATCCTCTCCCAATAGACGCAACTCCTCGGCACTCTCCTTACCACTCAGTAGAGCCACCGAGTAGCGTGAGCCACGAATCAGATGCACGGCTTTGGGGTATAGCGAACGGAAATAGTCTGCACTACTATCGCTACCCGTCGCAATTACCACATCGGGCGTGTCGCTATCGCTAAGTATGCCGACTAAGTCACTATTAGATAGCGAGTTGATGAGAGTGGCGATGTAGAGTGGGAGCGGATCTTTCGAGGATGGTTTAATAAGTGGTTTGCAGCCGGACGCAAGGGTGTAGAGCATATCGGCAAAACCTACAAGTGGTAGGTTGCCCGCCATAATTATTGCCACATTTAGTGGTTGCTGAAGTGGTAGAGTGGGGTAGTCGGCAAGCCACGCGTTAAGCTTCTCTCTGTCGAGCATCTGACTACGGATAGCCTCCACGGCACGCAGAATAGAGTCGGGCGTAAACCACTCATTAGCGATGCACGCCTGCTCAATTATCGCCTGACTTTGTGGCTCGTGCCCAAATTCGGTCAGCCTGTCACCCAAGGCGACGAGCAATTCTACTCTGTAGTTGCAACTCTTCATATAGCAAAGATAGGAAAAATATCGCTAATTTCATACACTAACTAATATACTAAGCCAAGCTAAAAGTATTGGTATTACACTTGCAAGGAGAAAAAAAAGTAGTATATTTGTCGTCGAAAAACCTATACCTCTGTCACCCGACGGAGATGATAATCAAAAGAGTACATTTTACATTTTTAGTATATCTATGCAAGATATGGATGCTTTGAAAGGTAAAACCCTTTCGGAACTTCGTGAGATTGGTCGTCTGTTTGGTATTAAAAAGCCAATGAACAAGGCTGACCTTATTGATGAGATTGTTAAGCGTGCATCGTCTGATAATGAGGCTCCTGCTGCTCAAAATAGCAGTGACAGCCCTGCACGTCAGCCTCGTAAACGACTTGGTGTGCGTAAGGTTGCTTATGGTAAACCTGTGGCAGAGAATCAGCCAGAGCCTGCTGAGCAGAAAGATGAGGCGGTAGCTCCCGCTGAGGTGTCGGCCGATGAGCCACAGAAAAAGCGTCGTGGCAGACCCAAGAAGGTGGCTGCTCAATCTGCCGTAGAGGAGAACGCAACGGAGCCAGTGGCTGATGAGGATAAATCCGAGTCGCAGCCCGAGCCTGTACAGGAAAGACAACCCGAGAATAAGTCGGGACACAAGCAGCAGCACTCGGAGCGTGGTCGTGGTCGTAAGCCAAAGATGGAGGTAAGTCCTGACACCGAGCCCGCATCTATCCCCACCTATGCTGAGTGGGATGCAGAGGTGATGCAGCACGAGATTGATAGTGTTACCGTCGAGGGTGAAGGTGTGTTGGAGATTATGCCCGATGGATTTGGTTTCCTCCGCTCGGCAGACTACAACTACCTTAACTCGCCGGATGATATATATGTTTCGCCCTCGCAGATTAAGAATTGGGGTTTGAAGCCTGGCGATACCGTGCGCGGTATTATCCGTCCTCCCAAGGAGGGTGAGAAGTACTTCCCGCTGGTGAAGGCTATTGAGATTAACGGCCTCTCGCCCGAGAATATCCGCGACCGTATGCAGTTCGAGTATATGACACCGCTCTTCCCCTCGGAGAAATTTAACCTCACCGGCAATGGCCATAACAATCTCTCGACCCGCATTGTTGACCTCTTTTCGCCTATCGGCAAGGGTCAGCGCGGTATGATTGTGGCGCAGCCCAAGACAGGTAAGACAATGATGTTGCAGGCGATTGCAAATGCTATTGCCGATAACCATCCTGAGGTCTATCTGATTGTCCTGCTGATTGATGAGCGACCCGAGGAGGTTACCGAGATGGCGCGTAATGTGAAGGCAGAGGTTGTTGCTTCGACCTTCGATGAGCAGGCAGCACGCCACGTTAAGGTTGCTGAGATGGTGCTCGAGAAGGCAAAACGTATGGTTGAATGTGGCCACGATGTGGTGATTCTGCTCGACTCTATTACTCGTCTGGCGCGTGCTTATAATACCGTACAGCCCGCCTCGGGTAAAGTATTGTCGGGTGGTGTTGATGCAAATGCGCTCCATAAGCCTAAGCGTTTCTTTGGTGCGGCTCGTAACACTGAGGAGCGAGGCTCGCTGACCATCATCGCTACTGCACTGATTGATACAGGCTCGAAGATGGATGAGGTTATCTTCGAGGAGTTCAAGGGTACGGGTAATATGGAGTTGCAGCTCGACCGTAAGCTGGCAGACAAGCGCGTATATCCTGCTGTGAATATTATCGCTTCGGGTACTCGTCGTGAGGATCTGTTGGTAAGCAAGGAGGTGCTTCAGAAGACCTGGATTCTGCGTCGCTACCTCTCCGATATGACTCCCAACGAGGCTATGGAGGAT
>JAGBTK010000029.1 GCA_017631375.1 Tidjanibacter sp. | reverse complement strand
TTTGAGCGACAGACAGATGCCCGAGGCGTGGTATAATGTTGTGGCCGATATGCCCAATAAGCCAGCCCCACTGCTCGACCCTCAGAGCCACCAACCCGTAACCGTTGATGGACTGAGCCATATCTTTGCTCGCGCTATTGCTGAGCAGGAGTTATCGACCGAGCAATTTATCGAGATTCCCGAGCGTGTAAGAGATATCTATCGTCTGTGGCGTTGCACTCCGCTGGTCAGAGCTTACGGCTTGGAGCGACTCCTCGACACCCCCGCTCATATCTATTTCAAGAACGAAAGTGTGTCGCCTGTCGGCTCGCATAAGCCCAATACTGCTATCCCTCAGGCCTACTATAACCATATCGAAGGTATTACTCATCTGACCACGGAAACAGGTGGAGGTCAGTGGGGTACGGCACTCTCGCACGCTACCAATATCTTTGGTCAGAAGGCTCAGATTTTTATGGTGAGGGTGAGCTATAACCAAAAGCCCTATCGTAAACTTTTGATGAACGTATGGGGTGGTGAGGTTGTGGCATCGCCGAGCAATCTGACCGAGTATGGTCGTTCGGTATTGGCTGAGGATCCCGATTGTTCGGGAACGCTCGGTATGGCAATCTCGGAGGCTGTGGAACTGGCTCTTAAAAACCCCGAAACAACCCGATATTGTCTTGGTAGTGTGATGAATCATGTTGTTCTGCACCAGACAATTATAGGTGAGGAGGCGTTGTTGCAAATGGAGATGGCGGGTGAGATGCCCGATGTGGTTATTGGCTGCTTTGGTGGTGGTAGTAATTTTGCGGGTCTTGGCTTCCCCTTCCTGCGTAAGAATCTCCGCGAAGGGGCTAATATGAGGATTGTTGCCGTCGAGCCTGCCTCCTGCCCAAAGCTAACCCGAGGCAAACTCTGTTACGACTTTGGCGACACGGCGGGTATCACTCCGCTTGTGCCTATGTACTCGCTCGGTCATACCTTCCATCCTGCCGATATTCATGCAGGTGGTTTGCGCTACCACGGTGCGGGAAGTACTGTAAGTCAGTTGCTTTCGGATGGTCTTATCGAGGCGCAATCTGTTGATCAGCTCGAAACTTTCTCGGCTGCTCTGGCTTTTGCTCGCACCGAGGGTATTGTCCCTGCTCCTGAGTCGGCACACGCTATTGCTGTGGCTGTGCGCGAGGCATTGAAGGCCAAAGAGGAGGGTGTGCAGAAGAATATCCTCTTCAACCTCTCGGGTCACGGTATGGTTGATATGTATTCGTATGAACAATATTTGGCGGGTGCTCTGACCGATTCGACGCTCTCGGAGGCCGAGATTGCCCGTAGCATTGAGGCTTCGCAGAAGAGAGTGGGGCTGCTGTAAGCAGAAATAGTTTTTACATAGTAAAAAATCTACTATAAATAGACTAAAAATCGCCCTCTCTGTGGTGTAAATTCCGAGAAGAATTTGTATCTTTGTTTGTTTTTAGTGCATCACGAAAAATGAACGAAAAAGAGAGTGTAATTAGCCTGCGCGGAGTGAGTGTATATCACTCGCAAACTCCGTGGTCGCGCTCCTCGCGTAAGCGTGGTGAGGAGGTCCTTTCGGATATAAACCTCACTGTCAAGGAGGGTGAAATGGTCTATTTTATCGGTCGTGTGGGTAGTGGCAAGAGCTCACTCCTCCGCACTCTCTATGCCGAACTTCCACTCTTGGAGGGCGAGGGTGAGATTGCGGGTTTTAATCTTCGCACTCTGCGCCGCAGGGATATCCAGCAGTTGCGTCGCAGTATCGGTATTGTCTTTCAGGATTGCCAATTGCTGACAGATAGAAATGCTTTTCAGAATCTTCACTATGTGATGCGTGCCACAGGTTGGCGTGACGAGGTGAAGATGCGTCAGCGTATTGAAACGGTGCTTGGCGTTGTTGGCTTGCAGCACAAAGCATATAAGATGCCCTACGAACTCTCGGGTGGCGAGCAGCAGCGACTTACTATAGCTCGTGCACTTGTTAACGATCCTAAAATTATTCTTGCCGATGAGCCTACGGGTAATCTTGACCCTGCATCGTCGGATGAGATTATGGAGCTTTTCCGCCGAATCACTCGTGATGGTTGTGCAATAATTATGTCAACTCACAATATCTCTAACCTTGAACTCTTCCCAGCCCGTACGATTCGTTTCTCGAAGGGTCATATAGAGGAACTGGATGTTAAGCAGTTGTTTGGTTAGAGGCTCGGCGAGGTAATATTTGTGAATAAAATAGAAGAATACATATAAGAGAAAAATGGAAAATTTGGAAGAGAAGAAACAACAAGAGTACTCCGCGTCGAGTATTCAGGTTTTGGAAGGTCTGGAAGCAGTACGTAAGCGTCCTGCAATGTACATTGGCGATATCGGTGTGCGTGGTCTGCACCACTTGGTTTATGAGGTTGTCGACAACTCGATTGACGAGGCCTTGGCAGGTTATTGCAACGATATCAATGTGACAATCAATACCGACAACTCTATCACCGTAGAGGATGATGGTCGTGGTATCCCTGTCGATATGCACGAGCAGGAGGGTAAGTCTGCATTGGAGGTTGTACTTACCGTGCTTCACGCCGGTGGTAAGTTTAATAAGGGCTCCTATAAAGTGTCGGGTGGTCTGCACGGTGTAGGTGTGTCGTGTGTGAATGCACTCTCGACCAGCCTTATCGCTGAGGTACACCGCGACGGTAAAATTCACCGTCAGACTTACAGCAAGGGTACTCCCACTTCGGAACTTATGATTGTGGGCGAGACCGATCGCACAGGTACCACTATCACCTTCAAGCCCGATGGTGAAATCTTTACCGAAACAGTATATAACTACGAGGTGCTGGCTGCTCGTCTGCGCGAGTTGGCATATCTGAATAAGGG
>JAGBTK010000003.1 GCA_017631375.1 Tidjanibacter sp. | reverse complement strand
CCTGATAGCGTTACTTCGATTGGATTTGGTACATTCTATCAGCGTACCTCGCTGACAAGTATTACCATTGGCCATAGTGTTACTTCGATTGGAGGTTCTGCATTCTCTGATTGCACCTCGCTGACAAGTGTTACAATTGGTGATAGTGTTACTTAGATTGGAAATTATGCATTCTATGGATGTACCTCGCTGACAAGTGTTACAATTGGTGATAGCGTTACTTCGATTGGAGATTGGGCATTCTTTTATTGCACCTCGCTGACAAGTGTATATTGTAAGCCTACAACTCCACCAGAGGGAGATGATGATATGTTTTCCTACAACGCTTCAGGCAGAAAGATTTATGTGCCAATGGCATCGGTAAGCGCATATAAGTCGGCACCAGGTTGGAGCGATTATGCAGCCGATATTGTCGGTTATGATTTTTAATATAATAGATTATTAGTAAAGACAGCATTGGCGTATGTAGAGAACTGCGTAGTTCCTGCATACGCCAATTTTTATATATATTTACTCCTATTTTGGTATTATTTGAGTATTTGTTAATTTTGCAGAACGAAACTTAAAAGGTATGGTTGGGAAGTACAAGGTTATCACGCTGTGTGGGAGTACCAAGTTTAAGGAGGAGTACACCAAGGCGCAGAAGGAGTTGACGCTGCAAGGGAATATCGTTATCTCGGTGGGGCTCTTTGGTCACTCGGGCGATGCGGAGGTGTGGAGCGAGGGAACAAAAGAGATGCTCGACGATATGCACAAGCGCAAAATCGATATGGCAGACGAGATTTTCGTAATCAACGTAGGCGGTTACATCGGCAGCAGCACACGCAGCGAAATAGAGTATGCCACCAGCCAGGGCAAAAAGATTGGTTATCTGGTCCCTGTTGAATAGGAAACAAATTTTTACAAACAAAATAAAACATTTCAATCGTGGTTAAAATTGGAACAACTCTCTCGCCCGTAGGTCGTAAGGCGTTGCTTTGCGGATCGGGTGAGCTTGGCAAGGAGGTTGCCATCGAATTGCAGCGTTACGGCGTAGAGGTCGTAGCACTCGACAAATACCCCAACGCCCCTGCAATGCAGATTGCGCATCGCTCGTATGTGCTCTCGATGCTCGATGGAGAGCGTCTGCGCGAGATTATCGAGGCCGAGAAGCCCGACTACATCATCCCCGAGATTGAGGCTATTGCCACTCCCACCCTTGTTGAGTTGGAGAAGGAGGGCTACAATGTAATCCCCACCGCCAAGGCAACTCTGCTCACCATGAATCGTGAGGGTATCCGTCGTCTGGCTGCCGAGGAGTTGGGTCTGCCCACCTCGCCCTATCGATTTGCGGCTTCGTTCGAGGAGTTCTCGGCTGCCGTTAAGGAGATTGGCACTCCCTGCGTTGTTAAGCCCGTGATGAGTTCGTCGGGTCACGGTCAGAGCGTGTGCCACAGCGAGGAGGAGATTGAGCGTTCGTGGCAGATTGCCCAGGAGGGTGGTCGTGCAGGTGCTGGTCGTGTGATTGTCGAGGGCTTCGTTAAGTTCGACTACGAGATTACCCTGCTCACCGTGCGTCACTCGGCAGGTACTACCGTGCTGAAACCTATCGGCCACCACCAGGTGGATGGCGACTACCGTGAGTCGTGGCAGCCACAGCCCATGAGCGAGGTGGCTATCGCAAAGGCTGAGGAGATTGCCAAGAAGGTGACAGGTGCTCTGGGTGGCTACGGTATCTTCGGCGTGGAGATGTTTATCTGTGGCGATGAGGTGCTGTTCAGTGAGGTGTCGCCCCGTCCCCACGATACCGGTATGGTGACTATGATTTCGCAGGATCTCTCGGAGTTCGCTCTCCACGCACGCGCAGTACTCGGCCTGCCTATTCCCTCGGTGCGCTTCTACCGTCCTTCGGCTTCGAAGGCAATTGTTGTTGAGGGCGATAGCGACAAGGTGGTATTCGGTAACCTCGAAGAGGTGGTTGCTGAGGAGGATGTTCAGATCCGTATCTTTGGCAAACCCGAGGTTGTTGGCCACCGCCGCTTGGGCGTTATCTTGGCCTCGGCAGATACCATCGAGGAGGCACTCGCCAAGGCCGAGCGCGCATACTCGAAGTTGCAGATAGAGGTTTTGCCCCGCTAATTGCATTACAAAAGTAGAATTCAAAATTATAGAACAGCCGAGAGATATTGTTTCTCTCGGCTGTCGTTTTTAATCGGAGTTTAGTCCTATTCTACATTTGCCGGCTCTTGTTCATCTGTCGCGGGCTTATTGCGGAAAATCTTTATTCCGAGAGCGGCAACCGTGATTGTCATAATCGGGCTGAGGATATTGAAGAAGCAATAGGGAAGGTAGGTGAGAGTTGCTACACCAAGCACGGTCGCTTGTGTCATACCGCACGAACTCCACGGGAATAGTACCGATGTGACAGTCACTGCATCCTCGGTCGTTCGGCTAAGGAGTCGCTCTTCGTGGCCTGTCTGCTTATAAACATCCTTGAAAAGATTGCCTGTCAGGATAATACTGAGATATTGATCGGCGGTACATATATTGAACAGCAGACCTGCGCCTGTAGTTGAGGCTACAAGCGATGTGGTGCGATTCAGGCGGCGTGCGAATGAGGAGATAATGCGCTGCAACATACCGCTACCAGTCATTGCTCCACCAAAGCCTACTGCGCAAATAATCAGCCATATAGTGTCTAGCATACCTGCCATTCCCGAAGTTGATACCAATACATCGAGATCGGGGTTGCCTGTGGTGATAGCTGTTGAGCCGTAGAGCGAGATGAAGAAAGCGCGCGCAGCTACGATAGGTCTGATGCCACCCTCGCCACCAATCTGCGAGAGGAGTTGTGGCTGGAAGATAATCAATGCCACAGCTGCCATCAGTGCTGCACAGAAAAGTGTAATCATCGGCGGGGTGCGTCGTATTATGAGCAGTGCCGTAAGGGCTGGGACTATCAGTAGCAAGGGACTGAGATTAAAGGTCTGTTTAAGAGCATCTGCCACCTCCATCACAGAAGTTATGCCTGCGTGGGGCAGGACAAAACCAGCGATAAGGAAGATAATTAGTGAGATTACAAATGAAGGAATGGTTGTAATCATCATATAGCGGATGTGCTTGAACAGAGGTACATTGCAGATGGTTGATGCAAGAACGGTTGTATCTGACAGTGGAGATATCTTGTCGCCAAAATATGCTCCCGAGATAATTGCGCCTGCTGTCCAACCTGCACTGAATCCTAAGGCGTTGCCAATACCGATAAATGCTACTCCGACAGTGGCAATCGTTGTCCACGAACTACCTGTCATTACCGATACCACCGCACAAATAATGCTGGTGGAAAAGAGGAAGAAGGTGGGGGAGAGGATTTGCAAGCCATAATATATAAAGGTGGGAACAATGCCGCTCACCATCCAGGTACCTGCAATGGCACCAATCAAAAGCAGAATAAAGATACCGCTACCGACGTGGCGTATATTGTTGCAGATGGAATCTTCCAGAGTACTCCAAGGGATGCGATAGAGGAGTATGGCAATAGCTGAACATACGGCTGTACCGGCAAAGAGTGCTATCTGAGTAGCACCCGAAAGAGCGTCGTTGCCAAAAAGTTTGATGGCAACGGTAAGTATCACCATTAGTGTGATGATAGGTATAAAGGATACCCAGAGTGAGGGTCTTTTTTCCATTTGTGTTATTGGGTTTGTTTAATGAGGAATCTCTACTTTAGGCCAAAATTTTGAGAGTTCGCGTGCGAATTGTTTGCGTGAGCACCCCTCGCGGAGTACGAAGAAGATGGTGTCATCTCCTGCAATTGTACCTGCAATTTCGGGAAATTTTTTGTTGTCAATCAGCACTGCAACTGCGTTGGCGTAGCCGGCTTTTGTGCGGATAATGCCGATGTTGCCCGAGAAACATATCTCGATGATGTTGTCGGTGATGAGTGACGAGACATTGTTATCGGTATGATATGGGGCGATTTGCTCAGGAATTACGTATATATATCCCTTTTCTCTATGCGGCACTTTGGCAACGTGCATATACTTCAAATCTCTCGAAAGGGTGCTTTGTGTTGTTTCGATGTTATGCTCTTTCAGTCTGATTATCAGTTCTTCTTGTGATGCGATAGGTTCCGATTCGATAATCTGACGAATGACCGAAAAGCGATGTGTGCGTTTGTTCATAATGAATATATATATTACATATTTATGCAAATGTAAAAGATAGTTTTTATTTTACCAAAAAATATATTATTTTTGTGCGCGGTTAGTTATAATCATTATTTATCTATGCAACTATACAAGAAGGCCCGCTTAACTCTCTCGGACGGTAGCGTCTATGAGGGTGTATCATTTGGTTATGAGGCCTCGGTATCGGGCGAGGTCGTCTTCCATACCGGGATGACCGGCTATCCCGAAAGTCTTACCGATCCCTCTTACAAAGGACAGATATTGGTATCTACCTATCCTATGGTAGGCAACTACGGAGTTCCCCACGAAAAGGTGGTAGATGGCGTGTCGATTAATTTTGAATCGGACGCCATTTATTGTACTGCACTCATCGTTACGGACTACTCTCTGGTACACAGTCACTGGAACGCAGAGCGTTCGCTCAGTGATTGGCTGATTGAGCAAAAAGTACCCGCGCTCTGCGGTATTGACACTCGTGCTCTGACCAAGAAACTGAGAGATCAGGGTACTATGCTCGGCAAGATTGAGTTTGGTAGCGAGTGTGTACAATTTACCGATCCCAATTCGCGAAACCTCGTTGCAGAGGTTTCGACCCGCACTGTGAAGCATTACGGTAAGGGCAGCAAGCGTATTGTGGTTATTGATTGTGGTGTGAAGAACTCCTCGCTCCGCACTCTCCTTGAGTGGGATGTTGAATTGGTACGTGTACCTTGGGACTACGACTTCACTGCCGAGCAGTACGATGGTTTGGTAGTGTCCAATGGTCCCGGCGACCCTGCAACCTGTGGTGTGCTGATTAAGCGTTTGCAGCAGGCACTCAAAGAGGAGAAGCCTATCCTCGGTATCTGCCTCGGCAATCAGTTGCTGGCTCGTGCAGCGGGTGCTTCAACCTATAAACTCAAATATGGCCACCGTGGCCACAACCAGCCTGTTGAGAAGGTTGGCAGCCAGAAGTGCTACATCACCTCGCAGAACCACGGATTTGCTGTCGATGGTAAGAGTCTGCCCGAGGGTTGGGAGCCTCTCTTCCTCAATCTGAATGATGGCACCAATGAGGGTATCCGCCACTGTGAGAAGCCTTTCTATGGTGTGCAGTTCCAGATTGACGTGGAGAATCCCGTTGTAGTGGAGTTTATGGATAAGGTAATGAATAAGTAAAACCTCCGAAGATATATCAGAAAATGAAGGAATTGAAAGATGTAAAGAAGGTGCTTCTGCTCGGTAGTGGAGCACTTAAGATTGGTGAGGCTGGTGAGTTCGACTACTCGGGCTCGCAGGCACTCAAAGCAATGCGTGAGGAGGGTAAGTATACTATCCTTATCAACCCCAATATTGCTACTGTGCAGACTTCGGAGGGTGTAGCAGATAAAATCTACTATCTCCCCATCACTCCCTTCTTCGTTGAGAAGGTTATCGAGCGTGAGCGTCCCGATGGCATCCTTTTGGCGTGTGGTGGTCAGACCGCACTGAACTGCGGTGTGCAGCTCTTCGAGAGTGGTGTGTTGCAGAAGTATGATGTTCGCGTGCTGGGTACTCCTATTGAGGCTATTATCGAGACTGAGGACCGCGAGATTTTTGCTAACCGTCTTCGTGAGATTAATGTAAAGACCCCTCGTAGTATCGCTGCCAATACCTTGGAGGAGGCTCGTGCTGCTGTTGAGGAGTTGGGCTTCCCTATCATCGTGCGTGCTGCATACGCGCTCGGTGGTCTGGGCTCGGGCTTCTGTGCCAATATGGATGAGTTGGAGCGACTCGCTTCGAGTGCGCTTTCGTACTCGCCCCAGATTTTGGTTGAGGAATCACTCAAAGGCTGGAAAGAGATTGAGTATGAGGTGGTGCGTGACCGCTATGACAACTGCATCACCGTATGTAATATGGAGAACTTCGACCCGCTGGGTATTCACACCGGCGAGAGTCTTGTAGTTGCTCCCTGCCAGACCCTCAGCAACCGTGAGGTGTCGCGTCTGAGAGCTATTGCAATCAGCATTGTTCGCCACGTTGGTATCGTTGGTGAGTGTAATGTTCAGTTTGCTCTCGACCCCTACTCGGAGGATTACCGAGTTATCGAGGTGAATGCTCGTCTGTCGCGTTCGTCGGCTTTGGCATCGAAGGCAACAGGTTATCCTTTGGCATTTGTGGCTGCTAAGTTGGGCCTTGGCTACGGCTTGAAGGAGATTAAAAATGCAGTGACTAAGGTTACTACCGCATTCTTTGAGCCCTCGATTGACTATGTTGTCTGCAAGATTCCTCGTTGGGATCTGAGCAAGTTCGACGGAGTGTCGAAGGAGATTGGCTCGTCGATGAAGAGTGTGGGCGAGATTATGTCTATCGGTCGTACCTTTGAGGAGGCTATCCAGAAGGGTCTTCGTATGGTAGGACAGGGTATGCAGGGCTTTACTTGCAACAATGTCCGTATCCCTGATATCGACCACGAGCTTGCAAACCCCACCGATAAGCGTGTGATGGCTATCGACAAAGCCTTCGAGATGGGCTACTCGGTAGATAAGATTTACGATATCACCAAGATTGACCGTTGGTTCTTGGAGCGTCTGTTGGCAATCCATAACCTCGGCAAGGACTTGGCAGT
>JAGBTK010000002.1 GCA_017631375.1 Tidjanibacter sp. | reverse complement strand
GGTGTTGTTGCGTGCCTCGTTCTCTGCATCTTTCAGGCGCATAGGGATATTGAGCGACGACTCGTGAACGGTGTCGGTGATATCCCAGTCGTTGACCAAACCGCCATTCTCTCTGCGCGATATGTTGTTGAAGATGTAGCCTGCGTGGAGTGTGTAGCGTTTGCCAGTATAGGCAACACCTATGGAGAGGTCTTTTACTTTGGAGCGTTGCCAATCGTAGATACCTCGGGTGTTCTGGTTGTTGAACAATACATTGAAGCCGAGCGAGGGAGATATCTGCTGGGCGTGAAGAACGCTCAGATTCTCCTCCATCATCTTCTTCTGACCGCCACTGATGTAACCCAGTCGGGTGATAGGCTCCTTGGTGTTGTAGAACGGAACATTCTCGGGGTTGAAGAGATAGGCGTAGTACCCATCGATAAAGGAGAAATTTCTGCTGTCGGGACGACGGAAAAAGTTTAGCGGCATACTCGCACCACCAAGCGGACCGAGATATGCATCGCCAACATCCTTCTTCAGGAAGATGTAGTCCGACTGGAAGTCATCGAGCAGTGTGTCGATAGGTAAAATGCTGATATTATTGGTCTTAGATGATACCGTCCAACGGATGAAACGCTCGCCGCGTAACGAGTCGGAGAAGAAGTAGGACTCCAAAGGTCTCTTAATCTTCACCTTTGCCGAGTCTGCCTCCTCAGTGGGAGTGATGGGGTTGCCGTTCTCGTCATACTCGGTTGCCTCGGCATAGGGGTTGGTACCCACCTGTTCGAGCGCGTTGCTCATAGCCTCGATATTGCCTCGACCGTAGTCGGAGGTACGCAGGTTCTGAGCAAATACCCTCGATGGGTTACTTACCAAAAGGGCTGTAAATAGCCCCAAACAGATATGTTTCAGAAGTCGTTGCACGTTATAATTAACGAGTTAACAGCCTGCAAAGATAGTAAAAATTTCGGAAAACCTAATTTTTGCTCTTGCAGACCACACTCATTACAATAGACGCAGCAATATAGAGAATTATTATCCACGCCACTGCCGAAAGTCCGCAAACCACAATCAATATAGCCGAGAGTGCCAGAAAAGCGTAGCGGAGCAGGTTGATGCCCTTTGGGGCGAAGCCGTGAAATTTGAGCGAAAACATTCTCAGCGGTACGAGCAGCAGGATGGCAAAAATCACTGCCAGAGCCAGGATGACCCAGGGATTGATCACGGCACCCTTCTCGGCAATGTGCCAGCCGAGCGAGCCTACGAAGAGTGCGCAGGCGGGGGTGGGAAGACCCACAAAGGAGTCTGTCTGGGTGGTGTCGATGTTGAACTTTGCAAGGCGCAAGGCCGAGAAGAGCACCACAATCAGAGCCACAAGCGACCACACCGGCGCACCGCCCATCTCCAGAAACAGAGCCATAAAAAGGAGCGAGGGCAGCAGACCGAAACTAACCACATCTGCCAGAGAATCAAGTTCTTTGCCCACATCGCTATATTGATGCAGCAGTCGTGCCGCAAAGCCGTCGCAGAAGTCCAGAAGTGCCGAACCAAGCATCAGATAGAAGGGGAGGGCAAGCGAATAGTTCCCGCCGCAAATATGGGCTACGGTCAGCACAACGCCCACCGAGCCGCAAAAGAGATTGCCGAGGGTAATCAGGTTGGGTATGGTAAAAAGTTTTATTTTCATAGCTACATTATACCTTTATTTAAAAAGATGGTACAAAGTTAAGAATTATTCGTAAAAAAATTGTATATTTGTTTGTTGTCATGTGCGAAGTGGTCTGCAAAACGATTTTTCGGACTTATTGGACAGAAACTTAACTAAAACTATAATGAACGATAATAAACGATATTGTGTGATTATGGCTGGCGGAGTAGGCTCCCGTTTCTGGCCTCTCAGCCGTCGCCAGCGTCCCAAACAATTTATGGATATTCTCGGCACGGGTCGTTCGTTCCTGCGCCACACCTTTGAGAGATTCCGCAACATTGTCCCCGATGAGAATTTTCTGGTGGTGACAAATGATGCCTACTCGGAGCAGGTATTGCGCGAATTGCCCGAACTACGCCCTGAACAGGTGCTCACCGAGCCGATAGGTCGCAAC
The DNA here is from genome assembly GCA_017631375.1 of Tidjanibacter sp. Lineage (GTDB taxonomy): Bacteria > Bacteroidota > Bacteroidia > Bacteroidales > Rikenellaceae > Tidjanibacter. The sequence goes on along the minus strand of JAGBTK010000002.1, from coordinate 13,152 downwards.
ACTGCGCCCTGTATCGCCTATGCGGCCTTCCGCATCTCGGCTCTGGATCCGGAGGCGACGATGATTGTTACCCCCTCCGACCATCTTGTGCTGGATGTCGATAAGTTCCGCGTTGAGATGAACGAGTGTATGGAGTTTGCAGCTGCCTCAGGCGCACTTCTGACAGTCGGTATCAACCCCACACGACCTGATACGGGCTATGGCTATATTCAGGTGGGGGTATCGACGCAGCAGGCTGGTTTTCAGCGAGTTAAGACCTTTACTGAGAAGCCCAATATTGAGCTTGCGCGTGCCTTTGTGCAGAGTGGCGAGTTCTTCTGGAACTCGGGTATCTTTGTTTGGCGTGCCGATGCCATTCTTGGCGAGTTGCGCAACCATCTGCCCGACACATACGAACTCTTCGCCTCGGCTAAGGGCAGTTATGCTACTCCCGAGGAGCGTGCTCATATTGCCCGTATCTACCCCGAACTTCGAGGCACCTCGATTGACTATGGCGTGATGGAGAAGAGCGACAATGTCTTTGTGCGCTGCACCGACTTCGGCTGGAGCGATATCGGTACCTGGGGCTCGCTCTACCAATACTCGGAGAAGGATGACGATGGCAACACCTCGCCTGAGAGTTGCATAACCTTTGACACTCACGACTGTCTGGTGCGACTGCCCGAGAATAAAATTGCCGTTATTGAGGGATTGGAGGACTATATCGTGGTCGATACCGACGATGTGCTGATGATATGTCCTAAGAGTAACGAGCAGGATATCAAGAAATTTATTGCTACCGTGCGCTACCGTACGGGCGACACCTTTATCTAAACTGCCTTTCAAAAACAACGATGAAACTGACAAGATTATACGAGATTTTCAGACAATATCCTCAGGTGACGACAGATAGTCGTAAGGTGACCGAGGGCTCCATATTCTTTGCTCTGCGTGGCGACAAATTTGATGGTAACCGTTTTGCTGCTCAGGCAATTGCAGACGGTGCGGTGATGGCTGTTGTCGATGATGTCTCGATGTGTCCCGATGGGGCAAACTACTTTGTTGTGGATGATGTGCTCGCCACTCTGCAAGAGCTTGCGCGTATGCATCGCCGTGTGCTCGGACTTCCTGTGGTGGCGGTGACGGGTACTAACGGCAAGACAACAACCAAGGAGTTGCTTACAGCCGTGCTTGCCAAGAAATGTCGTGTGGCCTCAACGCGAGGCAATCTCAATAATCATATCGGTGTGCCTCTGACACTCCTCTCGCTCACCCCAGCCGATGAGGTGGCTGTGGTCGAGATGGGAGCAAGTGCCTGTGGCGAGATTGCTGCGCTATGCAGCATTGCGGAGCCGGATTACGGTATCATCACCAATATCGGTCGTGCCCACCTCGATGGCTTTGGTGGTGTGGAGGGTATTCGTCGCGGCAAAGGCGAACTCTACGATTGGCTCACCGCAAATGGCGGTCGTGCCTTTGTCAATAGTGCCGACGAGGTGTTGATGACAATGGTGCAGGAGCGTACCAAGTTGGAGGCTACCCCATACTCGCCCTTGACCGTTGAGGGGTGGAAGAGTAATCTGGTCGGGGAGTACAACCTCTTCAATATCGCTGCTGCGGTGGCTGTTGGTGCCCACTTTGGGGTGGAGCATGAGCTGATGCGCGAGGCGATTGCTGACTATGAGCCTACTATTCACCGCTCGCAGGTGATGCGCTCGGAGAACAATGTGGTGATTGCAGATTGCTATAATGCCAACCCGTCGAGTATGGAGGCAGCACTGCGCAATTTTGCCAAGATGCCTCTGCCTGAGGGTGTTACGCAAAAGGTGGCAATTCTTGGCGATATGCTTGAGTTGGGCGCGTGGAGCCGTGATGAGCACGCTAAGGCCTTTGCAGATGCGCGTCACGCCGTGGGTGCAGGCGAGTTGCTGCTCGTAGGTTCGGAGTTCTCGAAGGTTGCTCCTGCCGAGAAGGGTACGCCTCGTACCGTGCATACCTTTGCCGACAGGACCGAACTTGAAAAGTATATAGCCCGCAAACCGATATCGGAGGCACTTGTCTTGGTCAAGGGCTCTAACGGAGTGGGGCTGGAGAAAATTTTGTCCCTTTTGTAGGATCTGCTTCCGCCCGATAATAGCTTTTGTGCTTATTGTAACCCCTTTGGCTGTAGCGATTTGCGGTCGTAGCGTTAATAATTTAAGAGTAGTCTGCAAGTTTTTGCAGGCTACTTTTTTTGTGGGGTGGGGCGGAGATTTCTTATGGGAGCAGAGTTGGCAGCAAGGTAACTTATAAAAAAAAGTTTGGAGTGTCTCACGACACTCCAAAACCCCCAACTTAAAATACTGATTATGAAAGAATCACTAAAACAACCATTGAATTGCTACTTATTGCTAAGCAGCGAAGGTTGTTGCCCTAATGATGTTACAAAGATATAATGAGTTTTCAGAAAATCCAAACTTTTTCAATATATTTTATCAAATTAATCAAATGTGTCACTAAATTTCTCTTTTGACTGCTCTATATAGCCCAAACTTTCCCTATAATTATAAATAGGTATGGAGGATATTAAAAAAAATGATTACCTTTGCCCGATGCGCTGACCTCATTGGATGCGGTTGGCAGCTAAAAGGAGTTAAAAAGGTATGGATATCAAGAATTTCAATCCCGATGATGTGGGTGTAAATAATGGTAACTACTTCGGTTTCCCCTTTACTGTGGAGGAGTCGGAGTTGGTACTGTTCTCTGCGCCGTGGGATGTGACAACCTCCTATGGTGGTGGTGCTGCGTCGGCTCCCGATGCCATTATCGAGGCCTCGACCCAGCTCGACTTCTACGATCCCGATTGCCCCAATATCTGGCAGCGCGGTATCGCTACGGCCGATATCGACTATTCGATTCAGGATCGCAGCGCTCGTCTGAGAGCCATCGCAAAGCGTATCATCGAGGGGCTGGAGCACGGCTCCACAACCCTAGGCGACTATCTGACACAGCGTCAGTTAGAGCGTATCAATACCGCATCTGAGGAGTTGACACTTCAATTGTTCAACGAGACCGATAAATTGCTCTGTGAGGGTAAAATTGTAGGTCTTGTGGGTGGCGACCACTCAACACCGCTGGGCGTGATCAAGGCAGTAGCCAAGCATCACAAGGGGGTGGGAATACTCCATATTGATGCACACCGCGACCTGAGAAAAGCATACGAGGGTTTTGTCCAGTCGCACGCCTCGATTATGTTCAATGTACTCTCCGAAGTGCCTCGCGTGAGCCGTCTGGTGCAGGTTGGCGTAAGAGATTTCTGCTCGGCAGAGGCGGAGCTTGCCGCTACTGATGAGCGAGTGGTTAGCTTTGGGCAGGATACCATCGACGAGCGTCGCTTTGCGGGTGAGTCGTGGGGTGCAGTGTGCAACGATATTGTTGCTGCATTGCCTGAGGAAGTCTATATCAGTTTCGATATTGACGGACTCTCGCCCGATAACTGCCCATCGACAGGAACGCCTGTGCCGGGAGGTCTATCCTTTGGCGAGGCGGTCTATCTGATTAAGAGCATTGTGCGCAGTGGTCGCAAGATTGTCGGCTTTGACCTGGTGGAGGTCGCTTGCGGCAAGATGGGCGACCTGGATGCCAATGTGGGTGCTCGTATGCTCTACAAACTTTGTTGTCAGACACTTAAATCGAACACAAAACAATAAATTATAACTAAAAAACACAAAAAATGGAAGTTGCAATTTGGACATTGATTCCCTTTGTGCTGATGTTGCTCAGCATTGCGATTATCCCTCTGGTGAAAGAGCATTGGTGGGAGAGCAATCGCAATAAACTTATCGTGTCGCTCATTCTGGGTGTTCCTACCGCTATCTACCTGATTTGCGCAGGTTTGGGTAGCAATCTTGAGCACCAGATGTTGTTCGACTATGTTCCCTTTATCATCCTGCTCTGCGCACTCTTTGTGGTGACCGGCGGTATCCACATTGGTGGCGACATTGAGGCTAAGCCCGCTACCAACACCGCACTTCTCGCACTCGGCTTCGTGTTGGCGTCGATTATGGGAACTACCGGTGCAGCAATGTTGCTCATCCGTCCCCTTATCGAGATTAACAAAGAGCGTAAGTACAAGGTACACACTATCTTGTTCTTCATCGGTCTGGTAGCAAACTGCGGTGGTCTGTTGACTCCTCTGGGTGATCCACCATTGTTCCTCCTCTATCTGCGTGGTGCTGAGTTTACTTGGTTCCTCGGCTTGTTGCCCGAGTGGGCATTCGTAGGTGCAGTGTTGCTGACCCTCTTCTATTTTGTTGATAGCTACTACCACAAGCGTGAGCCCGAGTTGAACCTGAAGCTCGATGCCTCGCAGAAGCAGCCTATCCACATCACCGGTACTCTCAACTTCTTGTGGCTTGCAGGTGTTGTTGCCTCGGTTGCATTCATCAACCAGAGTTACATCCCCGCAATGGGCGACCACCACGCACCTCTCTACATCAAGTTCTTGCGTGAGATTGCTCTCGTGTTGCTGATCGTTCTCTCGCTCGTTACCACCAAGAAGAAGATTCGTGAGGATAACAAGTTCTCGTGGGAGCCTATCATTGAGGTTGCTGTGCTCTTCTTCGGTATCTTTATCACTATGACCCCCGCGCTCCTCTACCTCAACCAGAATGCAGCTGCGCTCGGTCTGAGCCAGCCCTGGCAGTTCCTCTACTCGACAGGTCTTCTCTCGTCGTTCCTCGACAATGCGCCTACCGCTGTGGCTTTCTACTCGGTGGCTCAGGGTCTGCCTGTGGCTGAGGGTGTTAACCTTGTTGCTGGTGTGCCCGAGATGTTGCTCAAGGCGATCTCGATCGGTTCGGTATTCTTTGGCGCATTGACCTATATCGGCAATGGTCCTAACTTTATGGTTAAGTCAATTGCTGAGGGTAGCGGTATCAAGATGCCTAGCTTCTTCGGTTATATGGCTCGATTCTCGCTCGTAGTGCTCCTGCCCGTATATGTGGTGATGCAGTTGATTTTCATCTAAAAGAGTAAGTAAATAAGAAAAAGAACTAATTGTCAATACATTAAATAAGTAAGAAAAATGAAAAAAGTACTTTTTGTAATCGCAGCCATTGCAGCACTTACTTCGTGCAACAGCGGCTCGAAGAGTTTGAAGACCGAGATTGACTCGGTATCTTATGGTGTTGGTTATGACTTGGGTTTGTTCCTCAATCAGCGTAACCAGGTTATGGAGAACACTCTCGACTACGATCAGGTAATCAACGCTATCCTTGACCTCCGCGATGGTAAGGAGAAGATGGGCGAGGAGGAGATCTATGCATACCTCAACGAGTATTTCAGCATCCGCATCCCCGCTAAGAAGTTGGAGGCTGAGTTGGCTTATCTGTCGAAGATTGAGCAGCAGAAGAATGTACAGAAGACCGAGAGCGGTCTGCTCTACGAGGTGCTTGCTGAGGGTAGCGAGGTTAAGCCTTCGATTGAGGATGTAGTTCGCGTTACCTATGAGGGTAAGTTGAAAGATGGTACCATCTTCGATTCGTCGTACCAGCGTGCTGACACTGTTGAGTTCCCCCTCAATGGCGTTATCGAGGGCTGGGGCGAGGGCTTGCAGCTGATTGGTGAGGGTGGTAAGATCCACCTCTGGATTCCTTCGGAGCTTGGCTATGGCGTTAATGGTGCAGGTCAGCAGATCGGCCCCAACGAGCCCCTCTTCTTCGAGGTTAACCTCATCGAAGTTGTCAAGGCTGAGTAAGCAAAACCATTTTACAATAAAAAGGGTTGGTGGTGTCATCTGCCAACCTTTTTTATATTTTATTTTTGTACTTTTGCTACATCTTGACTATACCTTGATAACTTAATTAGTATTTACAACGCAAAAAAGTAAAAAAAATGAAAGTAGAAGCTACTGTATATAAGGTACTTGCGCCCGTGCGTGGTACAAGTGCGCGTGGTGAGTGGACCAAGCAGGAGGTAATCTTTGAGCAGGCGGACGACTTCAAGCGTAAGGTCTGCATCTCCTTCTGGGGCGACAAGGCTGCTGAGGCTGCTGCCCTGCGCGAGGGCGAGAAGTGCGAGATCAGCGTGAATGTAGAGAGCCGCGAGTATAACGGTCGTTGGTACACTGAGGTACGCGGCTGGCAGCTCACCAAGGCAGCACCCGCTGAGGCGCCTATGCCTACCTTTGAGGATGCGCCTATGCCTACCTTTGAGGAGGGTCCGATTGACGACATGCCATTCTAAAAAAGCCATCTAAAAAAGCCATCTGATTGGTGCTTTTTGCACATCCCTTGCAAGCCAAATGCTCATTTACTTCAAGTAAACTCCGCTTTGTCTTGTTGCATGATGCACAAAAATCCCTCAATCATATGACTTTTTGAAGTGAGTGAGTTTATATTAAAACCTGAGAGTAGTATCGAACTACTCTCAGGTTTTTATTTTGATAGGGCGGATAGGAGTAATAGGAGTAATGGGAGTAATGGGAGTAATGGGAGTAATGGGAGTAATAGGAGTAATAGGAGTAATAGGAGTAATAGGAGTAATAGGAGTAATAGGAGTAATAGGAGTAATAGGAGTAATAGGAGTAGAAGCTTTCCCTAAACTCCCTACACTCCTTAATCTCTCTAATTTTACTTTTTACTTTTCACCTTTCATCTTTCCACTTCAATAAACTCGGCATAGACAATCGTATTGTGGGGGTTGGAGGAGATGATCTCCTGACGGATAGCTTTAGTGCCGAAACGGAAGAAGAGAAAACGGCGGGGCACACGGTGGATAATCTGATGTAGGGTGTCGATGGTCGCAATCTCGCAGCTAACACTATCTGCCGTAATCATACCCCGCACCACAGCCCAATCATCACTCCACTCAAAGTGCTTGATCTCTGCGGGTTGTGGCATACTTTCGGCAAGTGATGTCGTGTCGCTCGCAAGAGGTGCGACAAGCTCATACTCTCCTGCTATGGCGGTGGTCGTTACCCTCTCTACGCGTCTGAGTTGCAGTTGCAGCGAGTGTATCAACTCGGCATCCTCTGCGCGCAGTCGTTCAAGTTCGGTCGTGTGGAGCTGTAGTGCCTCCACCGAGGCAGCACTCTCTCCGGCGAGGGTGCGATAGTGCTCTACGGAGTGGGCGAGTGCGGTGTGTTCCGATTTTTTTATATCCAATTGGTCGGATAGCAAAGAGTTCGTTTTGCAGGTTCTGCCAAGTTGCCAACCGAGTAACAGTGTAGTGATAAATGCCGTCATAGCTATCCTGCGGCAGGTTTTCTCTCTCATAATGCTAAAAGTATTTAAGTTGAAATGTCGGTTTGGTGCAAAAATAATATGGCTTTTGGCGATTTTGTTACACAATGTTAGAAAAATGTTGATTACTTTTTTACCTATATATTATGGAAATCTCGTCTGTTTGTAGTACATTTGTCGCCGAATAGAGATTCCCGATAGGAGAGAGAGAGATAAAAGAGAGTAGAAGAAATGGGTAATTTTAACATACGATATTATCGACGACAGGGTAATAATTATACTCTGGTAGGGGAATCGTAGATTTAAACGGGACTTCCATAGGTGGAAGCCTCGTTTTATTTTGAAAGCAGCGGGCAGTGCCCGACAAGATATACAACCAAAATTGAACTAAACAACAACTAATTTTTTTTATTTATTAACTAAACAAAAAATCGTATGAAGAAACTTTACGTTTTGATGTTTGCGCTGCTCACAAGCGTTGTGGCTATGGCACAGGTAACCACTTCGAATATGAGCGGTAAGATTACTGACGCTAACGGCGAGCCTCTGGTAGGTGCAACCGTTATCGCAGTGCACACTCCTTCGGGCACAGAGTACTATGCTGTTGCCAATACCAATGGTGAGTACCGTCTGGGTAATATCCGCCCCGGTGGTCCTTACACTATTACTGTCGAGATGCTCGGCTACCGTCCTTTGGAGCGTCAGGGTGTAACTGCTTCGCTGGCAGAGACTTTGACCTACGATGTTCAGATGGTAGAGGAGAGCCAGTCGATGGAGACTATCGTTGTCCTCGCTGACGGCCCCAACAGCAATATGTGTACCGCTAACGCTGGTGCTGTAACTGCTGTTTCGCGTGAGGCTATCGCTAACACTCCTTCGCTCAGCCGTAGTATGAACGACATTATGCGTCTGTCGCCCCAATCGATGACCACCGGTAGTGGTTTTGCAGTGGGTGGTGGTAACTACCGTCAGTCGTTCGTAACTGTCGATGGTGCTTCGTTCAACAACACCTTCGGTATCGGTGAGAACCTCCCCGCTGGTGGTTCGCCCATCTCGCTTGACGCATTGGAGCAGATTTCGGTATCGGTAACTCCTTACGATGTTCGTCAGAGTGGTTTTACCGGTGGTGCTATCAACGCTGTAACCCGTTCGGGTAGCAACGAGGTAAGCGCAACTGCATACAGCTACTTGAAGAACAACAACTGGAGCGGTACCAAGGTTGGTGACTACGAGCTCACCTCGAGCGCAGGTCACACCTACACCTATGGTGCAAGCGTTGGTGGTCCTATCATCAAGAACAAGTTGTTCTACTTCGTGAACGCTGAGTACTCGGACAACCTCTCGGCTGGTCCTACCGCTAAGGCTCGTCAGAGCGAGAGCGAGAAGTGGGGTGAGAATAATGTTCGCCGCCCCTTGGCAGAGGATATGGACGATATGCGTCAGTTCCTGATTGACACCTACGGCTACGATCCCGGTCGCTACAACAACTACTCGATTGAGACTCCCAGCTGGAAGGTTATGGCTCGTGTTGACTGGAACATCAACAGCAACAACAACTTGAACGTTCGTTTCTCGAAGACCCACAGCAAATATTCGAACAACCCCAGCTCGAGCGTATCGCCTCTGACTGCAGGTAAAGTGTTCCCCGGTAATTCTGATCTTGGTATCGGTTCGGGTAACGGTGCTTTCTCGAACTATGGTTTGAACTTCGAGTCGACTCGTTACTTCCAGGAGCAGAACTACACCTCGTTGGCAGCTGAGTTGAACTCGCGCCTCTTCGACGGTGACGCTAACAACACTCTCCGTGTATCGTACAACTACCAGTACGAGCCCCGTAGCTACGTGGGTGGTGTATTCCCCAAGGTTGATATCTTGAAGGATGGTGCTGGTTACATGTCGTTCGGTCCCGATATCTACACCGCAGGTAACATGCGTGCTGTTGATAACATCTCGGTAACCGATGAGATTACCTGGACTCTTGGTAAGCACAACTTCCTCGCAGGTCTCGCTTACGAGTACACCAAGGCTGACAACGGCTTTATGCAGGGTGGTAACGGTTACTACGTTTACGAGTCGATGGAGGCATTCAAGGAGGGTAAGGCTCCCGCTGCATTTGCTATCACTCACTCGAACTCGAAGGACCTCAGCCAGTTCATCTCGAGCCTCACTATGCACAACTACTCGGCATACTTGCAGGACGATGTTAACGTAAGCGACAACTTCAAGCTCACCGCTGGTGTTCGTTTGGAGATGCCCGTATATCCTTCGTTGGAGAACAACTACAACCCCAACTTCGCATCGTATGACTTCGGTGGCAAGAAGTACTCGACAGATCAGCTTCCCGCTGCTCGTCTGAGCGTTTCGCCCCGTATCGGTTTCAACTGGGACGTAACCGGTGACCGTAAGTTCATCGTTCGTGGTGGTACCGGTGTATTCGTAGGCCGTCTGCCTTATGTATGGCTTGTATCGGTTGTTGGTAACAGCAACGTTGGTCAGACCAGCTACTACTACAACACTCTCGCTGACGCTAAGACCGGTATGACTCCTAACTTCCACGCTAATCCCAAGGATATCCTTGACGACCTCTATGGTGGCAAGTACGATCCCGCAACTGCTAAGATCACCTCGCCCGGCTCGCCCACTATCCTTGACACCAACCTCCGTATGCCCCAGACCTGGAAGAGCTCGTTGGCATTCGACGCTACTCTCCCTGGCGACGTTAAGTTCAGCTTGGAGGGTATCTTCAGCAAGGATTTGAACCCCGTTGTAATCTCGAACACCGGTTACGATGAGAGCTCGCGCAAGAAGATTACTCTCGTTGAGGGTCAGGATGTTCGTGACAGCTATGGTAAGATGTACTCGACCGGTGCTGGTTGGGACCAGAACTACCAGAACGTATACTTCATCCACAACATCGAGAAGAGCAAGGCTTACTACTACGCTATCACCGCTCAGTTGCAGAAGTCGTTCAACTTCGGTCTTGACCTGTCGGTTGCTTACACCCACTCGGATTCGCGCGCTTATAGCGACGGTATTGGCGACCAGGTAACTTCGGCTTACAAGACCAACACCTACTCGGTAGGCCTTATCAACGACCACGAGCTTGGTTACGGTACCTATGTAGCTCCCGATCGTATTTTGGCAACCGCTACCTACAAGAAGGAGTACAAGAATATGGCAACCACTGTTTCGTTGATCTACGACGGTAGCCAGCACAGCTACGCAGGTGGCTACGACTACTCGCGTTTCTCGTACACCTTCGACTCGAACGTTGTAGGTGACTACGGTGCTAACAACCTTATCTACGTGCCCGCTTCGCGCGACGCTCTGAACGATTGGAAGTTCACCGGTACTGAGGCTGAGGCTGACGCACAGCGTGACGCTTTCTGGAACTACATCGAGCAGGATAAGTATCTGAGCAGCCGCAAGGGTCAGTACACCGAGCGTGGTGGCGCAATCATGCCCTGGCACCACCAGTTCGACTTCCAGTTGAAGCAGGATTTCTATGTTAACGTGGCTGGCAAGCGCAACACCATCCAGCTTGGTGTTGATGTTCAGAACCTTGGTAACCTCCTCAACAAGAACTGGGGTCACTACCAGCAGGTTAAGAACAGCACTCTCTTGAAGTACGACGCTAAGAAGGGCTTCACCTTCAACAAGTATGCAGGTGAGACTCTGACTTCGACCTTCAAGGCTTACGAGAGCTTTATGTCGACCTACCGTGTTCAGTTCTCGGTTCGTTACATCTTCTAAGAATAACGACTGTATAAAAAACAAAAGGCAGGAGATTTCTCCTGCCTTTTGTTTTTTTGCCCAGAATCCTTAGTAAGGTAAATAACCTTTTACCTCTACTCACCCTTACGACACCTGCCTGCTTGCGCAGGCAATTGCAGGTCTGACCCACCCCCAAGCCCCCGCCTCGGCGGGGGATGTGTCCTCGGCTTTGCCGAGGCAAATATTGCGGGCACGACCGATTTAGAGTTGTGGGAATTATGGGAATTTAGGGAGGTTAGGGCCAATAGGGCTGATAGGAATAATAGGAATTCTGAGAAATTTTGGAATTATGGGGGAGTTCCTATTACTCCTATTATTAATCCTGCTTCGCAGTCTTTTCGTTGCTTCTGCTCGGCAAAGTCTGCAAGCAGCCTCTGCTCTCGCTTAATCGCAACGTTCCCATAGTTCCCATAAATAAAAGTAGTCTGCAACTCAACATTGCAGACTACTTTTCATTTACAATCCCCACTATGAGTAGTACGGAGGCAATCACTGCCCAAACTATCCGATACAGTAAACTAGGTGACAATTCATTTCAATCCCCACAATGGGTAGTACGGAGGCACCCACATCACAATCCCCACCTACGTTCCTCAATGTTTAAAAATATGACAAAATGTCACGTGGGTAATGAAAAAAAATGTAAATTTGTCGTGAAAATGCGTGAAAGTTTGTTTGGCACGCATTGTGATTAAATAGGTAGTAGGGCTGCAAATCCACGGTGGCTCAACCCTGAAAACGTAACTACAATAAATAATAATAAACACAAAAACGACAAAGTATTATGAACGTGAAACCTTTATCGGACAGAGTATTGATCCTGCCCAACCCCGCAGAGGAGAAGACCGCTTCGGGTCTTATCATCCCCGACACCGCAAAAGAGAAACCCCTTGCTGGTAAGGTGGTGGCAGTAGGTCCCGGCACCGCAGATGTAAAGATGGAGGTGGCTGTTGGTGACGAGGTGCTCTATGGCAAGTATGCCGGCACTGAGGTAAACATCGAGGGCACAAGCTATCTTATTATGCCGCAGAAGGATATTCTGGCAATTATCTAATTCCGAACACAACTAAACACGAACAACAATGGCAAAAGAGATTAAATATAATGTTGAGGCACGCGAGTTGCTCAAGAGCGGTGTTGATGCTCTTGCAAATGCTGTGAAGGTAACTCTCGGTCCTAAGGGTCGTAATGTAATCATCGACAAGAAGTTTGGCGCACCCCACATCACCAAGGATGGTGTGACCGTAGCTAAGGAGATTGAGCTTGAGGACAACTTTGCAAATATGGGTGCTCAGATCTGTAAGGAGGTGGCATCCAAGACTAACGACGATGCGGGTGACGGTACTACTACCGCTACCGTGCTGGCTCAGGCCATTATCGGTGTAGGTTTGAAGAATGTAACTGCAGGTGCCAACCCTATGGATATCAAGCGCGGTATCGACAAGGCTGTTGAGGTGGTAGTTTCGAGCCTCAAAGAGCAGAGCCAGCAGGTGGGCGACGACATCGAGAAGATTGAGCAGGTGGCAACCATCTCGGCAAACAACGACAAGACAATCGGTGCGCTGATTGCTGAGGCGATGAGCAAGGTGAAGAAGGAGGGTGTGATCACCGTTGAGGAGGCCAAAGGTACTGAGACCCACGTAGATGTAGTGGAGGGTATGCAGTTCGACCGTGGCTATATCTCGGCATACTTCATGACCGACACCGAGAAGATGGAGGCAACACTCGACAAACCCTATGTTCTTATCACCGACAAGAAAATCTCTACTATGAAGGAGATTATGGGTGTGTTGGAGCCCGTAGCCCAGAACGGTCGTGCGCTGGTGATCATCGCAGAGGATGTAGATGGCGAGGCTCTCTCGGCATTGGTAGTCAATAAGTTGCGTGGCACACTCAAGATCGCTGCTGTAAAGGCACCCGGCTTTGGCGACCGTCGCAAAGAGATGTTGGAGGATATCGCAACCCTCACCGGTGGTACTGTTATCTCGGAGGACAAGGGTCTGCGTCTTGACCAGGCGACTATCGAGATGCTCGGTACAGCTGACAAGGTGACAATCACCAAGGAGAACACTACAATCGTTGATGGTGGTGGCGAGGCTGAGGCCATCAAGGAGCGTGTGGCGCAGATCCGCAAGCAGATGGAGATCAGCACATCCGACTACGATAAGGAGAAACT
>JAGBTK010000028.1 GCA_017631375.1 Tidjanibacter sp. | reverse complement strand
TTCAACTTCGAGGGCGGTTGCTACGCTAAGGTTATCAACCTCGACAAGGAGAGCGAGCCCGATATCTGGAACGCTATCAAGCGTGACGCTCTCTTGGAGAACGTAACTGTTGACGAGAACGGCAAGATCGACTTCGCAGATAAGAGCGTAACCGAGAACACTCGTGTTTCGTACCCCATCTACCACATCAACAACATCGTTAAGCCCGTATCGAAGGCTCCCGCTGCTAAGAAGGTTATCTTCTTGTCGGCTGATGCATTCGGTGTGTTGCCTCCCGTTTCGATCTTGACTCCCGAGCAGACTAAGTACTACTTCCTCTCGGGCTTCACCGCTAAGTTGGCAGGTACTGAGCGCGGTATCACCGAGCCTACTCCTACCTTCTCGGCTTGCTTCGGCGCAGCGTTCCTCTCGTTGCACCCCACCAAGTACGGTGAGGAGCTCGTTAAGAGAATGCAGGCTTCGGGCGCAACCGCTTACCTCGTAAATACCGGTTGGAACGGTACCGGCAAGCGTATCTCGATTAAGGATACCCGCGGTATTATCGACGCTATCCTCGATGGCTCGATCGATGCAGCTCCTACCAAGCAGATTCCTTACTTTGACTTCAAGGTTCCCACCGCTCTTCCCGGTGTAGATCCCGCTATCCTCGATCCTCGTGACACCTACGCTTCGGCTGAGGAGTGGAACGTTAAGGCTGAGGACTTGGCTGGTCGTTTCATCAAGAACTTCGCGAAGTTCACCACCAACGAGGAGGGTAAGTCGCTTGTAGCTGCTGGTCCCCAGTTGTAGTAGGTTGAAATACCTTATATAAATAATAGGTAGCCTTTTCGGGCTACCTATTATTATTTTAAATACCTATCTGGTTGGACGGGGTGGGCTATGAATGATGCTCTTCTTGTTTCGGCTTGGTCACCACCTCCTCCTTTTCTATGGCGCAAGCGAAGGTTGCAATGTAGAGTTGGGTATCAAGGGTGGATTTGAGAATTGCCCGACCGCACGAGGCGATGGTTGCGCCGCTGGTCAGAACATCGTCAACAAGTAGAATTTTGTGGTGTTCCAATCTTTCTGGGCGCACCACACGGAAGATATTCTCTACATTTGCCTTGCGCTCTTCAAAGGTCTTGTCGGTCTGGCTCGGGTTGTGTTTGATGCGACGCACGGCACGCACCTCGCACTTAACACCTAGCTCTTTAGCGATGCCGAGTGCCAGATATTCCGACTGATTATACCCTCTCTTCATCACCTTGAACGGGTGGAGCGGAACGGGTACTACCAAATCCACATCGGCATATATACTGCTCTTCTTCAGCTCTTTACCAAGCCAACAACCGCACTCGTAGGCGTATCGCCACATGCCGCCATACTTGAAGTCGTGGATCAGATTGCGAAACCCCTCGTTAGCCCCGAAATAGATAAACGAGCAGGCGTGGGTGACGTGTAACTCGCGCCACAACATACGCACAACGGGGTTTGCCACCTGCTCTGCAAAGTGGGTGCGTGGTGCTCTGTGGCGACACTGCCCGCAGACCACCAGCCTCCTCTCCTCGAAGACTCGGCCGCAGACAGGACAGACGGGTGGAAAGAGCAATCGTTTCAGCATAGGGTTGGGTGTTATTGCGGATCGACATCGACGGTAATCTTTACCGATGCAGTGTGTTTGTCTTTGCCAAGACTCTCCAGAGCAGCCGATATGGCTCTCTTGCCGTCAGATGCACTGCCACCTTTCAGCCTGAGAGTCAGGCAGCTGAGCCACTGACCGGAGAGTTGTTCGAGCGGTGGAGGGTAGGGACCGACAATCGTCATTGAGGGGTGCGACGATAGCGTGGCCGCCACTCGGCGGGCTGTCTGCTCGGCGCGCAACTGCTCATTGTGGCGGAAGGTGAGTAGCACCTCGCGGCTGAATGGCGGGTAGCCAAAGAGCTCGCGCAGAGCCACCTCCTCCTCGTACATGGCACGGTAGTCGCTCGCCACAACACGCGCAAGGGTGGGGTTCTCGGGCTCTGAAGTCTGGATGACAACCTCCCCCTCGCTGTCGGTGCGTCCTGCTCTGCCGGCAATCTGGGTGAGGGTCTGGAATGCGCGCTCTGAGGAGCGGAAGTTTGGGAAATTGAGCAGATTATCGGCATTGAGCACACCTACGACCGATACGCCCGCAAAGTCAAACCCTTTGGTTATCATCTGCGTACCGACCAGAATGTTGCTCTTGCCGCTGCCAAAATCACTGATAATAGCACCGTAACGGCTCGGAGAGGTTGCTACATCGGCATCCAGACGCGCGGTGCGTGCCTCAGGGTATAGTCGTGCGAGTTCTTCCTCTATTTTCTCGGTACCAAAGCCTTGGGGGAGTAGTCGTCCCTTGCCACACTCGGGGCATAGTTCCGGTGTCGGGGTGCGGTGTCCACAGTGATGACAGCGCAGGGAGTGGTCGCTTTTGTGGTACGAAAGAGTGACGCTGCACATCGGACAGTGGATGGATGCTCCGCACTCCTCGCACTCCATATAGGGTGCAAATCCGCGCCTGTTCTGGAAGAGCATCACCTGACGATTGTTCGCCAATGCGTTCTGTATCAGGTCGTGTAACTCTTTGTTTATGTGTCCCTTGCGTTCTCCTCTTTTTGCTGCACGGCGGGTGTCGGAGATGGTGATGCGTGGTAATCGCGCCTCGCCAAATCGCTCGGTTAATTCTACAAATCCGTAACGGTCGCCGAGAGCATTGCGATAACTCTCTACCGATGGTGTCGCGCTGCCGAGCAAGGTGCGAATGCCAAATTTGTGAGCAAGCCATACGGCAGAGTCGCGTGCCGAGTAGCGAGGGGCGAAATCCTCCTGCTTGAAACTGCGGTCGTGCTCCTCATCAACGATGATAAGCCCCAGCGACTTGATGGGTAGGAATATGGATGAACGCACTCCAACCACCACCAGCGGCTGGTCGCTGTGCGAAATGTTTAGATAGATTTGCGCTCTGCGCGAGGGGGTAAGTTTGGAGTGATAGACCACTACGCGTTCGCCAAAACACTCTTCCATACGACCGATAAACTGCTCCGTCACGGCAATCTCGGGGAGTAGATATAATACCGACTTTCCCTCTTCTAACTGCTTGGCAATCAAATGTGTATAAATCTCTGTTTTGCCACTGCCGGTCACTCCGTGCAGCAGTGTGGTGCTTCGCGATGCGCTTTGAGCCTCGATGCTGTCGAGTGCGTACTGTTGCGACTCAGAGAGCCCCTTGCATAGGTGCAGAATGCCTTCGGTCGCAAACATATCGACCTGACGACTGCCGAGTACGAGTAACTCGTCCTCCACGAGTCGGTGTATCTGTGGCGACATGCCGCCAAGACTCTTAACCGCCACCTCGCTCGCCATATCGCCACGCTCAGAGAGCCTGCTCAGAAGTTTCATCATCAATCCGTAGCGCGTCTTAGCCCTGCGTGACATCTTGTCGAGCACCTCGCCAAGAACCGCCTCGTCGCTCACATAGCGTGGGTGCAGGCGCACCGTGACTTCGCTCTTGCGCTCTACGATATTCTCCGAGAACTCCTTGTCGCTCAGTCCCGAGGGCTTCAGCGTTGAGGGTAGTGCCACCCTCATAACCTCGCCGAGAGGTGTCATATAGTACTCCGCCATCCACTGCCACAGGGCGAGCTGCATTTCACTTACCAGTCCACCGCCATAGAGCAGACGCTCAACAGCCTTGATGCGTTTGTAGTTCGGGCGCGAGTGATGAAGGCGCAGGATGATGCCCATATACCTCTTTCTCGCCCCGATGGTCACCTCCACGCCATCGCCCACACCAACCTTGCCCGCCAGCTCGGCAGGTACAAGATAGGTGAACGGTTGCAGTGCAATCGGGAGGATTATGTCGGCATAGAGTTCCACGGATGATTTATTTTCATACAAAGATAGAATTTTTAGCAATTATTTTTGCGCTTGGGGCGATGAAGAATTGATTTTATTTGAGAAAACATTACATTTGCGATGACTTTTGAGAGAAATAGGAATTATGAAAAAATTTAATCATTCGTCCCCTGCCCGCACAATTCGCGAGTATCTGTTGATTACGCTGGGTGTGATTATCTACGCCTTCGGTATTGTGGGTATCATTAAGCCCGCAGGTGGTGTTAGTGGTGGTGCGAGTGGTCTGTCGCTGATTATCGACTATGCTACCGGCATCCCTACAAGTGTATCTTTCTTCCTTATCAATGCCGTACTTTTGGTCTTGGCAATAATACTGCTCGGAGCTAAGTTCGGTGTAAAAACCCTCTATGCCATCTTCCTCATATCGGGTGTGATGGGTGTCTTTGAGGCGGTGATCCCCGAGGGCTGGGTAGGTCTGGCGGATGATAAGTTCCTCTCTTCGGTGCTTGGTGGCGCACTCTCGGGTGTGGGTATCGGTATCTGCCTGCTGCAAGGTGGTAGTACGGGCGGTAGCGATATTGTGGCAATGATAATCAATAAGTATCGCAATATCAGTTACAGCCGCGTGGTGGTGATTGTCGATGTCTTTATCATCGGTAGTTCGCTCTTCATCTTCGGCGACCTTGCAACCGTTATCTATGGTTATGTCGTTGTAGCTGTCTTTGGCTACACGGTAGATATTGTCCTTGAGGGTGACAAACAATCGCTCCAGATATTTGTGATGTCGAAGCAATATAATGAGATTGCCGATCTGGTGACCAATGAACTCCACCGTGGCGCAACCGTTCTTGACGGTACCGGTTGGTATACCAAACAGCCCGTCAAGGTGCTGATGATTGTCTGCCGCAAGACCGAGATGTCGATGATGATGAAGGCAATTAAGTCTGTTGACCAGCAGGCATTTATCTCAATGAATAGTGTTATGGGTGTCTATGGTCAGGGCTTTGATACCTACAAATAACGAAGTCATCTGATTGGCAAATTTTGCACTTCCCTTGAAAGCCAAATGGCTCATTTACTCCGAGTAAACTCCGCTTTGTCTTTCTGCGCGAAGCCCAAAATTTCCTCAACCATCTGACTTCTCGACCTTAGTGGGTTGAGATTTAAAAGTAGTCTGCAATGTCGAATTGCAGACTACTTTTGTTTATAGGAATAGTAGAAACTATCTCTAATCTCCCATAATTCCCATAACTCTAAAAAATCCCTTTTATTTCTAAGGGTTTAAGGTTTGTCCCTAAACTCCCTAAACTCCCTCCTTTCCACTTTCATTTTGAATTTTGAACTTTGCATTTTGAATTTCTATTATTTATAGGTATCTTTGTCTGAATTATTATTACTATAAAAGCGATGAAAGATTATAAGAGATATTTGGTGACTTCGGCGCTCCCATACGCCAATGGTCCTGTACATATTGGTCACTTGGCGGGCGTATATGTTCCCTCCGATATTTATGTGCGTTATTTGCGTCTGCGTGGCAAAGATGTGATCTGGGTTTGTGGCTCGGATGAGCACGGTGTGCCCATTACCATCAAGGCACGCAACGAGGGTGTTACCCCTCAGGATGTGGTAGATAAGTACAACGATATCATCAAACGCTCTTTCGAGGGTCTGGGTATCTCTTTCGACATCTACTCGCGCACCACTTCGCGTGAGCACTATCGCACAGCTTCCGAGTTCTTCCGCACACTCTACGACAAGGGTGTATTCTCCGAGGCGGTATCGCAGCAGTACTACGACGAGGAGGCGCAGACCTTCCTTGCCGACCGCTACATTATGGGTACTTGCCCTCACTGCCAGAACGACCGTGCCTACGGCGACCAGTGCGAGAAGTGCGGTAGTACGCTCAACCCCACCGATCTCGTAGAGCCTCGCAGTATGATTTCGGGCTCGAAACCCGTGATGAAGGAGACTAAGCACTGGTATCTCCCTCTGGATAAGTATGAGCCCAAGCTCCGTGAGTGGATTCTCGAGGAGCACAAGGAGTGGAAGCCCAATGTGTATGGTCAGTGCAAGAGCTGGCTTGATCTGGGTTTGCAGCCTCGTGCCGTGAGCCGCGATTTGAATTGGGGTATTCCCGTGCCTGTTGAGGGTGCAGAGGGTAAGGTGCTCTATGTGTGGTTTGATGCCCCCATTGGCTATATCTCCGCAACAAAGGAGCTTACCCCCGACTGGGAGAAGTATTGGAAGAGCGAGGACACCAAGATGGTACACTTTATCGGTAAGGACAACATCGTCTTCCACTGCATCGTCTTCCCCACTATGCTGATGGCGCACGGTGACTATATCTTGCCCGACAATGTACCCTCCAACGAGTTCCTCAATCTGGAGGGCGACAAGATTTCGACCTCGCGCAATTGGGCGGTATGGCTCAATGAGTATCTTGAGGAGATGCCCGGCAAGGAGGATGTACTCCGTTATGTGCTCTGTGCGAATGCTCCCGAGACTAAGGATAACGACTTCACCTGGAAAGATTACCAGGCGCGCAACAACAACGAGCTGGTGGCCGTACTCGGCAACTTCGTGAATCGCGCACTCGTACTCACCGGCAAATACTTTGAGGGTAAGGTGCCCGAGTGTGGCGAGTTGACCGACTATGACAGGGAGATTCTCGATCAGCTGCCCGAGGTTAAGGCGTCGCTTGAGCGTAATATTGAGAACTATCACTTCCGCGAGGCACTCAAAGATGCGATGAACATTGCCCGTCTGGGTAACAAATATCTGGCTGACACTGAGCCTTGGAAGCTTGCCAAGACCGATATGGAGAGGGTTAAGACCATCCTCAATGTCGCTTTGCAGATTACCGCCAACCTCTCGATTGCTATCGAGCCCTTTATGCCCTTCTCGGCTGCCAAGATTTTGAATATGCTTGGTTGTGAGAAGTTTGGTTGGGACGCTATTGGTAGCACCAACCTGCTCCCCGCAGGTCACGCTCTCGGCAAGGCAGAGCTTTTGTTTGAGAAGATAGAGGATGCGGTTATCGAGAAGCAGTTGAAGAAACTCGACGATGCTAAGGCTGCCAATGCTGCTGCCGAGGTGAAGGCTGAGCCTCAGAAGGATGAGGTGTCGTTTGACGACTTTGGCAAGATGGATATTCGTGTATCGACCATCCTCGCTGCCGAAAAGGTTGCCAAGACCAAGAAACTCCTGAAACTCACTGTTGATACAGGTATCGACAAGCGTGAGATTGTATCGGGTATTGCTGAGCACTATTCGCCTGAGGAGTTGGTTGGTCGTCAGGTACTTGTGCTTGTAAACCTCGCTCCGAGAGAGTTGAAGGGTACGCTCTCGCGCGGTATGATTCTGATGGCTGCCGATGCAACAGGCAAGTTGGTGCTGCTCTCGCCTGAGGTGGCTGTGAAGAGCGGCTCGGTGGTAGGTTAAAAATGTGGATTTGAAAGAACGAACCTTAAAACATACTTAAAAAATGAGCAAAGATCTAAATTGGAGCGAACTCGGATTTGGTTACTACAAGACTAATCTGAATGTTCGTTGCGAGTACAAAGATGGTAAGTGGGGTGAGATTACCACTACCGACAGCGAGTATATCCCTATGCATATGGCTGCCACTTGCCTCCATTATGGCCACGAGGTATTTGAGGGCTTGAAGGCTTTCCGTGGCGTTGATGGTAAGGTGCGCCTCTTTCGTGCAGAGGAGAACGCAAAGCGTATGATTGACTCGGCTGAGTATCTCTGTATGAAGGCTCCCTCGGTGGAGTTGTTTGTTGAGATGTGCGAGATGTGCGTCAAGGCCAATGCTGACTTTATCCCTCCCTACGGAACCGGAGCGTCGCTCTATCTGCGTCCTCTGTTGATCGGTATGAGTGCCGAGGTGGGTGTTAAGGAGGCTAAGGAGTTCCTTTTGGTCATCTTCGCTACCCCTGTAGGCCCCTATTTCAAGAATGGCTTCCGCCCCATCAGTACATATCTGGAGCACGACCACGATCGCGCTGCTCCTAAGGGTACAGGTCACGCTAAGGTGGGCGGTAACTATGCAGCAAGTATCATCTCGGGTACTAAGGCGCACAACGCAGGCTTTGCTGCGGTGTTGTACCTCGATCCACGCGATGGTAAATATATTGATGAGTTCAATGCTGCAAACTTTATGGCAATCCGCGACGGTGCATATATTACACCTCAGTCGCCCTCGATTCTCCCCTCGATTACCAATCGCTCGTTGCGTCAGTTGGCTGAGGATCTGGGTCTGAGGGTTGAGGAGCGCAGAGTGGCTGTTGAGGAGCTGCCTACTTTTGAGGAGGTGGGTGCTTGCGGTACAGCGGCCGTTATCTCGCCTGTCGGCTCGATCTACGATCCTAAGGAGGATAAGACCATCGAGTACGGCTCGGAGGCAGGTCCCTGGTCGGTGAAACTCTTCAACCTCCTGCAGGATATCCAGTATGGTCGCACCGAGGATGTGCACGGCTGGAACCGCATTGTTGATATAGAGTAGTTGTTACTCAGATATTTATAGGGCTGTCCGACTTGTGTCGGTCGGCCCTTTTATCAATAGAAACGAAAGATTATGAATAGATTTTTTGGCTTCTTGGTACTTTTGCTGGGTATTGCCTTGGTGACTAATTGCACAAACGATACGGAGACGAAGAGGGCCGAACTTACGGTCACTCCCAACTCAATCACCTTTGACCCCAATGTGGCGGCAAACAATATCGTTACGGTCAGTAGCAACACCGAGTGGAGTGTATCGCCCAGCCATACGGATCTCAAACTTGACAAGAATCGTGGTAAGGACAATGGTAGTATTGCAGTACTCTCTATCCCTGCCGGCAAAAGTTACACCTTCACCGTCAAGACTATCACCAGCAATGTGTTTACCAACGAGGTGAATACTACCGTTACTGTTACTCGTCCCGCATCTGGCGGCTCGGGCGACAGCGGTGGTGGCTCGGAGAGTGGTGGAGATTCGGGCGAGAGTGGCGAAGAACCTGACACGACCGACCCGAATATCGGCAAGGTGGTCTATAAGGAGAGCTTCGGAACGAAGTCTATCAGCTCTAAGACCTATGCCGACACATATTCCTCGTGGAGTACTACGGGTTCGGGTGCAGAGAGTGTAGAATATACCTCCAGCGGTGCTACGGTGCGCAATGACGACTATGGCTCGGCAGGTAAGGTTGGTACATACGCAGGTGCTTCGGGTGGTGTGTATGTGCGTTTGCCATATGCTAATAATTGGCTTATAGTCAATGATATAACCCTTCCGTCGGGCTCGGTTAACTACTCTCTCACCATTGGTGGTGGTCAGTCTGCCGACGATTTGGATATCTATCTTGGCGATGGCACAAAGTGGGTGGCTCTTGACTACGAGAATGCTACCGATTACAATAAGTGGGCGTTAGGCGAGGCTAAATTTACCCTGAGCGAGCCCCGCAAGACCCTCTCTATCCGCATTGTGGCTCCCAAAGAGTATCAGCACGGTGCTAATTTTGATGATATCACGCTGAAGGTTATTGAGGAGGGTGGACAGATTATCAACATTGCAGAGGGACATTCGCCCGGTGAGACAGGCGATGATACGGTAGATGTTACCAAGATGAGTTGGGCTGAGCTGCCTATGATGGATGACGATGATCTCCAGTATGTGGCCCATTTTGCAGCCGATGCTGTGGGTAAGAACATCCGCAACTTCTCGATGGGCTTTGACAAGAGCAAGAAGGCAGCACTCTGGGTGGCATATCCTATCCACACCTGCTACACCAACGGCAATGCCGGTCGTACAGAGGAGTGGGGCTATGATCCGAAGATTCAGGCGAACCAGCAGGTAAATCTGGAGAAATCCTATAAGGAGGATCAATCGACGGGAGCAGACTACAACCGTGGTCACCAGCTCGCCTCGGCAGATCGTCAGGCAAGCAAGCAGATGAATGCCCAGACCTACTACTACTCCAATATGACTCCTCAGCAGAGTGCTTTCAATAGCGGAATATGGGGTACTTTGGAGGATAAGGTGCGCAGTAAGCAGTGCTCCGACACCCTCTATGTGGTGACAGGTGTTCACTTCGACCCGAAGGTTAAGATGCCTGAGGCGGTTGATGCGGATGGTGCTGATGCTCCCGTGCCTACCCACTATTACAAGGTGTTGATTCGCACCAAGAGCGGCAATACGGGCAAGGCAATCAGCGAGTGCTCGGCGAGCGAATTGATGGCTATCGGTTTTTGGATGGAGCATCCCAAGACCAACAAGTCGCTCGACAAGTCATATAAGGAGTACGCTGTAAGTGTGGAGGATATAGAGGAACTTACAGGACACACCTTCTTCCCGACTGCGCCTGCCAAGGTGAAACAGAGTTTTGATATCTCCGAGTGGAAATTCTAAATAAAAAGAGGAGCCGGATAAATTTTATCCGGCTCCTCTTTTTTATATTGTCTGTTGTTTAGAAGGGAATTGTCACGGTAAGTGTTGCGACATTCTTGCGACCCTTATTTTTGGCAATCAGGTCGTTTGCAATGATATTGCCATCGCCGCCATCCCAGTAGAAGAGATCGTAATCTGAGTAGTTGATCTGTTTATTTACAAAGGCAGCATCTATCGAAGTGCGACCAACCTTGAAACCGATACCGAATGCCAGATCGTGGCTGTCAAGCTCGATGGGAGCATCGAAGATATTGTCACCAACAGCCGAGGGCGAGCCGTAGTATGCGTAGCCGGTGCGGAGTGCCAGCCAGGATACGGGCTTGAGTTCCAGACCGATGCGCATATTGTTGGCAGTCTGATATTGGGTGCGGATATTGTTGTTCATATAGTCGTTCACCGAGCGACTGTCATCCTGCATATGCATACCCTTATACCATACTCTGTCGTAGTCGAAAGAGATTGCCGCCACAGTACCCAGCGTGTAGGATGCGCCAAGCGATAACTTCGCGGGGGTGGTGTAGTTGTAGGTATAGATGTTGCGGAAGGTCGGCTTGAAGGTAAAGTTGCGCTCGTTCTGGAAGCGAGTGCCCATCACTGCATAGTACTCCTTCTGCAACGATACGAGGGTAGGTGTCTGGAATGCAACACCCAAACGCAGACCGCTTGTGGGACGCCAGATCGCACCGAGTCGCAGATTAACACCTGTACCGACCTCTCTGACATTGGGCTTGTAGCTCATAGCTGCGAGGTAGTTGGGGCTGCCTGCGTTGTCGCCATTGTCGTACTCCTCATCGTAGAGATACTCGCGGTCGTTGTAGATATCCTGAATCACAATCGAGCCACCGAGATAGAGCGAGTTGGCAATGTTTATCGCTCCCGCAAAGTTGTACTCGCCAATACTTCCACGACTATCCACACTCATATATTGGTTGATACCTGCATTGGGGTCGATGGCGGTTACGTGGTAATCCATATTCGACTTGTCGTCGGGATTCACAGGGTCGATAAGCAGAGTCTGATATGCCAGCACGCCACCCCACTCGTTGATGAAGATGTCGGTATTATTAAAGGGATTTGCGCTTGATCCAAGCCACGAACTTGGGATACCGCTCATCTGCTGCGCAAACATATCTGCGATAGAGTATCTGCCACTCATCGAGAAACGACGCTCGTAGTTGAGGTCTGCCAACTTATTGTAGCTGAACGCAATGTTTGCGCTCACCACCTGACCTGCTCCCTCGTAGGCATTTGCCACAAAACCCAGGTTGTTTATCGCGAAACGAGCCGGAGTGGAGGAGCCCAACGGGTTGATGTTGTTGCTCTGGTTGGTGAAGGTGAGCGAGGGCGAGAAACTTGCCACACCGCTGCGGAACATAGCCAGACCTGCGGGGTTGATCGAGATGGATGCCATATCGCCACCGAGCGAGGTGAATGCTCCTGCCATACCTGCCACTCGGGCGGTGGTGTAGCTGTTGTTGCTACGCGCCGAGCTGAGCATATCGGTGGTCTGGAAGTCGGCAACGCCTACCAACTCTCCTGCTGCAAACTGAGCAGAGGAGGGGGTTAAAGTGATGGCAGTCGTTGCCAACAGACCAATTATATATCTAAAGAATTTCATACTTGTTTTTATCTTGTTATATCAGTACAGTTCTTAGTGTAAGTGTGTGCCTATCTTGTTCGGCTGCTGCTCGATGTGCCGCCACCGGAGCGTACGCCACCGCCACTGCTGCCCATTGAGCCGCCCGAGAAACCGCCTCGGTTACTGCTGCCCGACGAACTACCACCGAAGGAGCTGCCACCTCCGCGGCTACCGCCGTCGAATATGTTGTTGTTGCGCTCAGTGCGGTCGTTGCGGTTGTAGCTGTTATTGTCGCGCGTACTTGACGGATTGTTGCGACGATAGGACTCACCGGTACCTCCTGCACCACGATTGGTGGTCGAGCCTCTGCCGTTAACTCTTGTGCCGGGGCTGTCGCCACGATTGTAGCCATAGCCCGGATTGTGTGTCACAGAGGGGCGGGGCGGACGGTGCGAGCCACCGATTGCGGGACGGCTGGGACCGTGGTGGTGAGGCGGACGAACAGAGTGGTAGCCGGGCCACGGATCGTACCACATCCACGGATCGTACCAACCGAAGTGGTAATAGTAGGGACGATACCAGGGATCCATATACCAGGTGCGCCAGCGCACATTGTTCCAATACCAACTATCGTACCCAACTCCGTAGGGACTTATCGAGAGCGAGAGAGCCAACGAGGGCATACCCCAAGTGCCAAACATCGAGGTAATGTAGCGGGGCTCAACCCATACCTGATCGCCCATAACCATCACATTGTAGAATGTGGGGTCGTAGCTGCTTGCGTAAAAGTAGGCATCGCTGGTGCGATAGTTGTAATAACTCGACGGCATATTGTAGTTGGGCGAGTTGAAACCCTGCAGACGACGCTGATATGCGCTCTCGTAGTCGTCAGCCAAAATTGCCTCGTAAGGGTTGCTCGACGAGCTGACTCCTAAAATTGCGTCAATCTCGGCATCGGCATCTGCTGCGGCAGCGAGTGCCTCCATCTGTGCGATTCGTGCCTCCTCAGCCTTTCGGCGTGCCTCCTGCTCGCGTGCTATGCGCGACTGGATGGCTGCGCGGTCGTGGGTGACATACATATCGTCACCAATATAGGAGGATGTTGCAGAGAGCATCATCGAAGTACAACTCTGCAAGGTAACAAAGGTGGCTCCCAGAGCCATCATTGCCAATATCTTACTAACCTTTCTCATAATTCTATAGTTTTTGTGGTTGCAACTTCGGCCTTACTGAGGCGGGTTGCACAATAGGTGTTTCTACAATATTGATGCATAAAGGGGGCTTTTCGTTGCTTTTGCCCCTAAAATTGCTCACCTTTCGCACCAAAGATAGCCATATTATGTGTATTTCAGAAAAAAAAATTACCTTTGTGTCGGTTTTTGTGCCCTTACGGAAAGGGTGGCACTTAACCACATAACGATTGAAACAGAGAAAATAATATATAAATCAGAGTCAAAAGAGATGGCAAAAGAGTTGAAAGAGCTGACCCCTCGTGAGGAAAACTACTCGCAGTGGTATAACGACCTCGTCGTAAAGGCAGGTTTAGCCGAGAATTCGGCAGTTCGTGGCTGTATGGTTATCAAGCCCTATGGTTACGCTATTTGGGAGAAGATGCAGAGCGTGTTGGACGGTATGTTCAAGGCTACCGGTCACCAGAACGCATACTTCCCTCTGTTTATCCCCAAGTCCTTTTTCAGCCGCGAGGCAGCACACGTTGAGGGCTTCGCTAAGGAGTGTGCAGTGGTTACCCACTACCGTCTGAAAAATGCTCCGGAGGGTGGCGTGGTTGTTGACCCCGATGCTCGTTTGGAGGAGGAGCTGATTGTCCGTCCTACCTCGGAGACCATCATCTGGAATACCTATAAGAACTGGATTCAGTCCTATCGCGACCTGCCCATCCTCTGCAACCAGTGGGCTAATGTGGTTCGTTGGGAGATGCGTACCCGTCTTTTCCTCCGTACCGCTGAGTTCCTCTGGCAGGAGGGTCACACCGCACACGCTACCGAGGCTGAGGCTATCGAGGAGGCACAGAAGATGATTAAGGTATATGCAGATTTTGCCGAGAAATATATGGCTCTCCCCGTTATCGTGGGTCACAAGAGCGAGAACGAGCGTTTCGCAGGTGCTGTTGACACCTACACCATCGAGGCGATGATGCAGGATGGCAAGGCATTGCAGAGTGGTACTTCGCACTTCCTCGGTCAGAATTTCGCTAAGGCATTCGATGTGCAGTTCGCAACCAAGGAGGGTACTCTAGACTATGTATGGGCTACCTCGTGGGGTGTTTCGACCCGTCTGATGGGTGCGCTGATTATGGCTCACTCGGACAACAACGGTCTTGTACTGCCTCCCGCACTCGCACCTATCCAGGTGGTGATGATTCCTATCTATAAGGGTGAGGAGGAGCTTGCTAAGATGACCGAGGAGTTGGAGAAGATTGCTGCCCCCCTGCGTGCAAAGGGTATCAGTGTCAAGGTGGACAACCGCGACAATGTACGCTCGGGCTTCAAGTTTGCTGAGTATGAGTTGAAGGGTGTGCCCGTGCGTTTGGTTATGGGTCCCCGCGACTTGTCAAATGGCACTATCGAGCTGATGCGCCGCGATACTCTGGTTAAGGAGAGCGTAAGCGTAGAAGGTATTGTTGAGAATGTTGAGGCAATCCTGGCAGATATGCAGACCTCGATTTTCGAGAAGGCAAAGGCTCACCGCGACGATATGATTACCAAGGTGGACACTTGGGAGGAGTTCAAAGAGGTGCTCGAGACCAAGGGTGGCTTCATCTATGCTCACTGGGATGGCACCACCGAGACCGAGTTGGCTATCAAGGAGGCTACCAAGGCAACCCTGCGCTGTATCCCTCTCGACAGTCCCGAGGAGGATGGTGTCTGCGTATTTAGCGGCAAGCCCAGCAAGCGTCGCGTAATCTTCGCGAAGAACTATTAGGATTTTTCCCTACGCCGATAAAGCAGAAGGCTGAGCAACGATTTGCTCAGCCTTCTCTGTTTTTAGTCCAATATTTTTTTGTGTCTGCGTTACTTGGCCTGACGTACCAGAACCTCAGTCACCGGCTCGTAGCGGTGGGGGATGTACTCCTGTACCTGTTCTACGCGCAGTTTGCCCGATGGGGTAGTCCAGCATATGTGCAGAACGGCTGCACTCTGACTTGTGGGTATCTTGGCAAGTGCCTCGTGGTTGTTGTTGCGGACTGCCTCTGCTACCTTGTCGCGGTCTGCGAAGGAGTAGAAGGTCGTGGTCTTGCGCAACGCTTTTCGCTCGGCTATACTGTACGGCCTGTTCTTCTTGCCCGTGAAGGCGAGGATTAACATCACAACACCTATGCCACAAGCCACGGTGCCACCCAATGCAGCACCCGCTTGCAGACCACTCTCATTGTCGCTCGATGCAGTGAAGTTCAATATGAGTAACAAAATGCCCACAAGCAACACAATGATTGCTGCAAGAGGCGAGCGACGATGCATAACGATTTTGTCGGGTGCGACCTCGGCTAGCACCTCGTCTATCAACTTTTTCTCCATTTTTTTCTCTTTTTTAGGTGAATAAACTACTTCTCACTGATAGCAATCTCCGAAATTGGGCGAGGACTCGCACCTGAATTGTCGAGCAACTGCGCACATATGAGTTTGCCAGATGACTCCGAGTAGGTCACAAAGAGGATGTTCGGGGTGAAACTGCGAGGCTGACTCTCGATGGCTGCCAGATTCTTATTTTCCAGGAGGGTTTTAAGCAATGGCACCTGACCGCACTCAAAGTAGATCTCCTTGCGCACCATTTCCTCGCCCGACGGACGATATACGGGACGGCAACAATCGCCTACCAAGTAGAAGAGTGCTACCGATACCAAAATAGCAACTCCCGTCCAGCCAATTGTCATAAAGAGTGCATTGAGCCATACCGATTCGATATTGAAGATAAGTGCGACACAGCACACCGCACCGGCAATAATCCATTTGAGCGAATTTGTATATTTACGTTTAATCTGTTTGGAGCAACGATAGATCTCCTTATCAATTTTCTTCATCTTTTTTTGTTGTTTGTATGTGAATAATGTTTGGTGGCCATAGCGGCCATAGGGCATAGTTCGCACTACACTATTGTGTGCGATGCCATACCTATAATATATATATGAAGAAAATGAGGCTAAATAATGATGTGACGGAGTCGATAGACGTAGTAGTCTGTCGTCGCGATATCACCTGCCGGAACAGGGACTACACTCCGCACAAAAGCCAAGTTTGAGGATGAATAACTGCTGGCAACTGCCGATTTGCGGGATAGGAGGCTATTGCTGACCCTGCGTGCCGTGCTCTGCGAGGTGCGCTGCTGAGTCACCGAACCCTCGCTTGTGGGGAGAGATATGGTGTTGTTGCCTGCGCGAAAGAGGTCGGCAGTGGGTATTGCCTCCGATAAAATCTGCCCGATCTGCTCACCTTTCTCTACGCCCGACTGCTCTTCGCTCCCGGAAAAGAGAGAGAAGAGTAGCGCAAAACTGAGTATGTAGAGCAATCGTTTCATATTTTTGGTTTGCAAATATAACCTTTTTTGCCGAATAGCAGTTGCGGATTGCCTTAATTTGTGCGGGCATACTCTCTTTTTTAGCAGAATTTTTGTGGCAAGCAAAGTGCCAAATCTCCTATATATATAATAGGTATAAGAAAAAGTTGCTAAAAATGGCGTGGTGAGCGATTTTTTTTCTGAGGTGTTGTCTGGACCTGCTTGGGCGATTTGTGCAGCCAGACTAATAAAAGTGCTCTGTGGAGGCCGATTTTGCCAAAATGGGCGATATTGCTGATATTCAAATAAATAGGCGTGGCGGGTGGTTGTGGTCTGCAAAAAAAGTTTAAAAAAGATGCAAAAAAAGTTTAAAAAAGTTTGCAGATATCAAAAAAGTCGCTACTTTTGCACCCGCTTAACAAGATAAAGCACAACCAAATTTAGTTCTTGAAAATAAAATCTTGAAAAAAGATTTGGAGATTAAAAAAAGTTGTTTTATCTTTGCAGTCCGATTCGCCACTTAAAACGGCGAAATTTTTTAGCGCCTTTTCGAAGGGGCTTTAAGAAAACGGTTCTTTGACTTATTGGTTTTTTCTGAGAGAAAAAGTAATGCAGAAGAAAAAGTTCAGTTCAATTCTTTTAAAGGAAATTTAAGTAGTCAGGACTCTAACAATACAATTCATTTTAATTACAATGGAGAGTTTGATCCTGGCTCAGG
>JAGBTK010000027.1 GCA_017631375.1 Tidjanibacter sp. | reverse complement strand
CAGACCATTGAGAACCCCATCTTGTCGAACTTTAAGGAGGGTCTTTCGGTGTTGGAGTACTTTATCTCTACCCACGGTGCGCGTAAGGGTCTTGCGGATACCGCGTTGAAGACCGCTGATGCAGGTTACCTGACCCGTCGTCTGGTTGATGTTGCAAATGATGTTATCATCAACGAGGAGGATTGCGGTACTTTGCGTGGTCTGACAGCAACTGCTGTTAAGCGTAACGACGCCGTTATCCAGACTCTTTACGAGCGTATCCTCGGCCGTACTGCGGTTAATGATGTATATCATCCCGAGACAGGTGAGCTGATTGTTGCCGCTGGCGAGGAGATTCGCGAGGAGGCAGCTCAGATTATCGACAAGTCGCCTATCGAGCAGGTAGAGATTCGCTCGGTACTCACTTGCGAGGCTCGCAAGGGTGTATGTGCTAAGTGTTATGGTCGCAACCTTGCAACCGGCCGTATGGTTCAGAAGGGTGAGGTTGTCGGCGTTATCGCTGCACAGAGTATCGGTGAGCCCGGTACCCAGCTTACTCTGCGTACCTTCCACGTCGGTGGTGTTGCGAGTGGTTCGGCTATCGACAACAGCCTCGCTTCGCGTTACGACGGTATCCTGGAGATTGATGACCTCCGCGTTATCAAGACCAAGGATGCTGAGGGTATTGAGAAGAACATCGTAGTTAGCCGTATGGCTGAGTTGCGTATCGTTCACAAAGATACCGGTGCAACTCTCTTCACTACCAGCCTCTCGTACGGCTCGATTCTGTACAAGGCAGCTGGCGAGGAGGTTCACAAGGGCGATCTGATCTGCGAGTGGGATCCCTTCAACGCAGTTATCATCTCGGAGTACGATGGTAAGGTTGTCTTCGATAATGTTATCGAGGGTAGCACCTACCGCGATGAGTACGATGAGCAGACCGGTCTGCGCGAGAAGGTGATTATCGAGTCGCGTGATAAGACTAAGAACCCTGTTATTAAGATTCTCGACCGCGATGGCATCGAGCAGAAGCAGTACAACCTGCCTGTGGGTGCGCACATCGTTGTTAAGGAGAACGCCAAGATTAAGGCGGGCGATACTCTGATTAAGATTCCTCGCTCGTTTGGTAAGGCTGGCGATATTACCGGTGGTCTGCCCCGTGTTACCGAGTTGTTTGAGGCTCGTAACCCGTCGAACCCCGCAATCGTTTCTGAGATCGATGGTGAGGTAACCTTCGGCAAGATTAAGCGTGGTAACCGCGAGATTGTTGTTACTGCCCGCGATGGCGCAGTGAGAAAGTATCTCGTGCCCCTGTCGCGCCAGATCCTGGTACAGGAGAACGACTATGTTAAGGCAGGTATGGCACTCTCGGATGGTGCTATCACCCCCGGCGATATCCTCGCAATTCAGGGTCCCACCAAGGTACAGGAGTACATCGTTAACGAGGTACAGGAGGTGTATCGTGGTCAGGGTGTAAAGATCAACGACAAGCACTTCGAGGTGATTGTTCGTCAGATGATGAACAAGGTCGAGATTCAGGATCCGGGTGATACCCGCTTCCTTGAGGGTCAGGTTGTTGATAAGTGGGAGTTTATGGAGACCAACGACGCACTCTACGACAAGGTAGTTGTTACCGATGCAGGTGCTTCGCAGAACTTCCAGCCCGGCCAGATTATCTCGGTACGCGAGCTCCGTGAGGAGAATAGCTCACTCAAGCGTAAGGACTTGGCAATCGTTGCTGTTCGCGAGATTGTACCCGCAACCTCGTCGCAGGTATTGCAGGGTATCACCCGCGCAGCATTGCAGACCAACAGCTTTATGTCGGCTGCATCGTTCCAGGAGACTACCAAGGTGCTTAACGAGGCCGCTATCCACGGTAAGGTTGATCCTCTGGCAAACCTCAAAGAGAATGTTATCTGCGGTCACCTCATTCCTGCCGGTACAGGTGTGCGTGACTGGGGTCAGGTTCTCGTAGGCTCGAAAGAGGAGTACAACTCGATGGTAATTGACGCTGAGTAATCGTCAGAATAACTATAAACAAAAAAGGTTTTCCCAAAACGGGAAAACCTTTTTTGCTTTTATAGAGGCGAAGGAGATAATGGGAGAGATGGGAATAATGGGAGTTATGGGAGATTAAGGAGTTTAAAGAATTTAGGGATATTAGGGATAACCAATAAGACTCTTTGTGTAGCAATTAAGGTTTTCGGGTTTAGGGGATACTCTCGTAGAGAGTACAATGAGAAATAGAGCGGTGATTGTCAAGCTTGCTTGAACTAATCACTGCTCTATTTATCGTTGTAATAACTGCTAAGTTATTCCTAAATCCGCAAACTAATAGTACAAAAGTTTTTGGGGAGCCTTTTTACAAAAAGGCTCGAAACAAAAAGCGACCTATAAAAATTACCAGCTAAGGTTGGCTATGTCTGGCACGAAGCGTATCTCTCGTGAGCCGTCGGGATTGTTCTCGACGGCTATGAGATTGAGTGTTACTTCACATTCTACCCTGTTGAGGGTGATGTAGTTGTTTACTGCGCGCACGAGTGCCCGCACTTTCTGTGGCGTTATGGCCTCCTCAGGCGACTGCCAACCCTCGCTGCTGCGTGTCTTGACCTCTATGAAGTGGAGCGTGTCATCGCGCTCTGCCACAATGTCGATCTCTATATGGCTGCCACGCCGCCAGTTGCGTTCTACTATGGTGTAGCCCTGCTCGCGCAGATAGTCCATCGCTACATCCTCGCCCTCGGCACCTATCCTGTGCTTCTCGTACATTGTTTGTGCGGTTTGCGTGTGCTGTTGAAGGTTGTTCGGTGGTGCTGGGTAGGGTGGGCTTAGCGTGCCATCAGGAAGCTAAGGTCGTCGACTGCTGTCAC
Source organism: Tidjanibacter sp. (assembly GCA_017631375.1). Taxonomy (GTDB): domain Bacteria; phylum Bacteroidota; class Bacteroidia; order Bacteroidales; family Rikenellaceae; genus Tidjanibacter. Next base: position 2,907 of record JAGBTK010000027.1, on the reverse strand, counting down.
CTCGTAGGGCGCGTCGCCATAGCGGAATATGCGCATCGGACGGCTGCCGATGAGTGTCAGACTCTCGCCCTCCACTTTGAGCATACATCCCTCGCGCAGACCTACTACATACATACCGTGGTTTGCCTCGATGTATTCGAGTATGCGCTGCTCGCGAGTCTCGCCTGCGTGACCCTCGGGGTTAGCGTCGAGATAGTGGGGGTTGATCTGGAAGGGGACTGCACCGATAGCCTTGAAGGACTCGGGCTGAGTGATAGGCATATCGTTTGTGGTACATATTGTGGGACAGGTCACATTGCTGCCGGCACTCCAACCAACATAGGGTGTGCCCTCGGCAACCTTAGCTGCGATGGCCTGCATCAGCCCCTGTTCCTGCATCTTGCGAGTGAGGGCGAAGGTGTTGCCGCCACCCACAGCGATAGCCTCTGCCGAGGCGATAAATGCGGCGGGGTCTGCCTCGTGGTGTACGGAACGCACGCGCACGCCAATCTCGTCAAAGCGTGCCTGTACTTTTGCCTCGTACTCGTCGTAGGAGAATGTTACGGCTGCGTAGGGCACAAAGGCGATCTCCTTGATGCCTGCGAGGTGCTTGCCGATCTCGCCGATGGGATATTTCAAATAGGGCTCGCCCGCATTGGTCGAGTTGCTGATAAGTAGAAGTTTCATTTTTGCTTTCGTTTTATAAGTTGAACATTACAAAATTAACAATTTTGGGGAGAAATCTAAATAGTGTTCCCGATTTTAAGATGGATTTTTGCTAATGCGCTGAGAGATAGGGTGATAGCGCGGTGGAGTAGTGGATGGGATGAAAAAAGTGGGGCTAAATTGCTGAATTTGAAGAAAAAGTGTTATATTTGTGCGGTTTTGCCGAAAAAATGGAAGTGTAAGAAAGTACATAAATGTTAAACCTAAATTGAAAAATTATGTCTGAAATTAAAGCCAAAGTGGTTGAGATTATCAAAGACCGTTTGACCGTTGACGCTAATGTTATCGAGGAGACTTCGAGCTTCGCAAATGATCTGGGTGCTGATTCGCTTGACACCGTAGAGTTGATTATGGAGTTCGAGAAGGAGTTTGGTATCTCGATTCCCGATGAGGATGCAGAGAAAATTGCTACCGTAGGTGATGCTATCAAGTACATCGAGGAGCACAAATAGTCAGACTAAGTCTGAGAAAGAGGAGGAGTGATATTTCACTCCTCTTTTTTTTGTCTGAGTCGTTCGGGGGGGGGTGTTGCAGGTGCTTCGGAGAGTGGTCGCATACGCCAAATATGGTCGTAGCCTCAGAAAATAGTCGCACTTGAAATTGCGCAGCTCTCCTGCCATTAAATCTCTGCCGAAAAAAAAGTTTGGCATACTAAGACAAAATAACTACCTTTGCATAGTTTGCACAAATTATAATTGTATGAAACAAAAGCGTGTAGTGATTACCGGTGTCGGCACAATCAATCCCCTCGGTCACAATGTAGAGGAGTATTTTGCGTCGCTTGAGGCCGGTGTGAGTGGTGCAGCTCCTATCACCCTGTTCGATGCGTCGAACTATAAGACCAAATTCGCCTGCGAGGTGAAAGGGTATGATAGTGAGCAATATTTTGATCGTAAAGAGAGCAAACGACTGGACCGTTATCTCCAATTTGCAATTATCAGTGCCGACGAAGCTATGGCAGATGCCAATTTTGCAGAGGGCAGCTTCGATAGCTATCGCGCAGGTGTGATTTGGGGTTCCGGTATCGGAGGTATTAAGTCGTTGCAGGACGAGGTGTTGGATTTTGCAAAGTACGAGGGTGTGCCTCGTTTCTCGCCCTTCTTTATCTTAAAGATGATTCCTAATATGGCTGCCGGTCATATCTCTATTCGTCACAATCTGTGTGGTCCGAGCTATGGTACTGTCTCGGCTTGTTCCTCCTCTACCCACGCCATTATTTCCGCTGTTGACCAGATTCGTCTGGGCAGGGCAGATGTTATGGTTACCGGTGGCTCGGAGGCGGGCATCAACGAATCGGGCGTAGGCGGCTTCAATGCTATGATGGCTCTCTCGACTCGTAACGATTCGCCCGAGACCGCTTCCCGCCCCTATGACGCAGGACGCGACGGCTTTGTGATTGGCGAGGGTGGCGCAGCACTTGTACTCGAGGAGTATGAGCACGCTGTGGCGCGAGGTGCTAAAATCTATGCTGAGATTGTTGGCTGCGGCACAAGTTCTGACGCCCACCATGTCACCGCTCCTCATCCTGAGGGCGAGGGCGCAAAGGTATGTATCGAGCAGGCAATCAGAGATGCAGGTATTGCTCCTGAGGATGTGGAGTATGTGAATACTCACGGCACTTCGACTCCAGCAGGCGATATTCCCGAGCTGAAAGCACTCGCTGAAGTCTTTGGCGACCACATCTACGATATGAACATCAGTTCTACCAAGTCGATGACCGGTCATTTGCTGGGTGGTGCGGGTGCTGTTGAGGCTTTGGCACTCGTCCTAACCTTGCAGAAGGGTATTGTACCCCCGACCATCAATGTAGAGCAGCTTGACGAGGCTATTGACAGCCGTCTGAACCTCACACTCGGTGAGGCGCAGCAGCGAGAGGTGCGCTATGCGATGAGCAACACCTTTGGCTTTGGTGGCCAGAATGCCACAATTATTGTTAAACGATACGAAGAGTAAAATACTGATATATGGCCTTTTTAGACCCTATTATGCGTGTGTTTCACCGTAATTTTGGCAAGGAGAAAGCGTATTACCGCACCTTTCGCAAGATGTTCGGTGTGACACCCGACAATATAGAACTTTACAAACTTGCGCTTGTGCATCGCTCGGCATCTATCCGTCTGGAGGATGGCAGTATGGTGAATAACGAGCGTCTGGAGTTTCTCGGCGATGCGGTGCTTGAGACGGTGGTTTCGGACTACCTCT
>JAGBTK010000026.1 GCA_017631375.1 Tidjanibacter sp. | reverse complement strand
TCAATGTACCGGGAATATAGATCACCTCGCCATTCTCATCGCGCATAGGCTTGCCGGTAATGGGGTGGCCTTCGCGCTTGGGGCGACCCTTCTCGCGCACATCAAAGGCAATGGCATTAGCTCTGCGGGTAGAGGTGGTGTTGAGGTTGAAGTTTACGGCAATCAGGAAGTCGCGTGCGCCAACCACCGTTGCACCACTGCGTGCCGCCTGCTCGGTGTACTCGCCACCGCCAAAGTCGGGCATACGCTCGGGATCAACAATCTTCTCCGCCAAAGCTTCATACTCCCCTGCACGACACACTGCCAAATTCTTGCGCTCGGGCTTAAAGGCGGCTGCTTCGTAGCAATATGTGGGTACGCCAAGCTCGGTGGCGATACGCTCAGCAAGGGTGCGCGCCATTGCGGCACACTCTTCGAGAGTTACACCTGCGATAGGAATCAGTGGCAATACATCGGTCGCTCCCGTGCGGGGGTGAGCACCCTTGTGGATGCGCATGTCAATAAGCTCCGAAGCACGCTTCACGCCTCGGAATGCACCCTCGACAACTGCCTCAGGCTCGCCTACGAAGGTGACTACGGTACGGTTGGTAGCCTCGCCCGGATCAACATCCAATAGACGAACTCCCTCTGCCGAACAGATGGCCTCCACAATAGCATCAATCTTTGCTCTGTCGCGTCCCTCGCTGAAATTGGGTACACACTCAATAAGTCGTTTTTCCATGTTTGTGTATATTATTTTGTTGTTTTCTTTTGCTCAATCCTCAAATTTACAATTTTTTCCTTTACATATCACTTTTTTACCCACTTATTTTCAATAGAAAATAAAAATAGCCCTCTACCTGAGAGGTAGAGAGCCATTTTCTGTGTAGGTTAGCGGAGTCCTACATCATATCCGTAATCTCCCAGACAAAGGCACGGATGCCCTGCAACTGGGTGGTCTTGTCCAACTCGCGCACAGCATCGAGCAGAGGAGCCACCTTGTCATCCTCCACCATAGCCAATACCGACGAGTTCATCGAAGGCCAGGCGTGCGAACCCATATGGGGCTCACCGGAGAACGAACCGCGACCGTGAGTGAGGGGGAAGAGCGTGAAACCACGCACCTCCTGATTGTCGAGGATAGCCATCACACGCGGAGTGATAGCCTGATTGTATGTAATAAATACTGCTTTCATCTCTCTTACAAACTTAATTAAGCGTTATTCATTTCAGCCTCCTTGCGTGCTTCCTTGCATGCACGACGCTTCTCACCTGCCCCAATGAAGAGCGAGTAGATTGCGGGGGTAGCCAGAATGGTGAGGATGGTCGAGAAGGTCAGACCACCGATAACGGCAATACCCATAGGCTGCCACATCTCCGAGCCCTCGCCGATGCCGAGTGCCATAGGCAACATACCGAGAATTGTGGTGAGCGAGGTCATAAGTACGGGACGCAGACGGCTCTTACCTGCCAATACCACCGAGTCAGCAAGCGAATAACCACGCTCGCGCATCAGGTTGGTGTAGTCCACCATCACAATACCGTTCTTCACTACGATACCAATCAGCATAATCGCACCAATCAGCGCAGTCATACTTAGAGTGGTATTTGTCATCCAGAGAGCCAGAATAACACCCGGAACTGCAAAGATGATGGTGAAGATGATGATAAAGGGCATCACAAAGCTCTCGAACTGAGTAGCCATCACAATGAATACCAACAAGATAATCAGCACGGCAAGGATTGCCAGATCGCCAAACGACTCCTGCTGATCCTCAAGCGAACCACCGACATCGATCGATACGCCTGCGGGTACTGTGTAGCCTGCCAGCATCTCATTTACCTCTGCAACAACCTCCGATAGAGCAACGCCATCGCCGAGCTGGATAGTCACAGTGACGATACGCTGACGATTCTCACGCTCGATAGTGGGGGGTGAAAAGGTCTCCTCGATGGTTGCCAATTCGCCTACGCGCACGGGCTTGCCCTGTGAGGTGTAAACGACGATGTTTTCCACATCCTGGAACGAGGTGCGGAACTCCTCGGCATAGCGAACAACGATGTAGTACTCGTCGCCATCCTCGCGGAAGAGCGATGCGGTCATACCGCTCATACGGTTGCGAATCTGGCTCGATACGGTAGCCGAGTTAAGACCGTAGTATGCGAGTTTGTTTCTGTCAAAACGGATGTTATACTCGGGACGCATAGCATCACGCGATACCTGAACATCGCGCGCACCCTCCAATTGGGAGGACATCTCGCGGAGCTCCTCGGCAATGCGGGTAGTCTCATCAATGTCGTGACCGAAAATTTTGAGCTCTACGGTGCTGGTACCACCCATCATACCGCCACCCATCATACCGCCCATACTTACGAGCGAGGTGCGAATCTCGGGAATCTCAGCCAAATCCTTGCGTAGTGCATCCATCATCTGGAATACTGTGCGCTCACGCTCCGAAGCATCGGGCAGACGCATTGTATAGCTGATGGTTGCCGACGACGAGGAGTTCATCATCTGGAAGGTCGAGGCGTTAGACGATGCAGCACCTGCACTCGCACTTGTCGAGAGAATCTCCACCTCGGGGTAGTTCTTGTAGATGATGCTGTCAATTTTACGAGCCACAGCCTCGGTGTAGTCCAGACCAAGGGTCTGCTCCAACTCGATTGTTGCGCTCATACGACCACCATCCGATGCAGGCATAAACTCAGACTCGATATTACGGCCAAGGAGTACGAATACGGCAGCAAAGATCGCAAGAGGACCGAAGAACATAGTCAAGCGGTGTGCCAACGATTTGCTGAGCAACTTAGCATAAGCCTCGTCCAGCCAATCGAGGAACTTGTCGATAGGTTTAAAAATTTTACCGATACCCTTATAGGTGTGGTGATAGGTGTTTTTGAGCATCAGCGAGGAGAGCATAGGTGTCAGCGAGATAGCCGCAATGGTCGATACGGTCACAACGAGCGACACAATCCAACCAAACTGCTTAAACATAACACCTGCAATGCCGCCCACCATAGTCAGAGGCATAAACACGGCAATAACGGTCAGTGTGGTAGCGATAACCGACAACCATACCTCGTTGGTACCATAAATCGCTGCCTCCTTAGGAGTAGAGCCGCGCTCGATGTGCTTGGTGATATTCTCCAACACCACAATTGCATCATCCACAACCATACCGATAGCGATAGAGAGCGAACTGAGCGAGATGATATTAAGAGTACCGCCCGTTACATAGAGGTAGATGAACGACACAATCAGCGAAACAGGGATTGTGAGTGCGATAATCAGTGTTGCTCTCCAACGACCAAGGAAGAAGAGAACGACCAATACCACAAATACAAGTGCGAACAACACGGTCTCGGCGAGTGAGTTGATAGAGTCGGTAATCGAGTCTGCCGAGTCGTTGAGGATACCAATGGTGATATCGTTGGGGAGGCTTGCCTGAATCTCAGGAAGTTTCTCCTTAATTTTGTTTACAATCTGCACGGTGTTTGCACCCGACTGCTTCTGGATGATAATACGCACAGCCTTCTCGCCATTGATACGCTCGTCGAGGTTGCTCTTCTCGAGGGTGTCGATAATGTTAGCAACATCCTTCAGCATAATATCCTTGCCGGCAACACTTGCCAAAACGATGGAGTTGAGCTCCTCGCTGGTATCGAACTCACCATCTGCCTTGATGGTGTAGTTGTTGTTACCCATCTCAATCGAGCCTGCCGAAGAGTTTACATTTTCCTGAGCGATGATACCGCCAATAGCCTCTACTGTCAGACCGTATGCCTCCAACTTGCGGGGGTCAACATTTACCTGAATCTCGCGAGTGGGGGCACCCATAACGCTCACCGAACCTACTCCGTCAATACGGTTAAGCTCGTTAACAAGCTGGTCATCAAGGATTTTGCCAAGTGCATTGTAGCTCTCGTCTGCGGTAGCATAGAGCATCATCACAGGCATCATCGAAGAGCTGAATTTAAAGATAATCGGGTCGCTTACGCCATCGGGCAGGAACTCCGAGATGCGGCTGATGATATCGCGCACATCGTTTGTTGCAGCATCAATATCTGTTCCCCACTCAAATTCGAGAGAGATCATCGACATACCGTCCGACGAGGTCGATGTAATCTCCTTCAAGTGGTCAACAGAGTTGAGCTGATCCTCCAAAACGCGGGTGACATTGGTCTCTACATCGGAGGTGTTCGCACCCGAGTATGTGGTAATCACACTCATTGCGGGAATCTCCATCTCGGGGAATTGGTCGATAGCCAGGTTTCTCACCGAGAAAAGACCGAAGATAATCACCGCAGTGAATATCAGTATGGTTGATATCGGTTTTCGTACCGAAGTTTCGTATATTTTCATCTTCTTTTACTATTCTGCGTACTTACTTTTTTGTCAGATTAGTTTGTTTGTGTCAGAGCGAAGTCGGGTTAGTTGCGAACTTCCACCTCTGCTCCATCTGCCAAACGCGACAGACCGGCGGTGGCAACTACCTCACCTGCCTGCAAGCCCTCAAGAATCTCAATCTTGTCAGCTACCTGACGACCAACCTTTACTTTGCGCATCTCAGCCTTGCCGTCCTTAATCACATAGACATACTTGTCGTTCACGCCTGCCTGCTTCTGCACTGCAAGGTCGCTCACAACAACGCTCTGGCGGTTACCCATATTGAAGGTAGTGCGGGCAAACATACCGGGGCGAAGGGTAGAGTAGTTGTTTATGATGGTAACCTCTACATCGAAAGTACGGGTTGCGGTGTTCACCGAAGGATATACGAGCGAAACCTCACCCGAGAAGGTCAGATCGGGATAGGTGTCGCTGTGAACAGCCACCTTCATACCCTTATGTATCTGGGGAATATACTGCTCGGGAATAGCCACGATAGCCTTCAGGGGGTTTACCTGCATAACCTGCAACATACCCACACCGCCTGCTGCGTTGGCACCCATCATATAGAGATCGCCTACCTCGTTAAAACGGCCTGTAATTACGCCATCGATAGGGCTGCGCAGTTCGAGGTTCTCCTCCAGATTGGCGATGGTCTCGCGCATAACATTGATGCTGGTCTCAAGCTCATCCACACTCTGCTTCGAAGCACCGCCACTCTCATAGACAGCCTTGATGCGTGCTAAGTTCATCTCTGCATTTTTCAGCTGCAACATCTGCTGGTTGTACTGGCTCTTGTCCATACGAGCCAGGAGCTGTCCCTTCTTTACCTTGTCGCCTACCTCGACCAGAATCTCGTCAATACGGGCAGCCATCGAGGGGCTGATGAAGGTCTGCTTGTAGGGGCGCAGGTCGGCAGTGTAAACCTCGGTCTGAGCCACCTCTTCGGTAGTAGCGGGCTGGGTTTTGATCACCACTTTACTCTCTACGGGTGCAACCACAACGGCCTCTTTTTTCTGGCTGCCACCACAGCTGACCAGAAGTGCGAGAGGGGCAATCAGAGTAGCCAAAAATAATCTCTTTTTCATAACTTTTTTGCGTTTATTTTTTTATTAATTATTCTTTTTCGGGTTAGTTTCTTACTCGGTGCGACCTGCTACACGATTGTACTCGGCAAGTGCCGAAAGGTAGTTGTAGATAGCCTGCGAGTAGTTGAGGCGAGCTTGAGTGAGTGCCAGCTCCGACTGATTCAGCTCAAGGATTGTGATACCACCAGCGGTGTAGCTTGTCTGTGCAATCGAGTAGGCCTTCTCAGCCTGCTGTACTGTCACATCGGTAGCCAGGAGCGACTCACGAGCGGTGAGAGTGGTGTTGATAGCGTTCTGCATCTGCAAATTAACACTCTGCTCCAGATAGTCGCGCTGCAAAGAGAGCTGCTGGATGCTGTTGCGAGCCTGCTTTGCACGATGGTGATTCTTCATACCCGAGAAGAGGGGAATGCTGATCGAAACACCTGCCGAGATAGGGTGCTGCCACCAGAAGCTGTTCTTGGCGGGTGCGGGAGTGGTGGTAGTGCCACCGGTAGTGCCGCCTGTGGTGCCGCCTGTAGTGCCTCCTGCTGCTCCACCGCCCATCATTGCGCTGAAATCGGGACGCTCCATATCGTTACCGGTAATCATTGCCGAGCCGGTGGCTGCAATGGTCGGCAGACGCTGCGACTGATAGAGCTCAAGCTGATCCTGAAGCATCTGCATCTGGATCTCCAAAGCGCGAAGGTCGGTGTTGTCTGTGAGGTCGGCATAGAGAGGCTCGCCACCTGCCATAATCTGCTCGGCATAGTCGTTAAGTTCGCCGGTGAGGGTGAACTCCTGCTCTGCGGGCAGACCAAGATACATACGGAACATCATCTTGGCAGTGGCAATCGACTGCTCGGTCTGCATAATGGTAGGTTTGAGGTTGCTGAGCTGCACCTCTGCCGAGAGGAGATCGTACTCCGACACCAAGCCCTGATTGAACATAGTGCGGGTGTTCTCCACAGTGCGGGCAATCGAGGCCTCGCTCGAACGCAATACCTCAAGCGACTGCTCTGCCAACATTATATTATAGTATGCCTTCTTTACCTCGGCTGCCAGCGTCACCTTCGATGCGCGAGCTGCCTCTACTGCGCTCTCCATCTGAGTACGGTTGAGCTGCAGTGTCTTGTAGACTGTGGGAGCGAAGAGGGGGAGGGTAAGCGAGCCGTTTGCGGTGAAGGTGTTATCTGCACCAAATGACAGACCTTTTGCCATCTCCTGCTTTACGATACTGCGCTGGTAGCTACCTGTTGCAGTTACTGTGGGCAGAAGATTGCCTGCGGTCTCTTTGCGTACCCAATCCTGACGCTCAATCTCCAAATCTGCTACTTTGATGGTGGGGTTCTCGCTCAGTGCAATCTCCAACGACTTTGCCAAATCGAGTACGATAGGTTGCGAAATCTGCGCTGAGAGGTTACCGACCATAAAGGTCGCAAGTGCGACCGTTAAAAGAGTTCTCTTGATTCTCATTTTCTATGCTATCTTTAATAATTGTTTGTCAATAAATTCTCTGCCCTTATCGGTTGCCATGCCACGCAGGTAGATGATAATTGCCTTGCGGGGGTCCGACAGAACATACTTCTCAGCAGCCGGCAAACCGAAAATGTGGTTTGTAAAGGTTACGGCAAAGTAGTCCAGGTCGAGTTGTGGTAGAATCAGACCCTCCTCCACACCTACTTTCAATCTGGCGTGGTTGCTGTTGAGTCTGTCGTGATAATACTTCTCGCTCATCTGCTTGGCAAGTACAGGGTATAGCTTGGCAAGCTCACCCATCAGTCGACCAATCTTTGGTTTGTCAAACGAGGCACTGAATACCAACCAGAACTCTTCGAGCACGTTTTGTGCCTTTGAAGCAATATTCTCGAACAATGTACTCAACTTGCCCAGCATCATATCGGTACAAGCTTCGAGAAGTCGCTCTCGACTCTCGAATAACTCGTATATGGTACGCTTGGACATACTGCAATGTACTGCAATATCGTCCATACGCACCGCTTTGATGCCGTTCTCGTAGAAGAGTTTGGAAGCCTCCTCAATTACATAACTCCTTGTATCCATACTGCTTTTTTTGCTCAGAGGGGGTTTTTAGGGGTTTGAGCGGTACAAAATTACGATAGAAAACTTGAAAAACCAAACTAGTTTTCAAATTTTACATAATCTTAACATTGACCAAAAAGTATGGCTAAAAGTGTTATAATGAACAATTAACGTGCAAAAGTAGAGAGATAGTATTGCGAAAAATTGTAGAAAAGGGGTGATTTTCTGACCAAATGGTGCAAATTTTGTTTTTTTTGCGTAACAATTCAGATAATTGTACTGCAAAACAAAAGCCGAGTGGGCTTTACTCGGCTTTAATATATTGTTCGGAGATTTAGCAAAATCAGCTTTGTTTCTCGCAAATCTCTACCTCCTCAATTCTGCACTTGCCAACCCTCTCGGGGAGGATAAGGGCAAGGAGATTGCCTCGGCGTTTCTTGTCGCGAAGGATGGCATTTTGGAGTTCGTGTGAGTCTACAGGCGAAGAGGTTGGCAGACCGTAATTATCTAATAGTGTGATGATTCGCTCTGCGCACTCCGTGCTGCATACCCCTCGCTCTGCGGCATAGCGCGCCACGACACCCATGCCTGCCGCCACAGCCTCGCCGTGCAATATCTTGCGACTACACTTCTCAATAGCGTGACCTATGGTGTGTCCGAGGTTGAGAAGTCGTCGTTCGCCCGCCTCGCGTTCGTCACGCTCCACAATGGCAGCCTTCACTCGCACAGCTCTCTCGATTGCCTGACTGAGCAACTCCGTATCTTTACGAAAATCGTCAAATGAGTGATTCTCAAATAGTTCAAACAGCGTTTCATCCCCAATTACTGCCGCCTTAACCATCTCGGCAATGCCCGCACGGAACTCTCTGTCAGGGAGTGAGCCGAGAAGTGCGGAGTCGCAAATCACAAACTCGGGCTGGTTGAAGCAACCCACCATATTTTTAAAGCCGTCGAGGTTGACACCATTTTTGCCGCCCACACTTGCATCAACCTGAGCCAGAAGCGTGGTAGGCACAAAACCGAAGCGTATACCTCTCATATATATAGAGGCCACAAAACCCGTGATGTCGGTGACAATGCCGCCACCAATACCGAGCAGGAAGGTGGAGCGGTCGGCTTCGCGGGAGATAAGTTCGCGCACCAACTCCTCGACAGTGTGGAGTGTCTTTATGCTCTCGCCCTGTCCGATGATAATCTTCTCGTAGGGGGCGAGTAGTTCGGCATGGCAACGGTCGATGTTGGCATCTGCGATGACAATAACCCTTGCCGTAGCAGGCAGAAACTCAGCGAGGAGTTCGCCCGCAGAGCCGAAAGCCACCTTGCTCTCTGAGCCGTCCAGACGGGGAATCAAGATTTTTCTCTCCATAAAAATTGATATTAGTAGAGCAAATGTAAACAATTTTAGCGAATAATTCCTACCTTTGCAGGTCGAAAATATAGAGGAAAAAGATGCAGAAACTGAGAAACATTGCCATCATCGCACACGTTGACCACGGTAAAACCACTCTGGTCGATAAGATGATTTTGCAGGGCAACCTGCTCCGAGGTCGTGATAACAACTCGGGCGAACTGATTATGGATAACAACGATTTGGAGCGTGAGCGCGGTATTACCATCCTGTCGAAGAATGTATCGGTAATCTATAAGGACTACAAAATCAATATTATAGACACTCCGGGTCACTCCGACTTTGGTGGTGAGGTAGAGCGCGTGCTCAATATGGCCGACGGTGTATTGCTCTTGGTTGATGCATTTGAAGGCACTATGCCTCAGACACGCTTTGTGTTGCAGAAGGCGCTCTCGCTCGGCAAGAAACCTATCGTGGTAATCAACAAGGTTGATAAGCCCAATTGCCGTCCCGACTATGTATATGAGCAGGTGTTCGACCTGATGTTTACACTCGGTGCTTCGGACGATCAGCTCGATTTCCGTGTGATCTATGGTAGTGCAAAGCAGGGCTGGATGAGTCATAAACCCACCGAGCGCACCACCGATATCACTCCTCTGCTCGACGCAATCATTGACGATATTCCCGAGCCTGAAGTGGTTGAGGGTACTCCACAGATGCTTATCACCTCGCTTGAATACTCCTCCTATGTAGGTCGTATCGCTGTCGGTAAGGTTACTCGCGGCACTCTGCGTGCAGGTATGCCCGTGACTCTGGCAAAGCGCGACGGCCAGACCTTTATCAAGACCCGCATTAAGGATCTGATGGTCTTCGACGGTCTGGGCAAGGCCAAGGCTGAGGAGGTTAAGTGTGGCGAGATTTGCGCACTTGTAGGTATCGAGGGCTTTGAGATTGGTGATACCATCTGCGATGCTGAGAATCCAGAGCCTCTGCCTCCTATCGCTATTGATGAGCCTACAATGAGTATGCTCTTCTCGATTAACGACTCGCCTTTCTATGGTCAGGATGGTAAGTTTGTCACCTCGCGCCACATCAAGGAGCGTTTGGATAAGGAGTTGGAGAAGAACTTGGCACTGCGTGTGGAGCAGGGCGATATGGGCGATAAGTGGATTGTCTTTGGTCGTGGCGTGCTGCACCTCTCGGTGCTGATTGAGACTATGCGTCGTGAGGGTTACGAGTTGCAGGTGGGTCAGCCTAAGGTTATCATCAAGGAGATTGATGGTGTGCGTTGCGAGCCTATCGAGGAGCTCACCATTGATGTACCCGATGAGTATGCAGGCAAGGCGATTGAGATGTCAACCAAGCGCAAGGCTGTGCTTAATAATATGGAGAGTCGCAATGAGCGTACTCGTCTGGAGTTCGATATCCCCTCGCGTGGTCTGATCGGCTTGCGAAGCAACCTGCTTACCGCAACGGCTGGCGAGGCTGTTATGGCACACCGATTCAAGAGCTTTGAGCCTTATAAGGGCGATATCGAGATGCGTAATAACGGTTCGCTGGTGGCTATGGAGACAGGTCAGGCATACGCCTACGCTATCAATAAGTTGCAGGATCGCGGTCGATTCTTCGTTGAGCCAGGCGAGGAGGTTTATTGCGGTCAGGTAGTGGGTGAGAATACTCGCGATGGCGATATCTGTATCAACCTGACCAAGAGCAAGAAACTGACTAATATGCGTGCAAGTGGTTCGGACGATAAGGTAAGTATCGCTCCCGCAGTCAAGTTCTCGCTGGAGGAGGCTTTGGAGTATATCCGCGAGGACGAGTATGTAGAGATTACCCCGCACGCTATGCGCCTGCGCAAGATTCTCCTCAGCGAGATAGATCGCAAACGCGCTGCAAAGAGTGCAGAATAGAGATTGAGAATATCAACAACAACGCCGGAGAACTATCTCCGGCGTTGTTATTTTTTTATGCCTTAATACTTAAACGAACTCCCTCCTACAAATTCGCGGAGAATCGAGGTGGGTGGGATATCTTCGGGCGAGATAGGCAGGAAGTTGTCCAAAAACTTGAACAGCCTGTGTGCCTCGGCATACTCCTCGACAGTGTCGGGCACGCTATGCAGCAGAGGCAGAGCGTAGGCCTTCAAAACGGGGATCTCGTAGAAGAGCGAGGAGTTGAACATCACATCGGCATTCTCCTGATAGGGGAAGATGTGTTTATCCTCACCCTTGCGCACGCTTGCCCAGCGTTGCAGGGTTGCCGTAGCATCGCAGCCGCGTGTGGCGTGGTCGCGTATCATTCTGCGTAACAGTCTGTTGTCTGTTGTCGAGATGCGCGAAAGATCATCCATCGAGATCGAGGTCAGTGCCGAGATATAGACCTTGAATTTGAGGTTGTCCGCCACTCCGTCAGTGAGTCTTGGATTGAGACCGTGAATGCCCTCCACCAGGAGTATCGAGCGGTCGTCGAGTTGCAAAGGCTTCTCGTGCCACTCTCTCAGACCAGTGATAAAATTGTAGCGTGGCAATACCACCGCCTCGCCCGCAAAGAGTCGGCGCAGGTGGTCGTTGAAGAGTGCGAGGTCGATAGCCTCCAATGCCTCAAAGTCGTAGTCGCCACTCTCATCGCGCGGAGTCTTGGTGCGATCGACAAAGTAGTCGTCGAGCGATATACTCTGGGGGTGGAAACCGAGCACTCCGAGTCCGATGCCGAGTCGTTTGCAGAAGGTTGTCTTGCCGCTCGACGAGGGGCCGGCAATCAGTACCATGCGCACTCCGCGCTCAGCGTGAGCCTCGGCAATCGTGTCGGCAATTTTGCTTATCTTCTTCTCGTGCAGAGCCTCGGCAACCTGAATCAACCCGGTGCTCTTGCCGTCGCTAATCATCTGATTCAGAGGGCCTACATTTGACACTCCGATAATATCTACCCAATCCTTGTACTCGCTGAATACCTCGTACATCTTCTGCTGAGGCACTACATTTTCGAGCATCGAAGGCTCTGTGCGACGCGGGCAGGTGATATGAAACCCCTCGCCATAAGGGCGGAAATCGTAGAGGTGGATAAGACCTGTCGATGGGGCAAGTGCGCCATAGAAGTAGCCCGCCATATCGGCCAGACGGTAGACGGTGACGTAGAGATGAGGTCGGGAGTTGATAATCGCAATCTTATCCTCAAAGCCGAGTTGTCGGTATATCTCAAGTGCCTCATCTTTGAGCATTTTGTTGCGCACAATGGGTATGTTCTGCGCAATCAGTTCATCAACCCTCGCACGAATCTTGGTTGCCACCTCCTCAGTGGGGGCAATACCCTCCAATTCGCAGTAGAAACCCTTGGAGAGGGAGTGCTTGATGCGGAAACGGTTGTCGGGATAAAGGTCGTGCACAGCCTTGTGGAGTGTTATAAATAGGGTGCGCTGATAGACTCTCATACCCTCAAAATGGGTGATATCTATAAACTTAACCGTCACCGGCTCGCAGATGCGGTAGTCGAGTTCCCGGATAGAGTTGTTTACATAGGCCGCCAGCCAAGGCTCCTTTCTTTCGGGTGTTGCAATCATCTTTGCTACATCCTTCAGGCGTGTTCCCCAATCTACGAAGAGTTCACTCTTGCAATTCTCGCAAACTATTTTGATGTGCTCCATAAAAATTTAGTTTATCCTGTCCCAAGATAATAAAAATTCGCTATATCTGCAAAAATACTTCGATTTACTATCAACTCATCTACCATCAACTCCTAAAAGTCCTGACCTTTCGTCGGGGCTTTTGTTTTTTTAGAGGATTGGGTGGAGGTTTTATAAACTTTTTATTGCCTATTTTTTTGAGGGAGGAGGGGCAAGGTTTGCGATTTTTTTGCTTATATTTGCCAATCTAAATAGGTATAAAATATAAATTCTGAAAATAATGCATCAAACCAATTTTCTACGCAATTTGAGCAGGGGTATTGTGGCTCTCTCTTTGGCTGTTATGCTCTGCTCGTGTGGAGGTCAGAAGACCTTTGTACTTATCTCTACAAACGATATCCACGGTGAGATTGCCAAGTTCCCCTTGCTGGCCACCTATGTTGAGGCGGTGCGTGCTGCAGATACCGCTGAAGTGATCCTTGTCGATGCGGGCGACCGCGTTACCGGCAACCCCTATGTTGATATGGCACCCGAGAGCGGCAAGCCGGTCATCGAACTGATGAACGAACTTGACTACGACGTGGCTATCTTCGGTAACCACGAGTTCGACAAGGGCTTGGAGGTGCTCAATAAGCGTGTGTCGGAGGCCGAGTTTGATGTGGTGTGTGCCAATATCAATACGGGCACAACTGCTCTGGCGCAGCCTAAGGCATATGTTATCAAGGAGATAGATGGCGTTAAGTTCGGCTTTACGGGCTTTGTTACCAACTTTAAAAATGGACACCCCGATGGTGATGATGAGATTTTTGTGGGTACCGAGTTTCCCGATGCTTTCCAGACCGCTGCGTCGTTGCGTGTGTTGGCGGATAGTTGCGATGTGCTGATTGGTATTTCGCACCTCGGCTACGATATGGATCCTCGTTTGGTCGAGGCACTTCCCGAAATGGATATCTTGGTTGGCGGTCACACCCACACCACAATCCCCGTTGGTGAGTTGATGGGTGAGACGGTTGTTACTCAAACAGGAAAGAGTCTGAAAAACATCGGTGTAACCACTATCAAGATGCAGGGCAAGAAGATTATCTCGATTGAGAACCACCTCGTACCGACTGCCGATATCACCCCCGACCAGGAATGGGAACAGAAGATTGTTAAGTACTACGATGTTCCTATGATGAAGGAGGTTGTGGGTACTGTAGCGGTCGATGCAGATAAGAATGGTGTTGCCAATCTGTTGAGCGATCTGCTCCGCAAAGAGCTCAAGAGCGACTTTGCCTTCTATCATCAGGGCGGTGTGCGTGTCGATGGCTTTGCGGCGGGCGATCTGAATCGTGCTTCGATTTTTGCTGTTGACCCCTTCTCCAGTCGTGGTATCAGAGTGGAGATGTCGCTTGCAGAGTTAAAGGAGCTGATTATGAACAAATTCAACGATACGACCAATCCTAAGGAGTCGCATTCGCGCGATCTTTTGCCTTCTGGATTGACCTATACCGTCATTACTGACGAGAAGGGTGATGCGGTGGATGTAATCTTCGACCACAAAATCTACCCCGCAAAGGAGAAATATAGTGTTGTGCTGGCCGACTACATTTACAGCAGTTACAATTTTACCCGTCCTCGTCCCACCGGAGTTACCGATTTGGTGACAACTATTCTGGAGAATTATTTCCAGGAGGGTAAGCCTTTTACTCCTGATAATACACCGCGAGTTGATATTCGCCAGAGGTAAAAAGCCATCTGGCTGGTAAATTTTGCACTTCCCTTGTGAGTCAAATGCTCATTTACTTTAAGTAAACTCCGCTTTGCCTCATTTTACGAAGCCAAAAATTTCCTCAACCATACGCCTTTTTAAGGTGGTGAGGGTTGGGATTGTAAGAGGCAAAAAAAGAAAAGCATCTGTGATGCCGAAGCCCAAAATTTCCTCAGCCATATGACTTTTTGGGTGGTAGAGGCAATAGGAATAATAGGAGAGAATATGAGTAATAGGAAATCATAGGATTAGTGGACATTGTTCCCTAAATTCCTTAAACTCCCTAACCTCCCTAAAATAAACGAAAGTAAAAGAAAACTAAATAGAACCAGAAATGAAAACATTTATTGATAGGCAGATTGGTCTTGTTGGCAATGAGCGCAAGGCTATGCTTGAGAAAATTGGCGTAGAGAGTGTTGAGGAACTCATCTCGCAGGTTATTCCCGCAGGTATTCGTCTTCGTAAGCCGTTGGCGGTGGGCGAGGGTATGAGTGAGTGGGAGTATGCTGCGCGCATCCGTGCTTTAGCAGCCAAGAATACCCCTTACCGTTCCTTTATCGGTATGGGTTATTACCCTTCGGCAACCCCCGCGGTGATTATGCGAAATGTCTTTGAGAATCCCTCGTGGTACACCTCATACACTCCCTATCAGGCTGAGATATCGCAGGGTCGTTTGGAGGCTCTGCTCAATTTCCAGACTATGACCATCTCGCTGACAGGTATGGAGATTGGCAACTGCTCGCTTCTCGATGAGGCAACAGCGGCTGCTGAGGCTATGCTGATGAGCTTTGCTCTGCGCACCAAACAGCAGGTGGCAGCAGGGGCGAATGTGATGTTCGTAGATGAGAATATCTTCCCCCAGACTCTCGATGTGCTGATTACCCGCAGTGAGCCTTTCGGAATAGAGATTGTCACCGACAATTACGCCACCTACGAGTTTACCGGCAAGGAGTTTGGTGCTATGGTGCAATATCCCGCTGCTCGTGGCGAGGTGTGCGACTATACTGCCTTTGCCGAGGCTGCGCACGCTGCAGGTGCTAAGGTGAGTGCTGTCTGCGACCTTATGTCGCTTGCGTTGCTCACTCCTCCCGCAGAGTGGGGTGCAGATATCGCTGTCGGCTCATCGCAGCGTATGGGTCTGCCTATGGGCTTTGGTGGTCCCAGCGCAGGTTTTATGACCACTCGCGAGGCCTACAAGCGTCAGATGCCCGGTCGTATTATCGGTGTGTCGGTAGACCGTCTGGGCAATAAGGCTCTTCGTATGGCTCTCCAGACTCGTGAGCAGCATATTAAGCGCGAGAGAGCAACTTCGAACATCTGTACTGCATCGGCACTTATGGCCACTATGTCGGGTCTTTATGCTGCATATCACGGTCCTGAGGGCATCAAGGCTATTGCCAACCACATCCACAGCGCGGCAACTACCGTTACTGAGGCGTTGAAAGAACTGGGTTATTCGCCCGCCTCGGAGCACTATTTCGACACTATCGAGGTGAGTGCTGAGGCTGCTGTTGTTCAACAGGCAGCTTTGGAGCGTGGCATCAACTTCTACTATCCTGCTGAGGACAAGGTACGTCTCAGTCTTGACGAGATGACCACTGAGGAGGATGTAGAGCAGATTGTTGCCATCTTCGCTGAGGCGGCAGGCAAGCGCGCTCCCAAGAAGGTTAAGTGGGTTGATGGCGCACCTCTCCCCGAGAGCCTGAGCCGCAAGAGCCCCTTTATGACTGAGGAGGTGTTCTCGAAATATCACACCGAGACTGAGATGATGCGCTATATCAAGCGTTTGGAGCATCGCGATATCTCGCTGGCAGACAGTATGATATCTCTCGGTTCGTGTACTATGAAACTCAACCCTGCGGTGACTATGATGCCTTTGTCGCTCAGTGGTTTTACCGATATGCATCCCTTTGCACCTCTGTCGCAGGCAGAGGGCTATCTGGAGATGATTACCGAGCTCGAACACGATCTGGCAGTTATTACAGGCTTTGCAGGTGCTACCTTGCAGCCCAATTCGGGTGCTGCGGGTGAATATACCGGTCTGATGATTATCCGTGCTTGGCACCAGAGTCGTGGTCAGGGCTATCGCAATATCGTACTGATTCCCGCCTCGGCGCACGGCACCAACCCCGCTTCGGCAGCGATGGCAGGTATGAAGATTGTTACCGTGGCTTGCGACTCGGCGGGCAATATCGATGTAGAGGACTTGAAGGCCAAGACAGAGCAGTATGCTGCCGAGTTGTGTGGCGTGATGATTACCTACCCCTCGACCCACGGTGTATTTGAGAGTCGTATTCGCGAGATGGTAGATTTGGTGCACGATGCTGGCGGTCAGGTATATATGGACGGTGCAAATATGAACGCCCAGGTGGGCTTGACCAACCCCGGCTATATTGGTGCCGATGTCTGCCACCTCAATCTGCATAAGACCTTTGCTATGCCTCACGGTGGTGGTGGCCCCGGTGTTGGTCCCGTATGTGTGGCTCAGCACTTGGTACCCTTCCTCCCCTCGCACTCGGTCGTTCCGACAGGTGGTGAGCAGGGTATCACTGCTGTTTCGTCGTCGCCATGGGGTAGCGCACTGCTCTTGCCCATTACCTACGGCTATATCAAGATGTTAGGCGCAGAGGGTTTGCGCACCGTTACCGAGACGGCAATCCTCAATGCAAACTATATGTCGAAGGCTCTCGAAGGTGAGTATCGCACCTACTACACAGGCGAAAATGGCCGTGTAGGTCACGAACTTATCCTCGATTTGCACAACTTCAAGCACGACTACGGTGTTGAGGTGGGCGATGTGGCACGCCGACTTATGGACTACGGCTTCCACGCACCCACTCTCTCCTTCCCCGTACACGATACGCTGATGATTGAGCCTACCGAGAGTGAGTCGAAGGCCGAGATGGATAGATTTATCGAGGCACTCATCCAGATTAAGCGCGAGTGCGAGGCTGCAGTGGGCGAGAAGGATAATGTGGTGGCAAATGCACCCCACACAGCACGCGAGATTGCCTCGGAGGAGTGGGCGCATCCCTATACCCGTGAGGAGGCTGCATTCCCCCTTGAGTGGGTGGCTCGCAGCAAGTTCTTCCCCTATGTTACCAAGATAGACAACGGCTTTGGTGACCGCAACCTGGTATGTACCTGTGGTGCTTTGGAGGAGTAAAAAGAGTTGACAACAAAACACACATTAATAACTAACACAAACTAAAATGAAGAACATCCATTATTTCGCTCTTGCAGCGTTGGCAGCAGCGGTTCTCTCGAGCTGTGGCGGTCAGAAGTGGACAAGTGAGGATAAAGGCTCTCACATTGTCATCACTCAGAAGAATGGTGCTACTCTGGGTTACTCGGCCTCGTCGGGTGTGCAGATTATCACCAAGAACGGTTATGCATTTAAGGACCTGAACAAAAACGGCAAATTGGATGTATACGAGGATTGGAGAAAGCCCTTCGAGAAGCGTGCTAAGGATTTGGCATCGCAGATCTCGATTGAGCAGATTGCAGGTCTGATGCTTTATAGCGCACATCAGGCTGTTCCTACCGAAAACATCACCGATGCGCAGATGAAGTTCCTCACCGAAGATAACCTCCGACACGTTCTGGTAACCAGCGTTGGCAGTCCCGAGATTGCCGCTAAGTGGAGCAATAATGTACAGGCCTATGTTGAGGGTATCGGCCACGGTATCCCCGCAAATAACTCCTCCGACCCCCGCCATAGTGCAGGTGAGAATGTGGAGTACTATGTAGGTGCTAATGGTCAGATCTCCTATTGGCCCAGCTCGCTCGGTATCGCTGCAACTTTTGATCCCGCAGTGATGGAGCAGTTTGGCGAGATTGCATCGAAGGAGTATCGTGCTCTGGGTATTGCAACCGCACTGTCGCCTCAGATTGATATCGCTACCGAGCCTCGTTGGAGCCGTTTTAACGGTACCTTTGGCGAGGATCCCGATCTCTCGACCGATATGGCTCGCGCCTATGTCGATGGCTTCCAGACCTCGAAAGGCGATGCTGAGGTAGAAGGTGGCTGGGGCTACGAGAGTGTGAATGCGATGATTAAGCACTGGCCCGGTGGTGGTGCAGGCGAGGGTGGTCGCGATGCTCACTACTCGTTCGGTAAGTATGCCGTATTCCCCGGTGGTCGTCTGGCAGACCATATGCAGCCCTTCACCGAGGGTGCTTTCAAGCTCAATGGCAAGACCGGTATGGCTACTGCAGTGATGCCCTACTACACCATCTCGACAGGTCAAGATACCAAGAACGGCGAGAACGTGGGTAATGCCTACTCGTCGTACCTCATCAACGATGTACTTCGTGGTGAGTATGGCTTCGAGGGTGTTGTCTGCACCGACTGGGGTGTGACCAAGGACAACCGCGCAGTGAACAGCTTCGGTACTACCAGTTGGGGCGTTGAGCACCTGACTGTTGCTGAGCGTCACTACAAGCTCATCAAGGCTGGTGTCGATATGTTCGGTGGTAACAACGATAAGGGTCCCGTTTTGGAGGCTTACCAGATGGGTATCGAGGAGATGGGCGAGGAGTGGATGCGCGCTCGTATGGAGCAGACCGCAGTTCGTCTGTTGCTCAACATCTTCCGTCCCGGTTTGTTCGAGAACCCCTACCTCGATGTTGAGGAGACCAAGGCTATCGTTGGTAATCCCGACTATATGAAGGCCGGCTATGAGGCTCAGTTGCGCTCGATTGTTATGTTGAAGAATAAGGGTGGCGTTCTGCCTCTGAATAAGGAGATTAAGGTGTATGTACCTAAGATTTACATCGCTCCCCGTATGGCCTTCCGTGGCAATGCAGGTGCAGGTGCTATGGTGGCTCCTCAGATGACTGAGGGTCGTTGGGAGCTTCCTCTGCCCGCAGAGCAGCTCAGCAAGTATTTCACTCTTGTTGACAATGCTAAGGATGCCGATGTGGCTATTGTATTTGCTGACGCACCCGCAAACGGCACAGGCTATGATGCTAACGATGCACGCAATGGTGGCAATGGCTATATGCCTATCAGCTTGCAGTATCGTCCCTATACCGCAGAGTTTGCTCGTGAGGTGAGCCTTGCAGGTGGCGATCCGCTGGAGAACTTCACAAACCGCTCGTATAAGGGTAAGAGTGTGACTACCTCGAACGAGAGCCAGCTCGATATGATTTTGAAGACCCGCGAGGAGATGGGTGACAAGCCCGTTATCTTGCAGCTCGATGTTAACCGCCCGATGGTTATGAACGAGTTTGAGAGTGCAGTTGATGCAATCTTGGTTGGCTTCAACGTTCAGAAACAGGCTGTTATGGAGGTTATCAGCGGTGCATTTGAGCCTCAGGGCCTTATGCCTATGCAGATGCCTGCCGATATGCGTACCGTTGAGGAGCAGTTGGAGGATGTTACCCGCGATATGCGTTGCCATGTCGATAGCGAGGGTAATACCTATGACTTTGCATTTGGTATGAATTGGTCGGGGGTTATTAATGATGCCCGCACCGCTAAATACAAGTAAAAAAGCCGTATAATTGGTGAATTTGTCACTTCCCTTGCGAGGCCGTCCTCACATACGATTAAGTATGCTGCGGGCGGCCTCGCTTCACGAAGCCCCAAATTCCCTCAATTCTACGACTTTTTTTTGGTTGTGGGGTAAATAGAAAAGCGTCTGTGACGCCTGCGGGCGGCCTCGCTTCACGAAGCCCCAAATTCCCTCAATTCTACGACTTTTTAACCTTTGGGGTTTGATTTTTAAAGTTGCCTGCAATATCGAATTGCAGGCAACTTTTTTGTGTATGGGAATTATGGGAGTAATAGGAGTAATAGGAGTAATAGGAGTAATAGGAACTTTTACTAATTTCCCTAAACTCCCTAAACTCCTTAAATTCCCAAAATTCCTTAAACTCTCTAAACTCCTTATACTCCCTACTCTTCCTTTCTTCCCATAATTCCCATAACTCCCATAACTCCCATAATTCCCACAACCCCTCAATTTAGATAAATTGCATCATAGGTAAACCGTTGATTTTGAAAAGAAAAGTATCACAAAAAGTTTGTGCGCTAAAAAAAAAGTGTTACCTTTGCGCGCTATGAATCAAACAAATTTCCGAAAACTTTTTGTTGGCCTGATTATCACCCTTTTCTCGGTGTACAGTGAGTGTGTTTTTGCCCAGACTCCAGAGAAGGTGAATGTCAGTGGTGTGGTTACCTCGGCCGAGGATGGCGAGCCACTTATTGGTGTGTCGGTTATCTCCGATACCAACAGTGGTGTTGCGACTTCGTTTGACGGTACCTACTCCATCAGCCTTAACTCCGGTCAGCAGCTCACCTTCTCCTATCTCGGCTATCAGACGATAGAGTGGGTTGTGCCTGCAGGCGAGAGTGAGATAACATTTAATGTGCAGATGCAGAGCGATAGCGAAGCAATCGAAGATGTGGTGGTGATCGCCTATGGTGTCCGTAAGAAGGGTACTGTGGCAGGATCTGTCTCGACTGTAAAGACCGAGAAGATTGAGAATACCCCCACCGCAGCTTTCGACCAGGCGTTGCAGGGTCAGGTAGCAGGTCTGTCGGTGCTTTCGAGTACAGGTGAGCCGAGTGCTGCGGCGGTGATGACCATCCGTGGTACCAACTCTATCAACTCGGGTACTGCTCCCCTCTACATCCTCGACGGTGTGCCTATCTCTGCGAGCGACTTTAACACCATCAATCCTGCCGATATCGAGTCATTGTCGGTGCTGAAAGACGCCTCCTCGACCTCAATCTATGGTGCGCGTGCGGCAAATGGTGTTATCGTTATCACCACCAAGCGTGGTCGTGCCTCGGAGCGTCCCCGCATCGAGTATCGCACACAGCTCGGTATCTCGCAGGTGGCAGGTGACAAGAAGTGGGATTTGATGAATACTGCCGAGCGTATCGAGTACGAGAAGCAGATTGGTATGAGCGCAGGTCAGAACTACGACTACCTCAGTCAGATTGATGTTAACTGGATGGATGAGGTCTTCAACTCGTCTGCCCTCTTGCAGAATCACGAGGTGGCTGTTTCGGGTGGCGACCAGCAGAGTAACTACTACTTCTCGGGTGGCTACTACAATCAAGACGGTACTGCCGTAGGCTCTGGCTTTGAGCGTTACTCGCTCCGCACCAACTTTGAGCGCAAGGCTGCCGATTGGTTGAAGGTAGGTAGCAATACTATGCTCAACTTCCAGAATATCCAGCAGGCGGATGAGGGCTCTTACAACCTCCTCACCCCTATCTCTGCGGCCCGCTTTATGATGCCCTATTGGGATCCTCGCAGAGCGGACGGCTCTATCGCCTCTATTGGCGATGGCTCGTGGAAGGGCAATGGTCAGAACCCTCTGGAGTGGCTGGCTAACAACCCCGTCAACTACAAGAAATATAAACTTATCACCACTCTCTCCGCTGATGCAACCCCTATTGAGGGTCTTACCTTGCATTCGCAGGTGGGTGTTGACTACTCGCATACCACAGGTTTTGGTAAGTCCTATCCGAGCTATCTCCCCAATCAGGGTCAGGGTAGTGCTTCGCGCTCCTCGGTAGATGGTTACAACCTTACCATTACCAATACCGTGAACTATCAGTTTGATCTCGGTCTGGATCACTCTTTTAACTTTATGGTTGGTCAGGAGGGTGTTGACTACCACTACGAGGCCTTCAGCCTCCTCTCGGAGGGTCAGAACAACGATCGCCTCACCAATATTTCGACAGGTACTCGCGTTACCTCGTGGGGTGACACTACCGATTCGGACTACGCCTTCCTCTCGTTCTTCTCGCGTGCCGAGTATAACTTGAAGAATAAGTACTACTTCGAGGCTGCAGCTCGTGCCGATGGCTCGTCGAGATTTGGTCGTCAGCGTCGTTGGGCAATGTTCTGGTCGCTTGGTTTTATGTGGGATATGCGCCACGAGTCCTTTATGGATGGTGTTTCCGATTGGCTCAACCAGTCGCAGATCTCGTTCTCGACAGGTACTTCGGGTAACTCTTCTATTCCCAACTACGAGCACTTCTCGCTTGTGGGCGGTGGTCTAGACTATGCGGGCAATGCAGGTGTAGGTCTTATGCAGCCCGGTAACGAGAATCTGGGTTGGGAGAAACCCTGGACCACCAACCTCGCCTTCCGCGCAGGCTTATGGAACAGAGTGACTGCCGATCTGGAGTTCTACTACAAGCAGACTTCCGATATGTTGATGCAGGTGCCTACTCCCTACTCGACCTCAGGCTTTGGCTACTACTGGGACAATGTGGGTGAGATGATTAATGTTGGTGCTGAGCTGAGTGTTAATGCCACTCTTCTAGCTCGCCCCGATGTGACTTGGACGGTTAATGCCAATGTGTCGTATAACTATAATGAAATCACCGAGTTGTATAATGGCGTGAAGGAGTACGAGCGTTCCAATACCAACACCAAACTCGTTGTTGGTCGTTCGCTTGGCGAGTTCTATATCAACCGCTATGCAGGTGTTAACCCCGCAAATGGTGATGCGCTCTGGTACGACAAGGATGGCAACCTGACCAATGAGTTGCGCGACGAGGATAAGGTGCTTGTCGGCAAGAGCTACATTGCTCCCTGGCAGGGTGGTTTTGGTACTGCCGTGCAGTGGAAGGGTTTCTCGGCAAGCGCGCAGTTCAGCTGGGTGGCAGACAGATGGATGCTTAACAACGACCGCTACTTCGATGAGTCGAATGGTCGTTTTGCAGCCTACAACCAGTCGCGTCGTCTGCTCGACCGATGGATGGAGCCGGGTGATGTGACCGATATTCCCCGCCACGGTGAGTACACCGAGTTTGATAGCCGATTGCTGGAGGATGCATCGTTCCTGCGTCTGAAGAATGTGATGCTCAGTTATTCGCTGCCTCAGCGACTGCTCGACCGCAACAGAATGTTTAGTGGTGTGAGATTCTATGTTCAGGGTCAGAACTTGTTGACCTTCACCAAGTTCTCCGGTCTTGATCCTGAGGGTACTTCCAACATCTATGCTGCGCAGTATCCTATGGCTCGTCAATATACATTCGGCATTGATATAACCTTCTAAACCACAAGAGAGATATGAATAAGATTTATAGTTTGAAAAGCTTTTTGGTAGCGGGAGTGATTGCACTCTTCTCGTTTACCTCGTGTCTTGATGTGGAGCCCGAGTCGGCAATTCCTACTGACGAGGCAATGGCAACCTATGAGGATGCCGAGCAGACATTGACAGGTATCTATGCACTGCTGAAAAGTAGTGCTCTTTATAGTGGCTATCTGACTCTTCTGCCCGATATTCAGGCAGATATGGTCTATGCTATCGATGGTTACTCCAATACTTTTGGTAGTTTCTGGCAGTGGCAGGTGCGACCTACCGCTTCGGAGATTGAGGCGGTATATGCTGCTCTCTATCAGGTGATTGCAAGTTGTAACTTCTATCTTGAGAAAATTGACGCTGTGATGGCCGACCAGGTTGTCGAGGAGCGTATTCTCACCCTTGAACAATATACGGGCGAGGTTTATACCATCCGTGCTATGGCCTACTCCGAGTTGCTCAAATGTTTCTGCAAGGCCTATGATCCTGCAACTGCCGAGCAGGAGCTTGGTGTTGTACTCCGCAAGGGCTACTCCGTACCCGAGAAGGCTGTTCGCGCATCGTTGAAAGAGTCTTATGCATTTGTCTTGGAGGATCTTAAAAAAGCAGAGGAGTTGCTCGATACCGATAACGACCAGTATAGCTCTGCATTTATGACTCAGGCTGTTGCATACGCTCTGCACGCTCGCGTGGCTCTCTATATGCAGGATTGGGAGGGTGCTGTGAAATACTCCTCGCTGGTTATCGACCACCCCAATGGTGCGTATAGCCTTTCTCCCGCAAATAGTCTATACACCAGCGATATGACCTACTTTGACTATATGTGGAACTACGATGTGGGTACTGAGATTATCTGGCGTGTGGGCTTCACCGCTACCTCGTTTGGCGGTGCTCTTGGCTCGGTCTTCCTGAACTTTACCAAGGATTACGCCTACTACTATCCCGACTATGTTCCTGCCCAGTGGGTTATCGATCTCTACGATGCGAGTGATATGCGATATGGCAGCTACTTCTACGAGTTGCAGACAGGTCACGACCACCAACTTACCTGGCCTTTGTTGGTTAAGTATTATGGCAATCAAGACCTTATCAGTCAGTCGCTTGTATACCACGTCAATATGCCCAAGCCTTTCCGCTTGGCAGAGCAGTATCTGATTCGTGCTGAGGCCTATTGCCGACAGGCGAAACCCGACTTTGTGGCTGCATCGCGCGATATGAACACTCTGCGTGCCGCTCGTTATACCTCGGGTGGCAGTCTCTCCCTTTCGGAGGATGACTTCTTGCAGAAAATTGCCGAGGAGCGCGTGAGAGAGCTCTATATGGAGGGCTTCCGTCTGCACGACCTCAAACGATGGGGCACACTCTACAATGGTGGCGGTTTTGAGCGTACACCTCAGATGCACTCGCTGAAGGAGGGTAGTTCGCTCCGCATCACTGCCGACAACCCCCTGTTCGTTTGGCCTATCCCTCAGCATGAGATCGAGTCACCCGGCTCTGAGGTAGTGGGTAATGAGAGTAATAAATAGTTTGGATATCTATATATAATATATATATGAAGTTTTTGAGATTTTTTACACTCTTGGCTCTTGCATCGTCACTCTTTGTGGCGTGCGAGGAGGAGTACACAACCTACTCCGATGCCGAGTATGTGATATTTGCCGACACAATGTCGATTAATATGGTGACCCCCGATGAGGAGTATTTCACCGTGGCTCTCTCCTCGACCGTGGCTCGCGATTACGACCGCACCTTTGGTATCGAGGTTGTCGACGAGGGTAGCAATGCTGTGGAGGGCAAACACTTCCAGCTCCTGTCGAATAGTGTGACTATCCCCGCAGGCAAACTTGCTACCGAGGTGAAAATCAAGGGTCTGTATGATAATATTGAGCCTACCGACTCGCTTGGTTTTACTCTTCGTCTGATTAACCCCGAGGCACTCGATTGGGAACTCTACAAAGAGAATAAGCAGACCAAGGTGGTGATGTACAAGGCTTGCCCGTTTGATGTGAATAACTTCTCGGGCTGGTGTGTTGTTACCTCGCTTCTGTTGCGTGACTACCCGGGTGATAATGCAAGTTACCAGCGACTGATTCAGACCTCGGTACACCCCTCGGTGCCCAATACCGTGATTCTGCACGACTGCTTCTACGATGGCTACGACCTCACCATCACCTTCGACCCGAGCAATGCGGCTAACCCTCTGGTTACTATGGATAAAGACCAGCTTTTGAGTGACGAGGCATCGGTCTTCGGCCAGATTTTGGGCGACAACCACATCCTTACCACTCATAGCTCTTACTACCCCTCCTACTTCAACTCCTGTCAGAGATTTGTTGAGTTGTGGAACGAGGTCTATGTTGAGGACTTGGGCGAGATGATTGGTACTGTTGGTCACTTCTACTCTATCCTGGAGTGGGTGAGTGACGAGGTTGCTGCCGACCTTAAAAAGCAGGGTATGTAAAAGAAAATCAATAATATAAATATTATTTAACTCAATTATTATAGGATATGAAGAAAGTTTTTAGATTGTTGGTTGGTCTTCTCTGCATCAGTGCAGTGATGACTGCTTGTAAGCCCGATCCCAAACCCGTACTTCCCGAGTTCCCCTCGAAGGTTACTCGCACAGTCGGTGCTGGTGAGATTGTGAACTTGACTTTTGCCGCAAATCTCGATTGGGAGATTTCGATGAATCAGGAGGAGGCTACCTACTTCTCGTTGGTCGATGGTGGCAATAGTGTATATTCGTTGCGTGGCAAGGCAAGCGATGAATTTAAGGTTCAGGTTAAGGTTGCCGAGTTGAAGGATCTCGACAATAACCACGTTTGCGTGCTCACTATGAAGATGGGCGACCAGGAGCAGGTTGTTGCTGAGCTTACTATGGCTAAGACCGAGCGTGTGCTCAATATCTATCCCGTGGAGATGGATGATTGGGGTTTTGTCTATGCTGAGAGTGGCGATCTGACCTACGCTTACGACAGTAAGCCTGTTGGCGCAGAGGGTGTAGAACTGGCTTGGCCTAATGAGGTTGTAGGCTTTATGACCCATGTTATGGTTACTGCTAACTTCGATTGGAGCATTGACGGTACTCCCGAGTGGATTATGCCTATCGAGGGCGGTAAGAACGGTATTACCGAGGTATGGCTCAGAGGCGATGCCTCGAAGTATCCTTTGGAGGGTGGCGTGGCTACCTTGAAGTTTGTCGATGCAACTACCACCACTTTGGAGGTTGCCGAGCTGAAGGTGTCGATTCCCGCAGCGGCCGACTACTTCGTTATCGACTTTGATAAGAGTGCTAAGTTTAACAACGCAGGTGAGGTTTACAATGCTATGGTGGGTGAGTACCTTGAGGGTGCTGCTACCGGTTCGGTGACTGCCGTAGATGGCGTGCAGATTGTTCCCTTGGCGTTTGTATCGCAGTTTGGTACTCAGATGCCTACTACCGATGTTGAGTGGGTAACCGCTACCATTGCTGAGTGGGATGCATCTGATGACGCAGTAATTCAGAATCGCGATGTTGAGGTCTATGTGGCTGCAAACGAGGGTCCTGCTCGCGAGACTATGGTATTTGCTCTGCCCGCAGGTTTCTCTGTTGATCCCTACGATATGGTTGAGTTTGCGGATGGTATGCCTACCGGCGAGGTTGCAGAGGCCTATCTTCCATATCTGCTTACCACTATTGAGCAGGAGGGTGCTCCTGCTACCATTGAGTATGAGCATGCGTTTGGCGAGACAATCTCGTTTGGTATCTCGGCAAATGGAAACGATTGGCCTCACAATGTGCTGGGCAACGCTACCGAGCATTACGACCTGCTCTACACCAAGGATTGGGACAATGACGATGTGACTTTTGTCAGCAAAAAGGAGATTAGCAATATCTACATCAGCATTCTCAACGAGAATGGCGAGTTCTATGATGTAGAGAACGATTGGGATGCATCTTGGTTGACCTACTGGCGTCCTGCAAGTGACAATACCCGCTTCAAAGTTCAGATGAACATTAGCCACGAGACTGCTGCTGCGGCTCTCAATCAGAATACCGGTGATTATGAGGGTGGTCTTTATATCGAGTATGCTGACGGCACTACTGCTACTATCTATGCTCGTTTCAACGCTAATGCAGCAGGTGGCGGTGATGAGGGTATTAACCTGACCTTCGCTTATCCTGAGCAGGCTGAGGATATCGATGGTTCGTCGTTGAAGAAGGTTATTACCGGTCCTATTTACAACCAGTTCAGTATGAACTTCGGTGTTACTGAGGTATGGCACGTAACCTTTACCAAGGAGTATCACACTATGTCGATGATCAATGGTCTTAACCCCGACGGCGTGCTTGCTTATGATGAGGATGCCGAGTGGCTCGCCTATGAGTATAGCGAGGGTGGTAGCTCGATTATGACCGATGCTGCTAAGGGTAATGGCAGAACAGGTGCTTTCCTTTTCCCCGACGGTAAGGGCGGTATTGAGTTTGTACTTGCTGTAACTCTTGATATTGCTGAATAACAATTAACTCTATATAGGTATGCCCCATGCTTGGTTGGGGTGGGGCATACCTCTTTTTTTACCAACCACACACACAAGAAGTATCACCGAGAACTTTATATGATGATGAGAAGACGAATTTTTAACGTATGCGTAGTGCTGTCACTGCTCTTTGGTGCGCTCCTTAGTTCCTGTACTGAGGATGTGCCCGATTATCGCGAACAGGAGTACGGATACGCACAATTTAAACTCTACAAAGAGGCCTCCTACCAGCCCACCGCCAAGAGCGAAGCGGGAAGTCGTGCCGTGCAGACAATGCTCGACCGATTGGGTGAGGCTCATAAGATCAAGGTGACACTCTCCTTTGACGAGACGACTATAGCTCAAACTCTTACCCTCTCGTCGGCAGATGCTGCCTCCGCTGAGTATGGTCTGCGTAGTAGCAAACTGAAACTGCTGACAGGTAATTATAAGCTGATCACTTTCTCGCTCTACGATGCATTAGACGAGGTGATCTACAATAGTACCCCCGATGATGTGAGCGAGTTTACCGTCACCGAAGGCGGACTTGTGGTACACGACCTCACCGTTTCTGTACAGCCCCGTGGTAGTGTTCAGTTTACTCTGAAAAAGGATTTCTCGGCGTTTGAGAACAATCCTGCCGTTCAGAAAGCACCGGCTCGTGAATATACTTTCGATGAGGCTAAGTATGTTACTCTGACCGTGGCGCAGATTATGTCTTCGGGTAGTACTACCAACCCCACTACCTTCTCGATGATTCCCACCTCCTTTAATATCCATTTGGACGAGGATGACTATCAGAGCGATGAGTTTGGTTATACCACATCGACAATTACTGTCGATTCGCTCCTGACTATCAAAGCGGGACAATATCGCATCACCTCCTATGAGCTGTATGATAGTAGCAAGTCGCTGCTTGAGGCAAACCGTTCGCCTAAGTGCGATGATTTTGAGGTGAAAGACAACCAGATTACCAAGGCCGATGTGAAAATTTTGATGCGTGAGGCTGATGAGTATATCAAGGATTACTATGCACTCTACAACATCTGGCAGAGCCTCGGTGGTGAAGAGTGGTACTATATTGGCGAGAACTTTGCCAAGGGCTCTAATTGGGACTTCAATAAAGATCCCGACTTGTGGGGTGACCAACCAGGTGTGGAGTTGCACTCCAATGGTCGTGTGGCAAAGATTGATATCAGCGATTTTGGCTTTAAGGGCCATCTCTCGCCTGCAATCGGTCAGCTCACTCAGCTGATTGAGCTATATCTCGGTACTCACAACGACCTGAATATCTTTACCTACGATCCCACTTTGGATAGTTCGTTGTCGCTGTCGGAGCGTAGCCGTATGCGCTTGGAGAATCACGGGAAACTGTTGCACCAGATTCACCCTGCAACTCAGACCACCGAGCCTATCGCTCGTGCGTTGAAGGAAAACGGCATTTCGATTCGCGCAATCGAGATGTACGACACTATGAGCGAGAAGGAGATTCTCAATATGGCTACCGGCGAGCAGCGCGTGAAACTTATGGACACCAAC
>JAGBTK010000025.1 GCA_017631375.1 Tidjanibacter sp. | reverse complement strand
CGCAAGCAGATGGAGATCAGCACATCCGACTACGATAAGGAGAAACTGCAGGAGCGTCTTGCTAAGTTGGCAGGTGGCGTAGCAGTGCTTTATGTCGGTGCAGCAACCGAGGTGGAGATGAAGGAGAAGAAGGACCGCGTAGAGGATGCACTTGCTGCTACCCGCGCAGCCGTAGAGGAGGGTATCATCCCCGGTGGTGGCGTGGCATTTATCCGCGCAACAGCAGCACTCGCCGATCTCAAAGGTGAGAACGAGGACCAGACAACAGGTGTCCAGATTGTGCGTCGCGCAATTGAGGAGCCCCTGCGTCAGATTGTGGCAAATGCCGGTGGCGAGGGTTCGGTAGTGGTGAACAAGGTACGCGAGGGCGAGGGTGACTTCGGCTACAACGCACGCGACGATCGCTACGAGAATATGCTCGCAGCAGGTATCATCGACCCTACAAAGGTAGCACGCGTGGCACTCGAGAATGCTGCATCCATCGCCTCGATGTTCCTCACCACAGAGTGTGTGCTCGCTGAGAAGAAAGAGGAGAACCCCATCCCCGCAATGCCCGCAGGTGGTATGGGCGGCATGATGTAACATCGCGGATGTGTTTCTACTGAGGGGCGTGGTTGGGGATACGACCGAAGTGCCTCCGTACTAAACAAAAAATAGAGCCGAGTGTTAAACTCGGCTCTATTTTTATTTATAGACTCTGAATTTGTGGAGTGAGTCGGCAAATGAGTACTCAATTTTCAGACCGTAGCGGTTGACAATGGCGGCCACAATCGGTAAGCCCAGACCATTTGAGTTATCGTTGCCGGGGGAGTGGTAGAAGCGTGTAAAAATGCGCTCCGCATCGAGAGGCTCGTCTGCGCCACTATTGGCCACCGTAAGTCCCTCCGCGCCAACTTCGACAATCACTCGGCCACCACTGACATTGTGGTTAAAGGCGTTCCGCAGCAGGTTGTCAACCATCACACGCGCCAAGCCCGCATCGATATCAACAACTAACTGCTCGCACTTGTCTATGCTGAGTGAGATATTGCGGTGGGCAAAGAGTTCGCCAAGCACCTCGGCACGGTTTGTAACAAGCGATGAAATATCCACTGATTCAGAGTGATAGAATTGCCCGCTCTCAATCTTTGTGAGCAACAGGAGCGACTTATTTAGCTCGGAGATATGCTCCAGAGTGTGCAGCACCTTAACAATCTCGCCCATCTGCTCCTCCGAGAGAGGGGTGTTGAGCAACAACTCCAAGCGATTGGTGGAGATAGCAATCGGGGTCTGTATCTCGTGCGAGGCATTTGCCACAAACTCCTTTTGCTGAGCGAGTTGCACACGACTATACTCCAAGTATTGCTGAGCGGCTTCGTTGAGTGTCACGAACTCCGAGGCTACATTTTTCGAGGCCAAGGGTGGGGCAGGAGTAGAGATGTCCTTTCTCTCGTTGAGCCACTTTACAAGTCTGTCCAACGGCTTCAAACTATGACGCACAACCAAGACTATTACAATGGTAATCAGCGCGATAAGGGTGATGCACAACAGCAGTGACCAAAGGAGAATTGCTCTGGCCACCTCCGTCTTTTCTATGGTGGGTGTCGATACGGTGAGTCGGTAGCCTTTGCCCTCAGCGTCGATATACTCTACTCGCAGCACGCGAGCAGGCTCAAACTCGTTCTTCGACTCAATCCAGATATTCTCATCGCGATAGCGCACACCACGACCCACCTCCTCGGGAGCAATCTCCTCGAAAAAGAAACTGTTGTTGGTGGCATTATCCTCTGTCGGCACCTCCTCACCACGCAGCTGCTTGCGGATTATCTGCTCAGCATAGAGGTCGAGCGAGTCGTCCACCTCATCCTCTACCTCGTCAATCATAGCGTAGTAGAAACCTACAGTCCATAGGCTAACTATCACTGTTACAGGGATAAGGATGCGCCTTAGTATTTGTTTGCTCAGTTTCATAGTCTACTCCTTTTGCGAAAGTTTATAACCAAACCCGTATACCGCCTTTATCTCAACATCGGCACCTGCATCGCCCAACCTGCGACGCACATTTTTCATCTGTGCATAGAGGAAGTCGAAATCGTCCGTCTGGTCGATATGGTCACCCCACACCGCCTCGGCAAGCGACTCCTTGCGTATCATATGCCCGGGGCGCATGAGGAAGTAGTGGATGATATCGTACTCCTTACGGCTGAGTGTCAGGGGTTGTCCCGCCACCTCTACGGAGTGTGTTTCGGGGTGGAGCACCACATTTCCGAACGATATTTCAAGTTTGCCGGCATTGCGACGACGCGCCACGCTGCGGATGCGTGCCACAAGTTCGGCGATATGAAAAGGCTTTGCCAGGTAGTCGTCAGCCCCGAGGGTGAGTCCAGCAACCTTATCGTCAATTGCGTCCTTAGCCGAGATGATGATGACGCTGTCGCTCTTGCCGAGATCCTTCACCCTGCGCAACACATCCAGACCGTTGCCGTCGGGCAACATCAAGTCGAGCAGTATGCAGTCGTAGTCGTAGTCGCCCACCTTGGAGCAGGCGGTACGGTAGTCGACTGCACGCTCCACCACATAGCGTTCGGCAGTTAGGGTCTTCTCGACCAAATCACCAAGTTCGCGATTATCTTCAACAAGCAGTATTTTCATCTTATATATATAATAATAGGTATAACAACTATATATTCCTTTGCTTGCAAAGGAATAGAACAATCCTGAAAAGTTACTGAATTTTTCAGCCTCTCTGTCGGAAAATGTTCAGTACTCCAAAATTATGATTTTTCGACTATAATATATATAGGTATCCCCGAGAAAAGCAGAAAAATGAAGAAAAAATAGGGTAATCAGCAAAAAAAATGCAAAAATGTGTAAAAATTCAGTTTCATTTCAGGTTTGAGCTTAACCTTTGTATCAAGAAAAATGAATAACAAATTTTAATTAACAAATAAAACAACAAAGATTATGAAAAAGGTATTGATTAGCTTAATGGTTTTGATGAGTTCCACCACCCTTATCGGTCGCGACCGCCCCGTTCTTTTTGAGCAACTTCCTGCACAGGCACGTGCAACCATCGAGACAAACTATCCCGGTGTGAAGGTATCCTATGCAATCTACGACAACGACATCTTCGAGCGTCATTATGAGGTGGTGCTGACCAACGGTGTAAAGATTGACTTCAGCCGCAACGGTAAGTGGCGTTCGATAGACTGCGAGCGTCAGGCAATCCCCGAAGGTCTGATTCCGGCAGGTGTAATCGAGTTCGTTAAGGCTCACCACCCGAACAACTTCGTAGTAGATATGGATCGTCGCGATGGTATCTTTATGGATGTGCAGCTCAACAACGGTCTGGATCTGAAATTCTCGAAGTCCGGTAGCTTCCGCTTCTACGACAATTAGTCGATGACACCTTACTGATTAAGCCCTGATTGCCCCCCCCCCCAACACACAAGATTAGTTTAACAGATAGAAAAAAGAAAAAAAATATGAAACGTATAGTAATATTGTTAGCCGCTATCCCGATGCTCTTCTTGCAGAGTTGCGATACAGAGAGATTTATCGGTTTTGCAGACCTTCCCGAGAGGGCAGCAACCTTTATCCAGACAAACTTCCCCTCGGCAGAGGTAATCTCGGTGGTGAAGGATTATGACGACCTCAGCTACACCTACGATGTGGTGTTGAGCGATGGCACAATGATTGAGTTCAAACGCTCGGGTGAGTGGAAAGATGTTGACGCTCGTACCTCGAAGGTGCCCGACGCAATAGTCCCTGCCGATATCCTGAACTATGTGCAGACCAATTACGAGGGAAATTACATTGTCGACATCTCGCGCGATATTCGCTACGATGTGGAGCTGGACAATAAGCGAGAGTTGGTCTTCGCCCTCACAGGCACCTACTTGGGAATAGATTATTAGACGACTAATTGGGTTAAATAAATAGATAGTTGATTGTAAAAAAGACCGAGGCTGATGTGAATCACCCTCGGTCTTATCTTCTTTTGCGGTATGTGGTCGGAGGCTACTCCTCCAACTCCCTGACGGCACTAAGCAGGGTATTGTCAATGGGGTAGATGTTGACATAAAAGCCTGCATCCTCCAACGGTGTGTTCCTGCCGATGTAGGCTCTGAGCTCTGCTAGCAGCAACTCGCGCGACTCCTCAATCTCCTTACGACCGGCTCTTACTCCTTCGCGCTCGGCATAGCGCACAAAATCGTCAACAAGCGTCTTGTCGCTGTCGAGGAAGGCGTTGAGCTCGGCTATTGTGGAGAGCTTGTTTACCTTGGAGCGGTACTTGTCCACATAGTCGAGTGTGTAGCGGTAGAGAATGTTCTTGTTCATCACTTCGGCGTAGTAGTTGGTGACACCGATTGTGTCAAGCGGCACAAAAATATCGGGCATAATGCCACCACCGCCATATACCACCTTGCCACCCTCAGTGACAAAACGCAACGAGTCGTTGAATACTATGCTGTCGGCCGAGAATACCTCGCTATGGAGGTAGCGGTTGAGGATATCGGCCTCATACTCCTCGGCACTCATACCCATCTCGTATGGTTTCTGGATTGAACGACCCGTCGGGGTGTAGTAGCGCGCTACGGTAAGGCGGACAGCCGAGCCATCGGGTAGAGGTAACTGGTTCTGCACCAAGCCCTTGCCAAATGAACGGCGACCAATGATGGTGCCTCGGTCGTTGTCCTGCACAGCACCCGCAAGAATCTCGCTCGAGGAGGCACTGTACTCGTTGATGAGAATAACTAGGGGAATATCGGTACACTCTCCCGTGCCGTCGCTATACTCCACCTGTCGCTGCTTGAAACGATCCTCGGTATAGACAATCATTTTGCCTGCGGGCAAAAACTCGTTGGCAATAAGGATTGCCTGGTCGAGATAGCCGCCCGAATTGTCGCGCAGGTCGAAAATCATACTCTTCATACCCTCCTTTTCTAGTTTTTCGATTGCCGACACAAGCTCCTTGTGGGAGTTGCGCGAGAATGAGGAGAGCTTGACAAAACCCGTGTTCGGAGTGAGCATAAAGGCAGCATCGATACTATTAATAGGTATCTTGTCACGAATAATCTCAATATCTACCAACTCCTCAGTGCGACCACGACCAATACCAACATTGACCTTAGTGCCTCGCTTTCCGCGCAGGAGTTTCATTACCGAGTCCTGAGGCATCTTGATACCAGCAACCGTTCTGCCGTCGATGGTGACAATCCTATCGCCCGGCATAATGCCCGCCTTATAACTTGGACCGCCTGCTATCACATTGAGAACCACGATTGTATCGGTTGACATATTGAATACTACACCGATGCCGTCAAACTCGCCTTCGAGATTTTCGTTGACATCTGTCATATCGATAGCGGGGATATAGACGCTGTGAGGATCGAGTTGCGCCATCAGCTCGGGCATCAACGCCTCGCGGATAGTGTCCATATTGACGGGGTCGATGTATGCAGCCTCAATGACCTGCATCACATATGAGAGTTTGTCGTCGGGGGTGCCTCCCATTGAGCGTATCAACTCGCTCGAGAGGCGGGCATAGCGACTGCCTGAGGCTACGGAGCCGATCCAAATGCCCACCACCACGGCAACTGCCACGATGAGTGGCAGGAGTATCTTTGTCTTTTTGTTCATATTACTGATTGTCAGTGCCTATTGGCACTTGCAGGGGTTTACTTATTCTTAAATTTGTAAGCCAGACCGATGGTAGCCGAGTATTGGTACTGCATCTTGGGGCTCGACGGCTTGTGGTAGTAGGCCACACCGTAGAGCTGCAGGCTCAGATACTTGGTCAGGTCATAGTCCAATGTGTTGTCCCAGCGCACGGTAGGTGCTGTGCGATAGTCCGTAAAGCCGTAAAATGTGGTGCGGTAGCGGATGTTCTTCTTCTCGCCAAAGGTCTTGTCGAAGTTGATGTTCACCGAAGAACCAATCTGGTTGAGGATTTTCTCACCCTCCTTTACACCATAATTCTTATTTGCCCATACATCGGGGTTGGTCACCATAGTCATATTACCCGAGAGGGGCGATAGTGTAATTACAAATGGCGAGCCACTCTTTTTGTAGGTCAAACCGATTGCTACATCCAGATAACCGGGCGAAAGAATAGACGATATGAGAGTTTTGTCCGAGCGCGATTTGTAACCGTAAGCAAATTGGGTGCGGAAGTTGATAAGTGCCGAGTAGGACCAATTGTCGTTCATCTGCCAACCCATAGTCTCGGAGATTTTGAACTCATCGGCATTTTTGAAGGGGTCGTTGTCAATGACATTGATACCGTAGCGGGCGTTCAAGGTAAAGTTAGACGAGAAGAGCTTGTTCTCGTATTTGTGTTGCATAAAAATTGTAGCCAGGCCCGAAAAAGTGTTGTCACCACCGGCCTGCCAATTGTTGAACTGCTGGAGAGTGGTTTTCAGACTTGCGTTGAACTCGAAATAGTTGCGCTCCTTGCGAATGCGGAGTTTCTCGAGGTGGGCAACAGTCGGGTCAAAGTACTGATTGTCAACATTTGTGCCCGACACGGTTGGCGAAGTATTCAACTTGCCTGCCTCGGCTGCTGTCTCGGGTTTGTCGTTACTGATTGTGAACTGTGCAAATGCCTCTGCGGAGTTGAGGAGCAGTGTAGCGGTTATTATCAATAGCAATCTCTTCATAGTCGTAATGGTTTATATCGTTTGACCTAATGTTTGAATTACAAAGATACTCTTTTTTGACGATAATTTTTATTAATTTTGGGGTGTGACTTTTGTTTTAGATATTGTAAAAGCAGAAAAATAGATAGAATAATGGAGAAAACAGGTAAAAGATACTTCGGTGCGCATGTCAGTGCATCGGGCGGAGTGGAAAACGCACCCCTGAATGCTGTAGCTATTGGTGCGACTGCGTTTGCACTTTTTACCAAGAACCAACGCCAATGGTTTGCGCCGGCACTCACCGAGAAGAGTATTGCGGCTTTTCGCGAGAATTGTGCGAAATATGGCTTTCTGCCCAATCATATAATGCCCCACGACAGTTATCTGATTAATCTCGGACACCCGGAGGATGAGGCACTTGCCCGCTCGCGTAATAGTTTTATCGAGGAGATGCACCGCTGCGAGCAGCTGGGACTCGACAGACTCAACTTCCACCCGGGAAGCCACCTCAAGGGGTGTTCCGAAGAGGAGTGTTTGCAACGCGTGGCAGATAGCATCAACTACGCACTCGCACGCACCAATGGCGTGACGGCTGTGATTGAGAATACTGCAGGGCAGGGTACAAATGTGGGCTATCGATTTGAGCACCTCGCGTATATTATTGATCGTGTGGAAGATAAGAGTAGGGTGGGGTACTGCATTGACACCTGCCACGCCTTTGCAGCAGGCTATGATCTGCGCACTGCCGAGGCTTGTGAGAAGACCTTTGCCGAACTTGACAGCATTATCTCTCTCGACTATCTGCGCGGTATGCACCTGAACGATGCTATGCGCCCGCTCGGTAGCCGTATAGATCGCCACGAGGTGTTGGGCGGCGGAGAGATTGGCAAAGAGTGTTTTGCGTGGATTGCCCGCAACCCGAGGTTTTCGGATATGCCTTTGGTGCTAGAGACTATCAATGAGGAACTTTGGCCGGAGGAGATCGCCTGGCTGAAGGCTGCAGTCTGATAGATAGGATTGGTATTGCAGGCGAGAGTGGTTTTTATCGCTCTCGCCTGCCTGCTTTTTGTGCTTTGCACTCTTGGGATCGCCTTTTGCCCGGTGCGACCTTTGTCCCTTTATATATATAATAATAGGTATAACCTACTCTCTGATTTGCCCCAAAAACTTTAAAGTGCTGACAATCAATTGCAGTTTAAAATAATTGCAAAAAATCGATTGAAAAATTTGGAACTTTGGGATTCTTTACCTTATCTTTGCACCCGTTTTCGGCCCGATTGGAAAACAGGCCACTCGGAAAGAAAATAAAAAAGTTCTTAAAAAGTTGCAAAAAGATTTGGAAGTTATAAAAACTTGCCTTATCTTTGCACCCGTTTTCGGCTCGATTGGAAAATGACCAAGTCGAGTGGACGAAAACGAAAGTTCTGAAAAATAAATTCAAAAAATCTTGCAAAAGATTTGGAGGATTAAAAAATAGTGACTATCTTTGCAGTCCGTTTCGAAAAGAGACAGAGACGTGCGAAAAGCACTAAGAGATTTGTTCTTTGAAATAATGTAAGCAGCTAAGTTTATTTTGATAAACTTTTTCTACAAGACAAGGTTAAACTTTAATTAAAGAAAACAAGGTTTAAGCAAAATCAATACCTTTGAGAAAAAAGCCAAGATACAAATAAAACATTTAATTACAATGGAGAGTTTGATCCTGGCTCAGGATG
>JAGBTK010000001.1 GCA_017631375.1 Tidjanibacter sp. | reverse complement strand
TTGTTTGTTTGTTCTCTTTTTCCTATATTTGTAACGAGCCGATATGCTTTGAGTGCATCTGTGGTAGTGATTTTGGTAGCGATTTGTGTAACTTAAATAGTTGAAGATTATGAAGCAGGTAGTTAGAGTAGTGGTTGCGGTGCTATTGTTGGCATCCCTCAATCTGAGTAGTGCGATGGCGCAGTATGCTTATCGTCCGAGTGATGAGAATCCCTTCCAATTAGAAAATCTCTCTCTGCAGACCACAACCCCCATCACCCTCACTCGCGGGCAGAAGTTGACCGATGTGGGGCGTACGTTGCTCTTTTCGAGTGCGGCCTTTGCGCTTATGGGTGTTGCTCACGATGCTTACATCGGTTTTATGGGTCACGATGGCTCTTCGCCGATTGAATATGATTATGGCGGTGGTTTGCCGATTGCTACTATAGCAGGTTTTGAAGCAGCTGTTTTTGCAGGGGTTGTTAGTGTTCCCTTTCTCATTGCGGGTAAGGCGATAAGTAAGAACGAGGGGAGTGAGCCGCTAGTGTTTGACGGTGATTATCGCGGGTTCAAGACTATTATCGAAACGGGATTTGGTGCGCCATATGTCATTAATATTGATGCAGTTCACGGTTACTATCTGACTAATAATCTTTTCCTGGGCGCAGGTGCAGGCTTTGACTGTTGGGATAGTCAGGTAGTCTATTTTGATGGTATGAAACCATCCTTTAACCTCTATGGTAATGCGCGTATCGCATTGGGTAATAAGAGAATATCTCCCTATTTCAGCGGTAGCTTTGGCTATAACTTTTCTTACCGTGAGTCATATACAGGACTTGAATTTGGTGTCCGTGTCAGACAACTCAAGCGCAACAATTCACCACTTTGGGTCGGAATTAAGGGTAAGTATGCAAGTTTTGACCCGATTGGTTTTGCTTTGAATTGCAGTTGGTCGTTTTAGGTGAGGCAGACAAATAGTGGAAAATATTGCGGGTAGCGGAATTGATTTCTGCTACCCGTTTTGTTTGTTGGGGTGGGGCGGGTTAAAATTTATTATAATAAGAGGTAGATTTTGTGCGAAAAGTTGTATCTTTGTCCCCAAATTGTGATAAAGTATCCAATCCAATATGAAAGTAGCTGTCGCTCAATTAAATTACACAATTGGTGCTTTCGATGCAAATAAGATGAAAATCGTCGATGCAATCGAAAAAGCCAAGAAGGCCGGTGCCGATGTAGCAGTTTTTGCCGAGTATGCAATCTCGGGTGCACCTGCATACGACCTTCTCAACAAGGTACAGTTCCTCGAGATGTGCGAGGAGGCCTTGGTGGAGATTGCCGCCTTCTGCGACAATATAACCGTAGTTATCGGACTTCCAATACAACATTCGCACAACACACTC
This sequence comes from Tidjanibacter sp., assembly GCA_017631375.1. Lineage (GTDB taxonomy): Bacteria > Bacteroidota > Bacteroidia > Bacteroidales > Rikenellaceae > Tidjanibacter. Next base: position 4,174 of record JAGBTK010000001.1, on the reverse strand, counting down.
AGTGCAGCAGCAATCATCCAGAACAGACGCGTGGTGAGTTTTGTGACCAAGCACGACATTGAGCGTCGCGATGAGGCCGCATACCTCACTGCCGGTGATGGTTGCGAGTATTTCTTTATCAACGGTCACAAGGTGGCAGTGGTGCTCGGACACGATATTGCATCGACCGACTTTGTGCGCGCGACCGATACCGTGATCTTCCTCGACTCTGACCGCTGGCGTCGTCGTCGCATCGAGCGCCGTTATGCTTTTATGGCCGAGAGAGGATATGTGACTGAGCGTAATATCGTATATGTCAACCAATTGGGTGGTCATACCGACACTATCTACGATGGTTCGTCGGCTGTCTTTAATCACCGAGGCGAGGCAATCGCTCTGCTTGAGAGTTTCAAAGAGGACTTTGTGGTAGTTGATTTGGATGCAGACAACAAGCCTATCGAGATTCCCTATCAGGACAAGACTGTCAACACAATGTGCGCCATCAAGCTGGGACTTGGCGACTTCTTCGCTAAGAATGGCTTTAAGAGTGCTTGTCTGGGTCTGTCGGGTGGTATCGACTCGGCTGTGGTGGCTGCCATTGCTGCCGATGTGCTTGGCCCCGAGAATGTGCGTGTACTGCTGATGCCCTCGCAGTTCTCGAGCGACCATTCGGTGGAGGACTCGATTGCTTTGGCCAAGAATCTGGGAATCAAATACGATATTGTCCCCATTACCGATGCCTACAATCTTGTGACTGAGGCTATGGCACCTATCTTTGGTGCGGAGAATGAGTTTGGTGTGGCTGAGGAGAACATCCAGTCGCGTCTGCGCTCGGTGTTGCTGATGGCATTGTCGAACAAGTATGGCGATGTGCTGCTCAACACCACCAACAAGAGCGAGTTGGCTCTTGGTTTCAGTACTCTTTATGGCGATAGCGCGGGTGTGCTGAGTATCCTGGGTGATGTCTATAAGCGCGATGTATATGCTTTGGCTCACCTCATTAACCGTGAGAAGGATATTATCCCCGAGTCGATAATTGAAAAAGAACCCTCGGCAGAGTTGCGTCCCGATCAGAAGGATATCGACTATATGCCTCCCTATGATGTTGTTGATGCAATCATCTACCGTATGTTGGAGGAGGGTCAGAGCCGCGAGGAGATTATCAATGCCGGTTTCGATAGTGATGTAGTCCACAAAATCTATGGTAATATTTTGCGTAATGCTCAGAAACGCTACCAATTCTGCCCCGTGCTGCGTATCTCGCACTGCACCTTTGGCAAGGATAGAATTATGCCTCTGACAAGTAAATATGGATTCTAATGGGAGCAGTAGTAGAACACGAGGGAGTTGTTAAGGCCATCGAGAGTGGCTGTGTGGATGTGGAGATTACTGTTCAGAGCGCATGCGGTAGTTGCAAGGCGCGCTCTTCGTGTGCCATGAGTGAGCAGGCGGAGAAGATTGTGACAGTATGGACAGAGGATGCTGAACACTATGAGGTGGGTCAGCAGGTGACTGTCGAAATGGAGCAGGTTATGGGCATCAAGGCGGTGGTTTACGCCTATGTGGTGCCTTTCTTTATTATTCTGGGAGTGTTGTTGGTACTTATGGAGTGTGGCGCAGGCGAGGTTGTTTCAGGTCTGTCATCGCTCGGTGCTTGTGCGCTCTACTATATCGGCTTGTGGCTCTTGCGCCATAAGTTGGAGAAGGTGATTGTTTTTAGAATCAAACAAACAATAATATAAATATGGGAGTTTTAGGTTACACAATTCTGACACTCGTTGTGTTGGGTGCTGTGTTGGCGGCGGTGCTCTACTTCGTCGCCCAGAAATTCAAAGTAGAGGAGGATCCTCGTATCGACGAGGTGGAGAGTAAGTTGCCCGGTGCTAACTGTGGTGGTTGTGGCTTTGCCGGCTGCCGCGGTATGGCTGAGGCATTGGTTAAAAATGACGACATCTCTGCCCTTTACTGCCCCGTTGGTGGCGGTGATGTGATGAAGGCGATTGCCGATTATCTGGGCAAGGCTGCTCCTGAGCGTGAGCCTCAGGTTGCCGTAGTGCGTTGTGCCGGCTCGTGCGCTAATCGTCCTCGCACCAATCAGTTTGACGGTGCTCCCTCGTGCGCTGTTGTGGCATCGCTCTACGGTGGCGAGACTGGCTGTACCTTTGGCTGTCTTGGCAAGGGTGACTGTACAAGTGTCTGCGAGTTCGGTGCTATCACTATGAACGCAGAGACCGGTCTTCCCGAGGTTGACGATGAGAAGTGTACGGCTTGTGGTGCTTGCGTAAAGGCTTGTCCTAAGGGTGTTATCGAGTTGCGCAAGAAGTTCCCCAAGAGCCGTAAGGTCTATGTGTCGTGCGTGAATAAGGACAAGGGTGGTGTGGCTCGCAAGAGTTGCTCGGCTGCTTGTATCGGTTGCGGTAAGTGTGCAAAGGTTTGCCCCTTCGGTGCTATCACCGTTGAGAACAATCTCGCCTTTATCGACTCGACCAAGTGCCGCTTGTGCCGTAAGTGTGTTGTAGAGTGCCCCACAGGTGCTATTGTTGAGGTTGGTTTCCCTGCTCGCAAGCCTGCTGAGGAGGGTGCGCCCGCTGCTGCAAAGCCTGCTGCACCTGCAAAGCCCGCTGCTCCCGCTGTGGAGAAACCCGCTGAGGCTAAAACAGAGTAAGAATAGAAACAAAAACAGTATATAGATATGTTGAAGACATTTCCGATAGGAGGAATTCACCCTGCCGACAATAAGAAGTGGAGCGCAGGGGCGGCCATTGAGCGTTTCGCTCTGCCCGAGAGTGTGTCGATTCCGCTCTCGCAGCATATTGGTGCGCCCGCTGTTGCTTGCGTGGCAAAGGGTGATAAGGTTTTGGCAGGTCAGGTGATTGCCACCGCAGGAGGCTTTGTTTCGAGTAACATCCACTCCTCGGTGTCGGGTACCGTTACTGCTGTTGATACTATTGTGGCTGCTAATGGCTTGCGTGTGCCTGCTGTTACCATCAAGGTTGAGGGTGACGAGTGGGTTGAGGGTGTTGATTTGAGCGATACTCTTGTTAGTGAGTGCAGCTTGGAGCCCAAGGCCATTGTGGAAAAAATTGCTGCGGCAGGTATTGTTGGTATGGGTGGTGCTACCTTCCCCACTCAGGTTAAGCTCTCGGTGCCTCCCGGCAAGACTGCCGAGTACCTTGTTATTAATGGCGTAGAGTGCGAGCCTTATCTGACTGCCGACTACCGCCTGATGTTGGAGAAAGGCGAGGAGTTGCTGGTCGGTGTACGCATTTTGGCGCGTGCGCTTGGTGTTAAGAAGAGCTTTGTGGGTGTTGAGAACAATAAGCCCGATGCTATTGCTCACTTGCAGAAGTTGGTTGGCTCGACTACCGATGTTGAGATTGTACCTTTGAAGGTGCAGTATCCTCAGGGTGGTGAGAAACAGCTTATTGCAGCCGTTACCGGTCGTCAGGTGCCCAGCGGTGCTCTGCCTATCGAGACAGGTTGCGTAGTGCAGAACGTGGGTACTGCCTTTGCAGTTTATGAGGCAGTGCAGAAGAATAAGCCCCTGGTTGAGCGCATCGTAACCGTAACCGGTTCGAGTGTGGAGAAACCTGCCAACCTTCTGGTGCGTATCGGTACTCCCGTAAGTAGCCTGATTGCTCATTGTGGCGGTCTGCCTGAGGGTGGAGTAAAGGTGATTGGTGGTGGCCCTATGATGGGTCGCGCAATGTCTAACACCGATTCTCCCATTATGAAGGGTTCGTCGGGTGTGCTGGTGCTTCGTGCCGAGGAGACTCTCCGCGGTGAGGAGGGCGACTGCATTCGTTGTGCAAAGTGTGTCGATGCTTGTCCTATGGGCTTGGAGCCCTATTTGCTGGCAAATGTGTCGAAGCAGAAGATGTACGACATGGCAGAGCAGCACTTCATCTTCGATTGTATCGAGTGTGGTTGCTGTACCTATACCTGCCCCTCGAATCTTCCCCTGCTCGACTACCTGCGTCTGGGCAAGGCTGAGGTAATGAAAATTATGAGAGGCCGTAAGGCTTAGTAAAAATAAGTGAAGAAATATGGAGAATAAATTGATTATATCGCCCGCTCCGCACGTTCACGGCCCAAACAAGACTCAGAACCTGATGCTCTATGTTCTGATTGCCCTGATACCTGCGTTGGTGGTTTCGACTGTGGTTTATGGCGTGCGTGTTATCGCCCTGACCCT
>JAGBTK010000024.1 GCA_017631375.1 Tidjanibacter sp. | reverse complement strand
GAGGCAAAAATAAACCTCGGGCTACTATTTGGTTGGCCTAATTGGCTTAGAACGATACGGTTTTCTTTGCCTCCATCAGAATCGAGAATGCTCTGTGGATGTCGTCGTCGCCTACCACGATGGTAAACTCGTTGGTGGTACTAATCACCTCAACTACGTTGATGCTGTCCCAAGCGAGCTCCTTGAAGAGGTAGTAATACACACCCGGGCAGATGGTATTGTCGGTGGGAAGCTTGATGGTGATGAGCGAGAGGTCGTGATTCTCTGCAATTTTAGTCTCCTCGGCAAAAATCTCCTTTACAAGATCGTTGAGCTGTTCGCTGACAATCAGTGTCGTCTCATAGATACCCTGCGAGAAAGTGCAGAAGACGTTTGTCTGCTCGCGGATGTGGTTAAGCAACTCGGCCTGACGGGGATATAGCGATGGAGAATTGACGAAAGTGTAGTCAGAGAGGTCACTGCGAACGATGATGTCGCCCATATTCTCAACTACTCGTTTTACCTTCATTGTGGATATAAGTTCCAGACGCGGAACCAGACGATTGAGTGCCATAATCACGGCACTGTCGTTTACCTCTTTGCCTACCATCTTCTCCACTTCGGGTTTGAGCTGACGGGCAAGGGCGGAGAGATTGATAAGACCCTCAACAAGGGCACCTTCCAAAAATGGTTTACGCTTAATTACAGTTTCGACTGCTACGGGAATCGATAACATAACCTAACTTCTTTTATAAAATAAACCTGTATTACCTAACTATCTGTCAATCGCCTTGTTGCGTGGTTTGCTACTGTGGCGTCCGTAAGGCGGGAATGGTTGAAAATCTGTCAAGAATTTTACACATTCACAATACTTTGCAAAAAAAGTAAAATTCCATCTACTTTCCAAATAATTTCACATATTTTCGCGAAAAAAATAACAAACCCCTGAAGAATATAACATATAGATATGGCCGTAAATTCAATGCTAAGTAGCACTATTTTTTCCGATTTGCAATCGCTTGAAACACCCTTCTACCTCTACGATCTAGCTCTGTTGCGAAAGAGTGCCGAGGCTGCAAAAGCGGCTGCCGATAAGAGAGGTTACCTTATCCACTACGCACTCAAAGCAAACCCCGACAGCCGTTTGCTGGGGGTGATTGCTGCTGCAGGGCTGGGTGCCGATTGTGTGAGTGGTGGCGAGGTGCGTCGAGCTGTGGAGTGTGGATTTGCTCCCGAAAAAATTGTCTTTGAGGGTGTGGCAAAGCGCGATAGCGATATCCTTTTTGCAATTGAGAAGGGTATCTATGCAATCAATTGCGAGTCACTCGAAGAGGTGGTTGTGATCAATTCGCTTGCTGCATCGGTAGGCAAGGTTGCAGAGATCGGTTTGCGTCTGAATCCCAATATCGACTCCCACACCAACGAACATCTTACAACGGGTCGTGCCGATTGCAAATTCGGTATCTCGCGCAGGGAACTGAAAGCACTGCTCAAACTACTCCCCGAACTAAAAAATGTTCACGTCAGAGGAGTCCATTTTCACATCGGTTCGCAGATTTTGGATATGACCGTCTTTGAGGCACAATGCCATAAGGCTCAGGAGATTGTGGATGATTTGCGTAACGACAAAGGAGTCGAATTGGAGTTTGTGAATATGGGTGGCGGATTGGGTATAGATTACTACAATCCCGAGCAGAATCCTATACCCGACTATGAGGGCTATTTTGCCACTTTTGAGCGTGAGTTTTGTCTGCCTGAGGGTATGGTTATGCGCTTCGAGTTGGGCAGGAGTGTGGTGGCTCAGTGTGGCGAGTTGGTGACAAGGGTTATGTTCACCAAAACCAACGAGTCAGGTCGCCGTTTTCTGATTGTTGATTCGGGTATGAGCCAGCTTATTCGTCCGGCTCTTTATGGTGCTCATCACGAGGTACGCAGATTGGGCGAAGGTGTTGGTCGTGAGGTATATGCAGTGGTTGGCGATGTGTGTGAGTCGTCAGATACTTTTGCCTATCAGACCGAGCTGCCCGTTACCGGTCGTGGCGATATGCTTGCTCTGCTTTCAGCAGGTGCTTATGGTGCTTCGATGGCATCTTGCTATAACCTGCACTCCCTCCCCGCAGCCCACTATTGGGACGGTGAATTGGAGTAGTTGGGAGACTGAAAATAAAAAGAGCCGAGAGAATCTTAGCGATTCTCTCGGCTCTTTTTTCGGTATAACTATTTAGCTGATCAGCAGATCTGCAATACAGCAAATTGCAAAACTCAGACTTGCCGCACCATTCATCAGCCCAAACGATTTGCCGATTCGGTCAATTTTCTTCGGTGTGTACAAAATATGCTGTGCGATAATCCAAAGGGTGAAGATTCCGAAACCAATCCAATAGAAGAGGTCGGCCTCGATGGCCATTCCGAAAGCAATTAAGGCATAGAGAGTTACGCAGTGGAGCGCGATGCTGATTACTGCCGAGCCGTTGGGCGAGAAACGCGAGGGGATGGAGTGGAGCCCGTGTGCTCGGTCAAAATCTCTGTCCTGCAATGCGTAGAGGATGTCAAATCCTGCTGTCCAGGTGATTACGGCAGCCGAGAGGATCATTGGTGCAAAGGCGAAGTAGCCCGTGACAGCCAAGAATGCACCGACAGGTGCAATGCCGAGCGATAGTCCCAAAACCATATGTGCCAATGAGGTGAATCGCTTGGTGCGGCTATATCCCATAACGACCAACAACGCCACGGGCGATAGAGCGCCGCAGAGCGGATTGATCCAAAGGGCGAAAAGAGCAAAAATCAGTGCATTTATGATTACAAAAATCAGTGCTGCGCGTGCTGAAATTTTTCCTGCCGGAATCTCTCGTGAGGCGGTGCGGGGATTCAGAGCGTCGATATCTCTGTCTGCCCAGCGATTGAAACCCATTGCAGTATTGCGGGCTGTTACCATGCAAATCAGTATCTTGAAGAGTAACAGTAAGTTAAAGGGTGTGTTGGTGCTTGTAAGGGCATAGACATAGGCGGTCAGCGCAAATGGGAGTGCAAAGATGGTGTGCGAAAATTTTACCATCGAAGCGTATGTTGTAACCTTGTTCATAATGTTTAATTTTGGCAGGATAAAGCAGTTTTCTTATTTAAAAAGAGGTACAAAATGTAAAAAACTCTTCTTTGTCCCGCAAAAATAATTATCTTTGCCGTGTTTAGTATAGAAATTAGATGAAAAATATAAGGAATTTTTGCATTATAGCCCATATCGATCACGGTAAGAGCACACTTGCAGACCGTCTTTTGGAGCACACCAACACCGTAGCAGGTCGCGACTTGCAGGCACAGGTGCTCGACGATATGGAACTCGAACGCGAAAAAGGTATTACCATCAAGAGCCACGCTATCCAGATGGATTATGAGCTGAATGGTGAGGTATATCGTCTTAATCTTATCGACACCCCGGGCCATGTAGACTTCTCCTATGAGGTTTCGCGTGCTATTGCCTCGTGCGAGGGTGCGCTGCTTGTTGTAGATGCTACTCAGGGTATTCAGGCGCAGACCATCTCCAACCTCTATCTTGCTATGGGCAACGATTTGGAGATTATTCCCGTGGTGAATAAAATCGATATGGATGCGGCAATGGTCGATGATGTTAAAGACCAGATTGTTGAACTGATTGGTTGCGACCACGACGATATTTTGTGCGCTTCGGGTCGTACGGGACAGGGTGTTGAGGAGATTCTCCGCGCTATTGTGGAGCGTATTCCTGCTCCTAAGGGTGATGAAAATGCACCCTTGCAGGCTCTGATTTTCGACTCGGTGTTCAACCCCTTCCGTGGTATTATCGCCTATTTCCGTGTCTTCAACGGCACAATTCGTACGGGTGACCACGTTAAGTTCTTCAATACGGGTAGCGACTACGATGCCGATGAGATTGGCGTTCTGAAACTGAAACTCTCGCCCAAGCAGGAGATTAAGGCTGGCGATGTAGGATATATCATCTCGGGTATCAAGGTGTCGCGCGAGGTTAAGGTAGGCGATACTATCACCCATGTCAGCAACCCCTGTTCGGAGGCTATTGCAGGCTTTGAGGAGGTTAAACCTATGGTCTTTGCGGGTGTCTATCCCGTAGATGCAGACGAGTATGAGGATCTGCGTGCTTCGCTTGAGAAGTTGCAGCTCAACGATGCTTCGCTCACTTTCGAGCCTGAGAGTTCGTTGGCACTTGGCTTTGGTTTCCGTTGCGGATTCCTCGGTCTGCTCCATATGGAGATTATTCAGGAGCGTCTGTATCGCGAGTTTGATATGGATGTTATCACTACCGTACCTAACGTTTCGTACAAAATTACGACCAAGAAGGGTGAGGTTGTCGATGTGCACAACCCGTCGGGTCTGCCCGAGCCTACTATGATTGAGCAGATTGAGGAACCCTATATCCGTGCGCAGGTGATTACCAAGAGCGACTATCTAGGTAATGTTATCAAACTCTGCATTGATAAGCGTGGTACGCTTGTAAATCAGGTGTTTATTGCTCCGGAGCGTGTGGAGGTTACCTTCGATATGCCTCTTTCGGAGATTGTCTTCGACTTCTACGATAAGTTGAAGAGTATCTCGCGAGGCTACGCTTCGTTCGACTACCATACTACAGGCTATCGTGAGAGTAAGTTGGCGAAACTCGATATTCTGCTCAATGGCGAGCAGGTCGATGCGCTCTCGTCACTGATCTATCACGAGCATGCCTATTCGTTTGGTCGCAAGATGTGTGAGAAATTGAAAGAACTTATCCCCCGACAGCAGTTTGAGATCGCTATTCAGGCTGCCATCGGTGCTAAAATTATCGCTCGCGAGACTATCAAGCCGGTGCGTAAGGATGTGACTGCCAAGTGTTATGGTGGTGATATCAGCCGTAAACGCAAACTGCTCGAAAAGCAGAAGAAGGGTAAAAAGCGTATGCGCCAGATTGGTAATGTTGAGGTACCTCAGTCGGCATTCCTCGCAGTGCTTAAGATGGACTAAAATACTGAATTATGGCATATTACAAGGTAAAAGAAGGTTATACCGACAATATGGAGTACCGCCGCCTCGGAGCGAGTGGATTACGTTTGTCGGCACTCAGTCTGGGTATGTGGCAGAACTTCGGCGAGGATGCCGACAGGGATGTAGCCCGTAAGATTGTCTGCACTGCGCTTGATGGCGGTATTACCTCTTTTGACCTGGCAAATAACTACGGTCCGCCTGCCGGAGCGGCTGAGGAGATGTTTGGCTATCTCTATCGCTCGTTGCTCCGCCCGCTCAGAGATGAGATTGTGGTGGCTACCAAGGCGGGTTATCCCGCTTGGAGTGGTCCCTATGGTGATGGCGGCTCGAAGAAGTATCTTGTGGCGAGTTGCGATCGCAGCCTTAGGGCTATGGGGCTCGACTATGTAGATATCTTCTACTCTCACCGTTACGATTCTAATACTCCTCTGGAGGAGACAATGTCGGCACTCGACTATATTGTGCGCTCGGGTAGGGCACTCTATGTCGCGTTGTCGAAATATCCTGCCGATGTGTTGCCCCGCGCGGTGGAGATTCTTCGCTCGCTAGGTACTCCGTGCATTGCACATCAGGTGCAGTACTCAATGCTCAGTCGTCAGAATGAGCCTCTTTTCCCACTTCACAAGGAATTGGGTGTTGGCTGCGTTACCTTCTCGCCTCTGGCGCAGGGACAGCTGACCAACCGCTATGCTGACGGAATCCCTGCCGATTCGCGTGCTTCGCGTGGTGAGTCGCTCAAAGCAGGCGTGGTGGAGGATAATCTCCCGAAGGTTAAGGCGTTGGCTGAGGTGGCAGCGGAGCGTGGCGAGAGTCTGGCTCAGTTGGCACTTGCCTGGCAGTTGCAGGGTGGGGCAGTCGATTCGGTGATTATTGGTGCAAGTCGTCCCGAGCAGGTTATAGATAACCTCGGTGCGGTAAGTGCTGCGCCAATCACCCCTGAGCAGGCAGCAAAAATTAATGAGATATTACACAAATAAGCATAGGACAAGAAATTGTCTAAATAAACTAAAATTACAAAAACAATGAAGAAAACCATTATTGACTTGTTTGAAAACAGTGTTGCCAATTATGGCGATAATGTTTGTATGTGGGAGAAGACTGACCGCAATGGTAAGTTTGAGCCTACAACCTATAAGGAGGTAAAGGAAACTGTTCTTAAAGTCGGCGGCGGTCTGGCTTCGCTTGGTGTTCAGCCTAAGTCGACAGTGTCGATTCTCTCGGAGGGTCGTAACCATTGGATATATTCGGAACTTGGTTTGCTCTATGCAGGTGCTATCAGTGTGCCTCTTTCGATTAAGCTTGAGGAGAGCAATGATCTGCTTTTCCGTTTGCAGCACGCAGATGTTGAGTTGATTTTTGTTTCACAGCAGCAGTTGCCCAAAATTCGCAAGATTCGTGAACAGTTGCCTAAGTTGAAACATATTGTAGTTCTCGATGAGGTTGCTCTCGAAGAGGGTGAGATGTCGTTTAATGCTCTGACCGCACTTGGTGAGGAGTATTTGAAGGAGAATATGGAGTCGTTCCTTGAGATTGGTAAGAATATCCAGAATGATGACTACGCTACCATCACCTACACCTCGGGTACTACCGCAGATCCTAAGGGCGTAATCCTTACCCACCGCAACTACACCGCCAATGTGGAGCAGTCGCTCACCTGCGTTGAGATCCCCAGCACCTACCGTACTCTGATTATCCTGCCTCTCGACCACTGCTTTGCGCATGTTGTGGGCTTCTACATTATGATTGAGCGCGGTGCTTCGTTCGGTTGTACTCAGGTAGGCCGTACACCTATGGAGACTCTGAAGAATATACCTATTAATATTAAAGAGTTGGAGCCTGACTTCCTCTTGTCGGTACCTGCGATTGCTAAGAACTTCCGCAAGAATATCGAGAACGGTATCCGTGCCAAGGGTGCAACTACCGAGAAGCTCTTCAACTTTGCGCTCAAGGTGTCGTATGCCTACAACAAGGATGGCTACACCAAGGGTTCGGGCCTCTCGTTTATGCTCAAGCCTCTGGTATGGCTCTTTGATAAAATTCTTTATAAGAAGATTCGTGAGAACTTCGGCAGTCGCCTGAAATTCTTTATCGGTGGTGGCGCACTGCTCGACTCGGAGTTGCAGCGTTTCTTCTATGCAATCGGTATTCCTATGTTCCAGGGCTACGGTCTGTCGGAGGCTACTCCTGTTATCTCGACAAATACTCCCAAGAAACATCGCTTCGGCTCGTCGGGTATCCTGGTGTCGCCTATGGAGCTGCGTATCAAGGACTCGGAGGGTGTTGACCAGCCTCTGGGCGTTCAGGGCGAGATCGTTATCAAGGGCGAGAATGTGATGGCAGGCTATTGGAAGAATCCTACCGCTACTGCCGACACCGTGCGTGATGGCTGGCTCTATACTGGCGATATGGGTTATATGGGTAAGGATGGCTTGCTCTATGTCTTGGGTCGCTTCAAGAGTCTGCTCATCTCGAGCGATGGCGAGAAGTATAGTCCCGAGGGTATGGAGGAGAACTTTGTCGGTCAGTCGCCTTATATTGACAATGTGATTCTCTATAATAACCAGAATCCCTATACCGTTATGCTCGTTGTGCCTGCTAAGGAGGCTGTTAAGCGTTATCTGGATCAGAACAAGGTGGCTCCTGAGAATAGAGGCAAGGCTGCTGTTGAGCTCTTCCAGAGCGAGATTAACAAGTATCGCAAGGGTGGTGACTTTGCAGGTCAGTTCCCCGAGCGTTGGTTGCCTTCGGCATTTGCTCTGCTCGACGAGGAGTTTACCGAGAAGAACGGTTTGGTGAATAGTACTATGAAGGTTGTGCGTAACAAGGTTGAGAAGAAATTTGCCGACCGTATCGAGTATATGTACACCACCGAGGGTAAGAATCCTATGAATGAGAAGAACTTGGAGGTGTTTTCCGCTAAGTAAACTCGGAATTTAAGATACTTGACAGCCGAGAGTAGTGATAAGCTACTCTCGGCTGTTTGTTATGTTGTGTTGTCGTTTCACCGCCACTTTTGGGCGATTCGCCGATTAATGTTAATGAAAAGGTGTTGAGGGAGATAAAAATGTCGCTAAAAAATTTTGTTTGCGCCCGAAAATGCTTAATTTTGCTATGACAAAGCGGAACTATCTTAAATTTTAACATAGTTTTTATTTACACAATTTATTAACTAACTTAACTAACAAAACCATGAAGAAGTTTTTCGTAACTCTTTCTGCATGCCTTTTCGCAGCAGTAGCAGTAAATGCACAGGAGTTGGCTAACTGGAACTGGGCTGGCCAGCAGGCTAAGACCGAGGTTACCGCTGACGGTGTTATCTTCCGTCTTTCGGCTCCCTATGCAACCGTAGTAAAGGTTAATCCCTCGTGGACCCAGTCGGTAGAGATGACCAAGGGTGAGAAGGGTGTTTGGGAGGCTAAGGTAGCTCTTCCCGCTCCTGAGATCTACACCTACAGCTTCACCGTTGACGGTGTTAACATGAGCGACGCTAGCAACCTCGACTTGCAGCGCGACGGTACTCGTTACATGAGTATGCTTATCATCCCTGGCGAGCGTTCGGCTCACTATGATGATGTTGTAGAGAACCACGGTGACCTCCACCAGGTATGGTACGATTCGCCTACCCTCGGTATCGAGCGTCGTTTGTTCGTTTACACTCCTCACGGCTACACCGACAAGGCTAACGCAAAGAAGAAATACCCCGTTCTCTATCTGCTCCACGGTGCAGGTGGTGATGAGGACGCTTGGAGCTCGATGGGTCGTACTTGCCAGATCATGGATCACCTCATCGCTAACGGCGAGGCTGAGCCCATGCTCGTTGTAATGCCCAACGGTAACGCTACTCAGCGTGCTGCTCAGACCCTCGGTCTTCCCCAGGCTCAGATTTCGCGCGAGCAGGCTGGTCAGATGTCTTACACCAACTCGATCGTTAAGGACATCGTTCCTTATATCGAGGCTAACTACCGCGTTTACAAGGACAAGGCACACCGTGCAGTAGCTGGTCTGTCGATGGGTGGTGGTCACACTGCTACCGTATCGCGTGACTTCCCCGGTACCTTTGACTATGTAGGTGTTTACTCGGGTGCTGTTGGCAGCCTTAAGGATCGCGAGGGTAATGTAAATCAGGATACCGTTAACAAGCTGAAAGCACAGCAGAAGGCTGGTTACAAGCTCTACTGGATCGCTTGCGGTAACACCGATTTCCTCTATCAGCAGAACTTGGAGTACATGAAGGGTCTGGATGAGATCGGTTTCGAGTACACTTGGTTTGAGTCGGAGGGTGGTCACACCTGGGACAACTGGCGTATGTATCTCGATACTTTCGCTCCTATGCTCTTCAAATAGTCTAAGAGTTTAGAGATGTTCTGAGGGTTGGGTTTTCCCAACCCTCTTTTTTTGTGTCGCAAGCAAAAGAGCCGTTGCATATTTACTCCATATTCCGTAACTTTGTATGGAACTACTTGATGATATAAGTGTTGAAGGCGAGTAGAATGAATTGGGTATCATCAACTATGGCTCAGATGGTTAATATGCGCGAAATGTATGAGGCAATGACGATTCCGGAGTTGTCTTTTCGCTCACTGCGCCTTCAACTCAAACTCGACCGCTACGGTAATCTTTTGACATATGCACGAAATAACGCACTTATTACCAAAGCATATTTGGATGGTAGTTTGGTTGCTGTTAAGTGTTATCTGACGCCTCGCGGAAATATAGACAAAATTCTGTCGGACGACCGTGTGCTCTCCTCGCCACTATTGATACCCTGTCGCCTGTATAAAGATGAATTTACGATCTTGCTTAGTGATGGAACAAAGAGTTGTCACGATGTGGTGATCACGCCGTGGATTGCAGGAGGAACGCTCGATGAGGCTATTTTGTTGGCAGCGAGGGAGAAGGATGCCGCATCGTTGGCTCTGCTGGCGGAGAGGTTTGACAGGTTTGCGCTTGCTCTGCTTGATGCCCCCTTTGCGCACGGGGATGTGAAGCCGGAGAATATAATAATCTCCGATGGTGGCGAGTTCCGTCTGATAGATCTTGATGCAGTGTGGACTCCGGCAATCACTTGTTGCGAGGAGTTGGGTACTGCCGAGTATCAGCATCCGCGCCGCGATGAGAAGTTCTTTGGTCCTAATATAGATGATTATCCGATAGCCCTTATCTCGGTCGCTCTGCACGCTCTGGCTGATTTGCCGCATATTGCAGATGAACATACTGTGTTGCCGTTTGATAGCACTCTGGTAGTGAGTACACAGAGTGCCTATAAGGAGGCTCTTGCTCATTTCCGCAAGAGCGACAATGTGGCTCTGCTACGCCTTGCAAAGCAACTAACAAAGAAAAGACCTGCTATCGAGAATCTCAGAGAGATGATTTCGGAATTAGTCACCCAACAACAAAACGATGAGAGATAAACAGACGCTCACACAGATAGTTAGTGCATTTGAGAATGGCGCAGACTCTTTTGAGAGATTGCGCAAAGTAGTGTTGGAGCGAAATCGCTTGGGTGAGTGGGTTATCGCTGCTCACTCAAACCACTATCGCCTGACCGTTACGATTGAGGGCAGGCCTCATACTCTATACATTCCGTTTTGCAGTAGTGACGAGGAGCGGATGAAGATGGTGGCTCATGTGCGTGCTACGCGCAAAGATGTGCTGGGAGTGCTTGCTGTGGCCGATTTTCTGCCTCAGGAGTTAAGGTTGGTCGATGGTGACGGTTACTGCCCACGCCTTGATGTTGTTGTGGAGGCGGGGAGTGGCTCGCTGCTCGGAGAGGTGATTGGAGATGTGCGATGGGGTAGGCGCGAGAAGATTCGCGAGTGGATAAAGCAGATAGGGCACGTTGCTGTGAGCCTTGTAGATAGCGACCTGTGTCACGCACTGCCATCGGCTGAGAATTTGCGGCTGGACGAACGCCGCCAATTGCGTCTGTGTGCCTATCCGTTCTATCCTTCCGACTCCTACTCCGATTGCTATAAGACTCTACTCTCAACAACTCTTGCGCTCTATCTGGTTGGCTCGTCGCCTGTGCTTATGACCGCCTATTGTCCGGGTATGGTGCTGCGCCCGAAACAACTTCTCGCTATTGCTGAACAGCTCGATACAAAAGTTCCTGTTCAGCGTCGTCTGGAGGAGGTGATAAATGCGCTGCTTGGCGGGGAGTTGGATAGCTATGCGCTCTTCTCTCATCTGCATCTGCTCTCTATTTTGCCGTTTGAGGCGCAAATAAGCCAACTTCTGGAGCGAGTGGTGGGTGAGTCGTCTCAGACGATTATAGAGCAGAAATTGGTCGGTAGATAGTCGATAATGGGGTGTGGGTTACCAAATGAAGGGGATGATTTTGTATTTTACCCTCTGCTTGTATTTATGGTAGCCGTTAAGCTCTTTTTCGAGAACAAATTCTTCGTTGCGGATGCGCTTTGCGATGATGACGGGGTAGGCAAGGAACACGAGGAACGCGATCAG
>JAGBTK010000023.1 GCA_017631375.1 Tidjanibacter sp. | reverse complement strand
TTGTCAAAGTGACCGATGTTGCAGACAATAGCCTGATCGCGCATCTGCTTCATATGGTCGAGGGTGATGATTCGACAGTTACCGGTTGCGGTAACATAGATATTAGCCTCACCAAGAGTCTCCTCTATGCGCTTCACCTCAAAGCCCTCCATAGCAGCCTGCAATGCGCAGATGGGGTCAATCTCGGTTACGATAACGCGAGCACCGTAGGCGCGCATACTCTTAGCGCAGCCCTTGCCCACATCGCCATAACCGCACACAACAACCACCTTGCCGGCAATCATAATATCGGTAGCGCGCTTGATACCGTCGGCGAGCGACTCGCGACAGCCGTAGAGATTATCGAACTTGCTCTTGGTAACCGAGTCGTTGACATTGATAGCAGGCACGAGCAGCTCGCCACGCGCAGCCATCTGGTAGAGGCGGTGAACACCTGTTGTGGTCTCCTCCGACACACCCTTCCACTCCTCAACAACCTTATGCCACTTGCCACTGTCCTCTGCCAGACAGCGACGGAGGGTATCAACAACCACACTCTCCTCATACGACGAGGTGGGAGCGTCGAGGGTAGTAGCATCGTTCTCGGCAGCGTATCCCTTGTGGATCAGCAGAGTAGCGTCGCCACCATCATCTACGATAAGGTTGGGACCTTTGCCACCCTCAAAGGTAAGTGCCATTGCTGTACACCACCAATACTCGGGCAGAGTCTCGCCCTTCCAGGCAAATACCGACACGCCACGCTCGGCAACAGCCGCAGCAGCGTGGTCTTGAGTTGAGAAGATGTTGCAGCTGCACCAACGCACCTCAGCACCCAGCTCAACAAGAGTCTCGATGAGAACTGCGGTCTGGATAGTCATATGGAGCGAGCCCATAATGCGCACACCCTTCAAAGGCTTCTGCTCGCCATACTTGCGACGAAGAGCCATCAGGCCGGGCATCTCAAATTCGGCAGCTTCAATCTCCTTACGTCCCCACTCTGCGAGCGACATATCAGCCACTTTATACTTCAATGTTGTGTCCAAAAACTTTTCCATTTTTTTGTTCGTTTATATTATTATAATTCTTAATCTTGTCGGTCTAAAGTTTGCGTACGGGCTGGGTGTTGTAGAGCATCTCTGCCATATCCCTATCCGAGGCGATTTGTGTTATCAGTTCCTCTTTGGAGGCAAATTTCTTCTCGGCGCGAAGAAATTTCAATAATAGTAGCTCGACTTTACGACCATATATATCTCCCGCAAAGTCAAATATATGCGCCTCAACCCTGCGCTTGCCGAGCGACACCACCGAGGGGCTATGGCCAATATTGACCACCGCACCATAGCGTATGCCATCGAACTCCACCTCGGCCACATATACGCCATTGGCAGAGAGCACCTCTCGCTGTGGCTCGATGTTGGCTGTCGGGAATCCAAAGCCGTGGCCCAAGCCGTTGCCTCGCACCACAACTCCAACGATTATCTCTATCGGCTCAAACATATCTCCTTATAATCAGTTACAGAGTGCAAAGGTAACATTTTTTAGGTAGTTTGTAAAAAAAACATTTTTTCTCTATCTTTACGCAAAATATCCTCTAAGGTAATGAAAGATATAGTACACGCCAAAGGCAAACTCTACTACTCGATGGGCGAAGTGTGTGAGATTTTCGGTGTAAAACCCTCACTCATACGCCATTGGGAGAACGAATTCCGTATCCTGCGACCCTCGCGTAACTCCAAGGGCAACCGTATGTACACTCCCAAAGATGTGGATAACATCAAACTTATCTACCACTTGGTCAAGGAGAAAGGTATGACCCTTGCCGGTGCCGACAAGCGTCTGCGCCAAAATCCCGACGGCATTATGCGTGAAGCAGAGGTTGTGGAGCACCTGCAACACATCCGCTCGATGCTGGTTGAGTTGCGCACCTCGCTGGGCGATGATGAGAATGTAGTGGCTGAGTTTGACGACACCACCGATGATCTTTATACAGAGAAGGTGGTGGAGAGCACTATCATCGAAGAGGAAGAGCCGAAGGCAGAAGAGGTTGTCGAGGAGGGTATTGCCGAAGAGGCTGCTGAGGAGATCTTTGAGGAGGCAGTACTCCCCGAGCCGGAGGTGGTGGTTGAAGTTGCAGAGCCCGTATCAGAGCTGGAACTCGTTGTTGCAGCAGAGCCCACGCCCGAGCCTATGCCCACTCCCGTTTCAACACCGACTCCCGAACCCGTCAAGAAGCCTACCTTTGTAGAGGTGGCTATGTTTCCTGACGAGGAGCCGGCATCTATGCCCGAGAAGAAAGAGGAGCAGAAACCCAAGCGTCAAATCGTAGAACAGACTCTATTCTAAACAGATATGACACGCGTAAAAGATATAACCGCCATAATCGAGGAGGCTGTACCCTTGCGTTGGCAAGAGTCCTACGACAATGCCGGTCTGATTGTTGGCGACCCTGAGGCCGAGATATCCTCTGCGCTTCTCTGTGTGGATATTACGGAGGATGTTGTTGATGAAGCTATCAGCCTTGGCGCAGGTATGATAATTGCCCACCACCCCATCATCTTCAAGGCTATCAAGCGTCTGACCGGTCGCTCGTGGGTTGAGCGCGTGGTTACCAAGGCTATCAAGCACGATATTGCCCTCTACGCCTGCCACACCAATCTCGACAGCGCACCCGAAGTGGGCACAAGTCACTATCTCGCCCGTCTGCTCGACCTCAATGTAGAGGCGACACTCCAGCCGAGCGAGGAGAGCGCAGAGATTGGCATTGGTGTAGTCTGCACCACCACCGAGCCTATGGAGCCTATCGAGGTACTCAAAAAGCTGAAAGATCGCTTAGGGCTGGTCGTTGTGCGCCATAGCGATCTGCACTCCGAGCCTGTCAGCCGAGTGGCTATCTGCACAGGTAGCGGCAGTTCGCTGATGGAGCAGGCACGCCGAGCAGGTGCGCAGATTTACATTGCATCGGACTTCAGTTATCACCACTTTGCCGATGCTGACAGGGAGCTCACAATCGCCGATATAGGCCACTTTGAGAGCGAGTATTGCGCAATTGAAATTTTATTTGAGATAATTAGAAAAAAAATAACTACTTTTGCCCTCCATAAGAGCAACAGTTCCCGAAATTGGATTAATTATTTGATATAAAGATATGGTTACAACAACTAAGAAGAGTGCCGATAGTGTAGATTACACTATGAAAGAGAAGATTACTGCTCTCTACGAGTTGCAGAAGATCGACTCCAAGATCGATGAAATCAACAAGGTTAAGGGCGAGCTTCCTATGGAGGTGCAGGACCTCGAAGATCAGGTAGCAGGTTTGCAGACCCGCCTCGACAACATCAACAGCGAGATCGCTGAACTCAACCTGCTCACCAAGCAGCGCAAGGAGGAGATTGAGCATAACAAGTTGATGATTGCCAAGTACGAGGAGCAGCAGAACAATGTACGCAACAACCGCGAGTTTGACTCACTCTCGAAAGAGATTGAGTATCAGAACCTTGAGAACCAGCTCTGCGAGAAGCACATCAAGGGCTACTCGGCAGACATCAAGATCAAGAAGCAGCTGGCAGCTGAGGCTGAGGAGGCTCTCACCGAGCGCAAGGCTGACTTGGAGGTTAAGCGTGCCGAGCTCGACAGCATCGATGCCGAGACTGCTAAGGATATTGAGGCTCTGGAGGCACAGGCAGAGGTTGCACGCGAGCGCATCGACGAGCGTCTGCTCTCGGCTTACAACCGTATCCGTAGCAATGCTCGCAACGGCTTGGCGGTTGTTACCGTTAAGCGCGATGCTTGTGGTGGTTGCTTCAACCGTATCCCTCCCCAGCGCCAGTGCGAGATTCGCCAGAGCCGCAAGGTGATTGTTTGCGAGTATTGCGGTCGCATTCTCGTTGATGATCAGGAGCACTCGGCAGAGTAAATTTATAGCCCTCAGACCTAAGATTAGCTCTGAGGGCTATTTTTATCCACATTTTCGATAAATTTTTTCTTGCTGACTTTCAGCAATATAAGAAAAAAGTGATAAAAAATGCATAATTTTTGGGATCGAAAATTTGGTAGTTACAAAAAAACTATATACTTTTGTGCTACACAACTGAGATAAGTAGTGGGTAATGCTCCATTCGTCTAACGGTTAGGACAGCAGATTCTCATTCTGCAAATACTGGTTCGATTCCTGTATGGAGTACAAAGACGAGGTTTTAGGACCTCGTCTTTTTTTTTGTTCTACCCCCTCACTTGCGACATAGCAGCCTAAAAGAAGAAGCCCACCGTATATTGTACAGTAAAATCTTGTTTCGCCCGTACTCGCTGCGAGGTGTTATAGACAGAGTAGAGTGCTGAGGGCTTATCGCGGAAAGCGGTATAACGAATATCGAAGAAGAATTTTGCTGCATCGATACCGACACCCGCCATCAGTGCAATATCGCCATCGTCAAAAGCGATATCCATCCCATAATCCTCCTTCACATTGGACTCCTGCGTCTGTTTGAGGATAAATACCGGTCCGCCGAACAGGCGCAGAGGGCCTATATTGAAGCCAGCCGTAACGGGCAACTCCAACCGCTTGACCGAGATACGCCCCGAGGGGAAGTAGCCATCGGGGGTATGCAGACCAAACGCATAGTCGCGGGAAGTAACATTGAGCTCGGGCTGGATGTGGACCAGGCGCGGAATAGTCAGCCTCAGCACCACGCCAAGTTGATAGCCCATCTGGCTACCACTCGTAGGACGCACCATCACCCCATCGATAGTCTGTGGCTCAAAATCATAAACGCTCGACAAAGCACTACCGCGCAAGCCGAGTCTTACCTGCCCTTGCGCCAGCGGAACACAGGAGCAGAGCAGAACCAGAATAGCAAAACATTTTTTCATTTTCTTTGTACATTTAATCGTTAAGGGGAATTTTGCTCTATCATATTTTGTGCCTAAGCTCACTCGCCACCGCTACAAACCATCTATCACAATTCTCTATCTGATTGGTTACAATAGTGTTGTAAAGGGTCAAAAATTTGGTAACTTCTAAAACATTTAGTAGATTTGCTTAACAGACCAATTCTGAAAGGCAGATGCATATAGTTCAACTCATACTATCCATAATCTATCTGTCGGTGGCCTTTTTCACCATCGTTGCCATCATCCACGATCGTCGTGACCCCGTCAAGACTCTTGCGTGGATTCTCGTGATATGTCTTATCCCGATTGGCGGTGTGATACTCTATGTCGCAGTTGGTCGCAACCACCGCAAGGAGAAACTATTCAACCGCAAGGAGATTGTCGATCTGCAACAGATAGACGGTCTATGCAACACCCAGCTCCAATATCTCGGAGGCCCAGAGAGCCTGGTGGCGGATGAGGTGGCTCGCAACAAATCCTTCATCACATTGCTGCTCAACAACAACAAATCTATGCTGACACTCCACAACAAGGTGGAGATTCTGAATAACGGTGAAGCGACTTTTGAGGCTCTCTTCGAGGCTATTCGCGGGGCGCAGGAGTCGATACACCTGGAGTACTACATAATCGAGTACGACGAGATTGGCTCACAACTCTGCCGACTCCTTGCCGAGAAGGCTGCCGCAGGTGTGGAGGTAAGGGTTATCTACGATGATGTGGGTAGTTGGAAACTGAAATATCAGTGCATAAAGCGGCTACGCAAGCAGGGCATCGATATTCGTTGCTTTATGCCCGTATTCTTCCCGTGGCTGAGTAGCAAGGTAAACTACCGCAACCACCGCAAAATAGCCATCATTGATGGTAAAATCGGCTTTACGGGAGGTATTAATGTGGCAGACCGATATGTAAAAGGCACCAAGCGCGGTCCGTGGCGCGACACCCACCTGCGCATTGAGGGCGATGCGGTGACAAGTATGCAGCTGCTCTTTGCCACCGATTGGTACTTCGTGAGCGACAAGCAGTGGCTCAACCACCCAAAGTACTACCCCATGCCGAGCGTCACCAACCTCTCGCCAATGCAGATTATCCACTCGGGTCCCGACTCCGATTGGGCATCGATTATGCAGTCCTACTTCGCGGCTATCAACACTGCGCGCAAGTCGATATATGTCACCACACCCTACTTCCTGCCCAACCAGGCGATATTGACCGCCCTTAAAGTGGCATCGCTCAGTGGCAAGGATGTGCGCATCATACTGCCAAGCTACTCCGACAGCAAAATCACCTATTGGGCAAGTCGCTCCTATGTCGGTGAGTTGTTGGAGGCGGGCGTGAACATATACTTCTACAAGGAAGGCTTCAACCACTCCAAGCTTATCATCATCGACGGAGAGTTCTGCTCTGTGGGCTCTGCCAACCTCGATATCCGCAGTTTTGAGGACAACTTCGAGGTTACGGCTCTGATGTATGACCCCGCCATTGCCGAGGAGCTTACCCGCTATTTTATGGAGGATCTGGAGCGCAGCGAGGAGATTACCCGCGAGATGTGGGAGGCGCGCCCCAACCTCCACGGCCTCTACGAGTCCATCTCGCGCCTATTCAGCCCATTGCTCTAACTGCCACAGGCGGCAAGAACAAAAAAAGGGGCAAAAAGTTTGATATTCTGAAAAATAGTGGTACCTTTGTTGTGTAAAACATTGAGAGGGTTCCGGCTGACAAGTCGGGATTCTTCATTTTTTTTGTTCCGTCAGAAAACATAAAAAGAATAAGATATGGAGACTGTTTATTTGACCAAAGATGGTTATAACAAGTTGAAGGCAGAGTTGGAGCATATGCGTGCCGTAGAGCGTCCCCGTGCTGCCGATGCAATCGCTGAGGCACGCGACAAAGGCGACCTTTCGGAGAATGCCGAGTACGACGCAGCCAAGGAGGCACAGCGCAACCTTGAAGCAAAAATTATGCAGATGGAGATGACACTCGCAAATGCCCGCATCCTCGACGAGAAGCTTGTGGACACCAGTCGTGTGCAGATTCTCAGCCGCGTACACCTCAAAAACCTCGCTACCCAGAAGGAGGTGACCTATACCCTTGTTTCGGACCACGAGGCAAACCTGAAAGAGGGCAAGATCTCGGTGGGTACTCCCATCGGCAAGGCACTCATCGGACACAAGAAGGGTGAGGTTGTCGATGTAGTAGCTCCCGTAGGGGTGATGAAATTTGAGATTTTGGATATCTCTATCTAAATCCAACAAAACAATAAAAAGAGGTCGGCAATTTTGCATTGCCGACCTCTTTTATTATATCCGCCCCTCAGATATTGTGAGGCAATAGTTTGACCATTCCACAGAACCTGCTCCTCTTCGGAAGTCGGGACACACCCGACACTAACCGGCAAGATTACTTCTTAATAATCTCGCGGCACTCTTCAATTGTTAGAGCCTCAGGCTTTTTGCCCTTAGGGATACGATAGTTCTTACCCTCAAATGCAATGTAAGGACCATAGCGACCATTGAGAATCTTCAAGCCAGGCTCCTCAGCAAAAGTCTTGATAGGCTCTTTTGCTGCCTTGTCGCGTGCCTCCTTATTCTCAACAAGCTGCATAGCGCGCTCAAAGGTGATGGTATAGGGATCGTCGCCCTTCTCAAGCGAGGTAAATGCGCCCTTAAAGCGAACATAGGGACCAAACTTACCCACGCCGATAACCACATCCTCACCATCCACACTACCCACAGTGCGGGGCAACGACAGAAGCGAGAGAGCCTCCTCAAGGGTGATGGTTGCAATGAGCTGATCTTTGCGCAGGCTCGCAAAGCGTGCCTTGCCACCATCCTCGCCACCAACCTGTACCATAGGGCCAAAGCGACCGATACGAGCGATCACACGCTGACCCGTAGCGGGATCAACACCCAGATCACGCTCGCCGTGTCCTTGCTTAGGTTGAGTACCAAGTGCCTCATTTACAGTGTCGTGGAAGGGCGAGTAGAACTCTCCAAGCATCTCGGTCCACTGCTTACCACCCGAGGCAATCTCGTCAAACTGCTTCTCGATATTTGCGGTAAAATTGTAGTCCATAATATCCTTGAACTGCTCTGCAAGGTAGTCGTTTACCAACATACCGATATCGGTAGGAGTCAGACGACCCTTCTCCTTGCCAAAGCTCTCCTGCAAGGTTTTCTCCGCTATCTTATTACCACTCAAAGTGATACGGTGGTAGGGTCGTTTACCACCCTCGATATTGCGTTTCAGCACATAGCCACGATTGATGATGGTGGTGATAGTAGGTGCATAAGTAGAAGGACGACCAATGCCGAGCTCCTCCATCTTCTTCACCAGCATAGCCTCGCTGTATCGATAAGGGGGCTGAGTAAATCGCTCGGTAGCCACAATCTCGGAGTAGCCGAGCAGCGCACCCTCAGGCAGCACGGGGAGCAAACCGCCCTCTGCGCCCTCCACCTCTTCGTCAGTGGTCTCCGAGTAGAGTTTCATAAAACCATCGAAACGCACAACCTCACCTGTTGCCACAAATCGCTCAGGCTGGCCACCAATCTCAATGGTAATCACGCTCTTATCTATCTTTGCCGATGCCATCTGCGAGGCAACGGTGCGTTTCCAGATCAACTCATAAAGGCGTTTTTCGGCAGGTGCACCTTCAATCTGCATACGGTCGATATAGGAAGGACGAATAGCCTCGTGAGCCTCCTGCGCGCCCTTACTCTTGGTTTTGTAGTTACGACCCTTATAATACTCCTCGCCAAAGTGCTTAAAGATCTCGCTCTTAGCGGCAGCCATAGCCTGCGACGAGAGATTCACCGAGTCGGTACGCATATAGGTAATATAACCGCTCTCGTAGAGTTTCTGCGCTACCGACATAGTCTGCGACACCGACATACCGAGCTTGCGACCTGCCTCCTGCTGCAATGTGGAGGTTGTGAAGGGGGCTGCAGGAACTCTCTCCGCAGGCTTCATCTCGCTGCTCACCACACGGAACTCCGCATCCTGCACACGCGAAAGGAAGTCGCGAGCCTGCTCAACAGTATCAAATCTCTTGTCAAGCTCTGCGCGGAAGGTGTGACCCTCGGCATCGGTAAATTGCGCAACCACACGATAGTATGAAGTGGTCTTGAAATCGATAATCTCGCGCTCACGCTCCACAATAAGTCTTACGGCAACACTCTGCACACGACCGGCCGAGAGCTGCGGTTTAACCTTCTTCCACAATACGGGTGACAACTCAAAACCCACCAAACGGTCGAGCACACGACGCGCCTGCTGCGAGTTGACAAGATTCATATCCACAGTGCGAGGATTCTCGATAGCCTCCAAAATCGCCTTCTTGGTAATCTCGTGGAATACAATACGTTTAGTAGAATCGAGTGGCAACTCAAGCACCTGTGCCAAGTGCCAGGCAATAGCCTCTCCCTCGCGGTCTTCATCGGATGCAAGCCAAACGGTCTCGGCAGCCTTGGCAGCCTTGGCGAGTTCGCCAACCACCTTACGCTTCTCGTCGGGGATAATATAGTGAGGCAAGAAGTTGCCGTCGGTATCTATGCCCAAGTCCTTCTTATCCAAATCGCGGATGTGGCCATAGCTAGACGCGACCTTATAGTCATCGCCCAGAAATTTCTCAATTGTTTTTGCCTTGGCAGGCGACTCTACAATAACTAAATTTTTGCGCATATTCTCTCTTACAGGTATCTTCCGACTGCTATTTGAGTGAAATTTACCCTATTATCATTTATCTTATTTCATCAAAAAAGCCCACTCCAATAAAAAGGAAAAAACCAAAAGGGTTACTTTTGGTTTGATTTCTTATAGAGTGTATAGGTCAATGCCAACTGGACTGGTCTTTCACCTCCGGTACCGCTCAACTCAATCTCTCCGCCACTGAAAATGTTGTAGGCGGTCATACCAAATGTGATGCGGGGATTCTTCTCTTCGCTGTTCAACATTCGCTGAATATACGATGCGAGGTCTGCCTCATAGACACCGAGCGAACGATTCAGATAGCCGCCATAGTTGATGCCGCCACCATACTCATTCTCATAGTACCAGTCGTAATCCACGATACCCTCTTTGGTCGAGTACTTCTCATAAGCACCGATTCTCTCAGGTGCTGCATCATACAACTCGGGGATGCGGAAAGCGGTGGGCAAGATCAGTTTTGCCTTGTTAACCATCACATTATAGCCCTCGGGGATAAGTGCGGTGAGTGCCTCCATAAAGTTCTCGTCAAACTCCAGAGTGGTGGTAACACCGGCAAAGCCCTGCACACCAACCTTAGCAGTGGGAGTACCCAGCGACTCAGAACCATCTTTTACAGGGGTCAAACCTGTGCCGGTATAGTCGTGCTCCACAGTAGTCAGCGACACCGCTCTCGAATAGTCCACCTCATCGTAGAAGGTGTAGTAACGAAGAATGGTATCCTGAGGGATTGTGGGATACTGAGCATCATAGTTGTGCGAGAAGAGAGCCAGATAACTGTCGTTCTCATCAAAGCCCAAACCCATCGAGTAGATAGCCGCATTCTTGATCGAATTATCGGCAGGTGCAAAGTAAAGACCCTGCAACTTGGTGAGCCACAACGAGTCGCTCAGATAGTAGGGCTTCTCCATATTCATCAGACGATCGAGAAAATCGTCTGCCTTGTTCTGATCGGCAACCTTCAACACCAAAGTATCGTACTGATTGTACTTTGGCATACCCTTCATCTCAAAAGTGAAGAGAGGTGTCGGGTCGATATAGTCAATAGCATTGAACGAGGTGTAGTAGGTACTATCATTATTGAGATTGCCCTTTACCTCGAATACATTGAAAATCTGGTTGCGCATTGTATCGCCTGCCACATAGTGGAAATTACCCACTAGCCAAACAGAGTCTGCCTTCTCGCCCACGCCACCTGTCTCGAGCGTATCGGAACGATAGGTGGGGAGGTACTGCACAAGCGCACCTACTTTTGTACGACCAAATGTCTTGCTATTCAGACTACCTAAATAGGTAAAACCGATATTATTCGAAGGGATCGAATCGGAATAGGTGAGATAGGTGTTCAGACCTACCGAGATTGTATCCAACTCTACCTGCAAAGTCTGGTAGGGAGGGATAAAATCAAGACCCAGGTGGTCATCAACCTTAGTACAGCAAGTGAGGCCGGCGAATATTGTTGCCAACAAAACGCCAACCGATATAGTTCTCTTATTTAAGGATTTCGTCATAAAAACTGCGATAGTTATCCAAATAGTTCGTGCTCTCTTTATCCATATACTCCAACACAGGAAGCTTCGCCTCTGCAATATGGTCTGCCAATGCTGTGGGGAGATTCGGGGTCTCCACAACCACACCATCTGCGTTATCAATAACGAGTTTTACGAGATTTTCGTATGAAGGTGTTGCAATTCTTGCCAATTTTTCTGCATCGGCACCCTCCTTTACAAGTTTCTCTGCAAGCTGCGCACTGAGCGGCTCTTTCAGATCCTCATCATAGATGGTATACACAATCTTCACATCCTTAAATAAGGGATCATCCGCGAAAATCTGTCGCAGATAGATAGGGGTGATGGCAGAGAACCAGCCGTGGCAATGCACCACATCGGGCTTCCAGCGCAACTTACGCACTGTCTCCAACACGCCACGAGCAAAGAAGATGGCACGCTCGTCGTTATCGTCAAACTCCTTGCCATCCGCATCGCGAAGGGTCGCCTTACGCGAGAAGTAGTCGTCGGAGTCGATAAAATAAATCTGCACTCGTGCCGAGGGAATAGAGGCCACCTTAATAATCAGCTGGTGGTCGTTGTCGTCGATGATAAGATTCATTCCCGACAGACGAATCACCTCGTGCAATTGGTTGCGTCGCTCATTCACGACACCATATCGGGGCATAAAACTCCTTATCTCACCACCGCGCTCCTGCATTGCCTGTACGAGCGTACGACACAATGTCGAGGCAGGGCTCTCCGGAAGATATGGATATATCTCCTGACACACATAGAGTATCTTTGGCTTTTCCATCTATTTTATTCAGGTTGGAACAGAATACAAAGGTAATAATAATTTTCCGTTTTTAGCCAGAAAGTGTTCAAATTTCTCTGCAAACTAAAGGATTAGCATCGCATCGCCATAAGTTCCGAAGCGATAACCCTCCTTGATAGCCTCCTCATAGGCTGCCATAACGATATCGTGACCACCAAAAGCAGCAACCATCATCAGCTGAGTAGAGCCGGGCAGATGGAAATTGCTCACCATAGAGTCAGCTACACTGAAGTCGTAGGGGCAGAAGATAAACTTATTTGTCCAGCCGTCATAGGGTTTGAGCATACCGTCGGTAGTTACGGTACTCTCAATGGTGCGCTGCACGGTGGTACCGATAGCACACACACGCTTACCCGCACGCTTTGCATTATTCACCTTAGCGGCAGCCTCTTCGGTCACGATGATGCGCTCGGAGTCCATCTTGTGCTTGGTCAGATCCTCAACATCAACCGCGCGGAAGTTGCCCAGACCAACATGCAGAGTAACCTCTGCAGCCTCTACGCCCTTGATTTCCATACGCTTGAGCAGGTGTTTACTGAAGTGCAGACCTGCGGTAGGAGCTGCCACAGCACCCTCCTCCTTAGCAAATACGGTCTGATAACGCTCTGCGTCCAACTCCTCAACCTCCTGACGAATCCAGCGAGGCAGCGGAGTCTCACCCATACGATGCAGCACCTCGCGGAACTCATCATAGTCGCCATCGAAGAGGAAACGGAGGGTACGGCCACGCGAAGTGGTATTGTCGATCACCTCAGCCACAAGCTGATCATCCTCACCGAAGTAGAGTTTGTTGCCGATACGGATTTTGCGGGCAGGGTCAACCAACACATCCCACAAACGGAGCTCTTTATTCAACTCGCGGAGCAGGAAGATCTCAATCTCTGCACCCGTCTTCTCCTTGTTGCCATAGAGTCTTGCAGGGAAGACCTTAGTATTATTGAATATAAAGGTGTCGCCCTCGTCAAAGTAGTCGAGAATCTCCTTGAATTGGCGATGCTCAAACTCGCCGGTTGCACGATTCACAACCAACAGGCGCGACTCGTCACGATTGTCGGCAGGATACTTCGCCAACATATCGGTCGAAAAGTTGTAATTATATTGCGAAAGTTTCATATTGTTGGGTTTTTCCAATTATCCACAAAATCCACAAACAGTTGTTTGCAAAAAAAACAAACAACAATCTTAAATATTACGCAAAGTTTTTAATTTTGTTTCAGGAAGTAGCGATTTTTATAATAATTAATTGGGAGTTATGGGAACGTTGCGAATAAGCGAGAGCAGAGGCTGCTTGCAGGCTATGCCGAGCATGAGCAACGAAAAGACTGCGAAGCAGGATTAATGATGGGAATTATGGGATAGCCAATAAGACTCTTTGTGTAGCAATTAAGGTTTTCGGGTTTAGGGGATACCCTCGTAGAGGGTACAAATGAAATAGAGAAAAGGGCTTGCCAAGTTCACTTGAGCAAAGCCCTATTCTCTATTTTGTTTGTAATATCCGCAAGGATATCTCTAAACGCGCAAACTAAATAGCACAAAAGTTTTTGCGGAGCTTTTTACAAAAAGCGACAAAAGTTTTTGGGGAGCCTTTTTACAAAAAGGCTCGAAATTATTAACTCTTTTTCAGGCTTTCGAGGAGAGATATTGATTCCTCGACACTGATACCCTCTTCGGCCAGGAAGTCGCCGCTGCGTGTGCGTCGTAGTGATGTGAGGTGTGCTCCGCTGTTGAGTGCTTCGCCTATCTCGCGTGCGAGCGAACGGATGTAGGTACCTTTGCTGCAATCTACGCGGATGCGTATGTGTGGCAGGTCACATTCGAGCAGTTCTATACCATATATATTAATGTGTGCCAGACGCATCTCCACCTCGCTACCCTCACGCGCATATTCGTAGGCGCGTCGTCCGTCGATCATCTTTGCCGAATATACGGGTGGTATCTGATCTCGCTCTCCGCATAGGGTTTGCAGGGCAGCCTCTACGCTCTCGCGCGATATGTGCTCCCAGGGGAATGTGGCATCTATGGGGTGCTCAAGATCATAACTCGGGGTGGTTGCTCCAAGCATCACATCTGCTATGTACTCTTTGCGCCCTGCCTGGAGTGCCTCCACCTGTTTGGTTGCGCGACCTATGCATACGAGGAGTACGCCTGTTGCCAGGGGGTCGAGAGTTCCTGCGTGGCCAATCTTGATTTTGCGATAGCCTATGCGACGCAGGATGTATTTGAGTTTACGCACCACATCCGCCGAAGTCCACTTCAACGGTTTGTCGATGTTTAGTATCAGACCTTCGTTCAGGTCACAGTCGGGTGTAAGTTCTTCTATCTTAAACATTTGCTATTAGAAGATGCACGAAAAAATTGAAATCAGACCAACAATGGTGCAGTATATTGCGAAGTAAATCAGCTTACCTCGATTCACTATGCGAATCATCGTCTTGCAGGCCAGACAGCCCACGATAAAGCTACTCATAAAACCCGCCAGCATAGGCCAAAATCCCACACCACCGGCAGCCATCCCACCACCGACAATCTCAAGGAAGCTCTCGCCAATGATGGGCAGGAGCACCATTAGAAAGGAGAACTCAGCCACCACCGCACGCTTGTTGCCTAGAATCAGACCAGTAGCTATTGTGGTACCCGAGCGGCTCAGACCGGGCATAGTTGCTACCGCCTGTGCGGTGCCTATGATGGCCGCATCGCCCCACGATATGTTCTCCTTGGCGCGAGGCTTGGCATACTGCGCAAAGGTGAGCAGACCGGCGGTGAGCAGGAGCATTGCACCTACGATGATGAGGATGTAGGGCGAGGCGAGCATCTCGTTGAAGGTGTCTTTCAGCAGGAAACCCACGATGCCTACGGGTATCATCGACAAGATAATTTTGAGGGCATAGGTCATATCGGGCCCCTTGCGGAATGAGAAGAAACCCACGACCACTCTGCGCACTGCGCTCCATAGTATCACTATGGTACTCAGCACGGTAGCCAGATGCATCATCACATCGAATGCGATATTATCCGTAAGCTCCACACCGAGCAGCTCTTTAGCAATCTGCAAGTGACCACTGCTGCTCACAGGCAGGAACTCGGTAAGCCCTTGGACCGCTCCGAGGACTATCGCCTCTAATACCGAAATCTCTTCCATTATTTAGTGGATGGTGTTTGAACAGGAGTTGGTGAGGGGCGGCTATTTGTCAAATCGCTTCATTATCGCAAAGATCTCGAAGGCAAAGCCCGCCAGCACAATAATCGGTGCAAGGGTTATTCTTCGGAACGAGAACATCGCATAGTTAAACTCATCGGGCGAGTCGCTACCGCCACCCGTCATAAGCAAAAAGCCGATAACGATAACCACAAAACCTATAAGCATCAGCAGGTAATTGCGACGGCTGAACGGCATCTTTCCCTGGTCGTCCTGCTGCTTGGGTGTCTGGGTTTTGGGGGTGTTATTTTTCTGTGCCATAAGTGTTTATATTAGTAGAGGTGAATCCTCGCTGTGTTCATATTGATAAATTTGTTGAGCGCAAAGGTAGTAAATAAAAGCGAAATCACCACGCCACCCGCCATCATTGAACCGACGATAATGAGTATCGGCATATCGCCTGCCAGCATCATCACATCGGGCACTTTGCTGTTGAGCCCCGCAATCATCGCCATAAAGAGAGCCGTGGCGAATAGACCTGCCACCAGACCCTGCTTAAAACTATCCCAGAGGAAAGGTCTCATAATAAAGCCTTTGGATGCACCCACCAACTTCATTGTATTGATAAGGTAACGCTTGGAGAAGATGCTCACACGAATAGTATTGTTGAGCAGGATAAGCGAGATAAAGAGGAGTGTGCCGCCAAAGAGGAGCAATACGAGGTTGAAACTGCGGATATTGGAGCCAATCTGCTCTACCACATTTTTCTGATAGACCACCTCGTCAACACCCTGCCAAGCGAGAGCCGATTTCTCTAATCTCTCTACCGCCTCGCGTGTGGAGTAGTCGGACTTCATGCGCACCTCCCACGAATCGGGCAGGGGGTTGTACTCGAGGAACTCCTCAAAATCACCACCCACATAATGCTTAAAATCCTCAGCAGCAGCCTCTTTCGATACGAATACGGCATCGCGCACCTCCTCCATTTCGCGCAGACGAGCGCCCACTGCATTTGCATCGTCGGTTGAGATATCGGTGTCGAGCATCACATATATTGTCATACTCTCCTGCATCTGCTCCGTTGCGCGCAAGGCGTTCATAATGAGGTAGCCAACGCTACCCAACAGAAAGAGTACCAGCGAGATACTCACCGTCGAGATGAAATATGAGTTGCGGACTTTGCGCCTAAGCCTCTTGTTCTCCTGTTGTGCCATCTTCTTTGTCGTTTCTTCTGTTTCTAATCATTACCACCGCAGCCACTACGATACCCGCCACAATCACCCACGAGAAGGTGAGGGTTATACCTGCAATCAGCGGATAGTGAGGCGCACGGAATCGGAACTCCACTGTGTGGTTACCTGCGGGCAGATCCATCGCTCTGAGCAGATAGTCTGCACGGAAGTAGGGAGCCTCCTCGCCATCGATATAGGCTGTCCAACCCTTGTCGTAGTATATCTCGGAGAATACCGCCACGCCACCCTCGTCAGAGGTGTAGTTATAGACCAAGCGGTTGGGATAGTACTCGGTAAGTTCAATCTCGCCGCCACCCATCGCGCCACTCACCATATCGCGGAAACGGCTGTCGGCAACCGCCACGCGCTTATTGTCCAGGAGGCCGAGCATCTCTATCTCCACATCGGGCTTGTCGACCCACTCAATAGCCTCCACAAACCACGCTGCACCATTTGCATCGGGATTGAGCATAGGCTCAGGCTCACCCGTCTCCTCGTTGGGCACGATGAAGTACTTGGTGTTGAGCATACTGTAAATATCGGTATTGAGCGACGAGAGATATCTGTCAATAAGATCCTGATAGCGAGATAGTTTAGCACCGTGATAGCCACCTACCGAACGGTGAAAATAGCTAGTCGTACCATCGTTGAAGGTGCTAACCGCAAGGTTGGCAACACGATAGCCGGGCTCTGTATCCTCCATAATCGCCAGGTCAGCAGAGGTGGGAGTGATAGTCGCTGCCGAAGCGGGCTGGAAATCGTCGTGCGAGAGGAAACGCAGATCCACGGGAATCATATCAGCACATACCAGTACCGCCATAATCGCCACAAGACCCTTACGACCAATCTTCTCGCGCGAGAATGCCCATACGGTAGCCGCACTGAGCAACACAAAGAGGAGCGAACGCCACGCATCACCACTCATCATCGCCCGACGCTCGGCACGCATCGCCTCCGCCACATCTGCGGGGAGCTGGCTATCCACCGAAGAAGAGAAGCCGAAGAGCGAGCCACCAAAGAGGATGAAGAAGAGAGCCACGCCACCCAGCGAGATTGTAGCCCACTTCAGACCCTTGTCAAGCTTGGTGCGCTCCACCCCTCCGCGCCACAGCTCAGCCAGCAGGAGAGCCGCAAGTACGGGGAGTGTCCACTCCAAGACCACAAGAGCCATAGATACCGTGCGGAACTTATCGTAGCCCGGTGCGATGCGGAACATCAGTTCGGTAAACCACATCATATTGTGTCCCCACGAAAGGAAGAGTGCCAGAATGCTGACTGCCAAGAGCCACCATTTGCGCCTGCCCTCCAAAATAATCAGACCCATAACGGCAAGGAAGAATACCACAGCACCGATATAGACAGGTCCTGAGGTCATCGGCTGAGGTCCCCAATAGGCGGGAAGCGTTGTAGCCATCGAGCGCGCACCATAAGGAACAAGCGACTGAGCCACAACACCGTCCGAGGCAAAACCACCATCCGAAGCACCACCCATCAGATTGGGGATGAACATATTGAAACTCTCAGTCTTGCCATAACTCCAAGCGGTGGCATACTCCAAATCAAGACCACTGCTCTCCACGCTGCCCTCTACTGCAAGCTCAGAGCCTCCACGAGTAGTTTCGGGCGAGTATTGCATTGTGTAGTAGAGGTTTGCAAAGTTAGAGCCGACAGCCAGCATAGCCGCTACGGCCAGCACGGCGGTCGATTTTGCAAATGCTTTAAGACTCTTCTCCTTCCAGGAGTAATAGAATTCGCTAATCCAGAAAGCGGCAATCACCAGACAGAAATACCAGGTGATCTGGGGGTGGTTATAGCCAAGCTGGAGCGAAGCAGCAAGTGCCGCCACCGAGCAACCAAAAAGTTTGTTGCCACCACGCAGGGTATAGACCACCGCGCCAATCAGCAACGGTGCATAGGCCAGAGCCCACATCTTGGAGATGTGTCCCGCTCCGATGATTGTCATAAAGTAAGTTGACAGACCGTAGGCGAGTGACGGGATGATGCCGAGCCAGGGATTGACCCCCCACATCAGGAGCATCAGCCAGAAGCAGAGCATACTCATCATTATCATCACCGTCGGCTCACCCATAAAGGCGGCAAACTTGTAACTTGCTCGGGTAATCTCCTTCGGGAAACGAACATAGTTCATATATGAAGGCATACCGCTGAATGCTGCGCCTGTCCATTGCGGATCCTCGCCATAGAGTTGATTGTGCTGCTGCACATCGCGACTCATACCATCGAACTGCACCATATCGTGCATCACCAGCACCTCACCACTGTATTGTGGTGCGAAATAGAGAGCCGAAAGCCCCCAGAAGAGTACTACTGCCACGACGTATGGCAACGCCTTGCGGAGCGCAAAGAGGGAGGTTTTGGATTGGAGTTGGGGTTGAGTTGTGGTCTTTTTATCTCTTTTGTCGGTCATAAATACCATTTTACTATTATATCAGGTAGCAAAGTTACACATTTTGGCGAAGTATTCCATTTTTTTTCACTATATTTGTATACTCTACGAAGACATTATTATGGATACACTCTCACAAATAAGAGATTTGCTGTCGAAGGACCTCAGCAGATATGAGGATTTTATTCGACTTGCTTTCAAGCACGAGGAGGATTTTATTGCAGAGATGCTTGACTATCTTATCGAACATCGCGGCAAAGGTATCCGCCCGATATTGGCACTGCTGATGGCCAACATACACTCCCGCACCGGAGCAGTTTCACAACGCGCCTACCTGGTGGCTATGATGGTTGAGATGCTCCACACCGCCTCCCTCGTTCACGACGATATTATCGACAATGCAGAGATGCGCCACGGTGCCGACTCAGTAAATGCTCGCTACGGTAGCCACTCGGCAGTGGTGATTGGCGACTACATCCTGGCCAAGGCCTTCTCTTCGGGTATGGAGAGCGGTCAGTTCGACCTGGTGAATTACATCACTCGCACCTTAAAGACCCTTTGCGAGGGCGAACTTATCCAGACCAACGTCAGCAACTCGCTCGATATGACACGCGACAAGTACTACGATATCATCTATCGCAAGACCGCCTCGCTGCTCGGCACTTGTTGTGGCGCGGGCGCACTCGCTTCGGGTGCCGACCACACCGCAGTAGCCGTGGCTCGTCAGATTGGCGACAATTTGGGTATGGCCTTCCAGATTAAAGACGATCTGCTTGACTATGCACCCTCGTCGCAGACCGGCAAACCCACCTGCGCCGACCTTAAAGAGCACAAAATCACCCTGCCCCTGCTGATTGTCCTCGAAGAGGCGACAACTGAGGAGCAGAACGCAATCAAGGACCTTGTTCGCACAATCTCAGAGACAGGCGAGGGCACCGAGAAAATCTATGCGCTCGTGGAGCGTGCAGATGCAGTGCGACAGACCACCGAGATAATGGACAGCTATCTGAATGCTGCCCGCTCGATGATCAACACCTACCCCGAGAGCCCCTATCGCGATGCAATGCTGTCGCTTTGTGACTACATTGGCAAACGCTCTTTCTAATTGGATATTAACACATTAAAAAATAAGAGTCATGAAAAACAGCATAAAAAAATTTCTCCTCTTTCTGTTGGCGAGCGTGGCAATCGGCACCGCACTGACCTCTTGTTCTACCAACGATGACGGCGAAGCCTATTTTGACGAGACCTTCCTCTACGGCAAGTGGCAGAGTGGCACCGAGTTCTACCGCTACGATGCAGGTGGCGAGGGCGTAACTTGGGACACTGCCGACGATGTGACCGAGAGTGAGGGACAGAAGTTCACCTGGACACTCTCGGGCGACGAGTTGAAGCATATACATATTATGGTGATGGGTGGCAGTGTGCCGAAGGTCTATACGGTAACCACACTCACCGCCTCGACTCTGAGCTATTACGATAGTTTCGGCAAAGTATTTACCTTCAGCAAGGTACGATAAGATCGTCTAACCTACTAACTCACAGTGCCTACTATGAAAAAATGGTTGAAAATAGCGGGCATCTCTCTTGGCTCGCTCGTTGGGTTGCTTTTGGTAACCCTATGTGTGGTCTGCTGGCTTGTCTTCACGCCTGCGCGACTGACACCCATCCTCTCAGGACAGATGGAGAAGTTCATCTCTGCCCCCACTTCGCTCGGGCAGGTAGATGTGTCGCTCTTCTCATCATTCAGCACCCTCGAATTGCAGATAGATAACTTTGTGATTACCAATCCGATGGAGGGTGCGCCATCCGACACCGTCGTATCGGTCGGCAGGCTGAGTGGTGCGATTGATGTAAAGGCGTACCTGAAAAATAAGGAGATTATTCTCCACGACCTCACGCTGAGCCGAGGCAATATCAACATCTTCACCGACTCTTCGGGCAAGACAAACTACGACATCTTCCCCGCAAAAGAGGAGGAGGTGGCGGAAGAGTCCGCCCCACTCGATCTTGGCAAGATAATGAGTGCTGCCGATCTAAAGAAAATAGCACTCGAAGAGGTTGATATTAAGTATATTAGCATTCCCGATACGCTCAGTGCCGAATTTGCGGGAGTCAATCTTTCGCTCAGCGGATCGATGCGTGGCGAGAACCTTCGCGGCCAATTATTGTTTGGCATTGAGGCTATCAATATGACCACTTCGACAGGTCCTCTCGCTACCGATTGGCCTATGTCGCTCAAAGTACCCTTCAAGGCGGAGGGGGGCGTGGCAACACTTGACAAGGCGACCCTCTCGGTGGCAGATCTGATTGAGTTGGCAGTGGATGGCACTCTCAGCAAGGAGGGCGAGGGGATAGACACCGATTTGTCGCTCATAGTCAGCGATTTGGACATAGAAACAACACTTGCTGCACTCCCCGCCTCCTTCCGAGAATTAGTGAAAGATATCGACGCATCGGGCGTTGTGGGAGTTACGGCAACAGCAAAAGGTCGCTTGGCCGAGGGCGAACTACCGCAGGTGACTGCCACCCTCAACCTTGCCGACGGCTCTCTACGCCACCCCGCAATACCGCTGCCCATCAATAAGATAGATGGAAAGTTGGTTGCTACGGCAGGACAAAAGGCGGGCGAGGAGATGACCGCATCAGCACTCATTGATGCCCTCTCTCTCGCAACTCCGCAATCATCGGTCACCATCTCCGGCAAGGCTAACAATCTGCTTGGCGACCCCACGGCCGACCTCACACTGACCACCAGAGTATCGCTCCCCGAGGTTGCGGGATTGCTCCCCGACACCCTCCCATTGGCGGCTGAGGGTATATTGAGCGGCACGGTCAAGGCAGCGGGCGCATTAAGCGATCTGACAGCAGGAGCATACGACAGATTGCATGCCGACGGTAATTTGTCGCTCACCGACCTGTCAATCCACTACGACACACTACACATTGCTACTCAATCACTTACAACACACATAGCTCTGCCCAATCCCCACCACGCAGAGAACACCTTTGCCCACCTCTCGTTTGGCTGGCAGGAGCTTGCGGCATTTGCAGGCAACAATTTGCAGGCACGCTTACAGACGGGTAGTGGCGATGTGGATCTCACAAACCCGTTGGAGCACATAGGTGCTAATCTTGCGCTGACAATTGATGGTTTGCAGGGCGCAATGGAGGAGTATAAGGCCGACATTTCACGCGCCACCCTCACCGGACAGATAGACCACACAACCGGCGATACCGTCACCATACCATCGCTGACCGCACGAGTGATATTGGATAAGGTGGCAGCCGAGGCCTCACCTATGGCAGTAGTGGGCAACAATCTGGGAGTTACGCTGGCAATGCGCGCCGACCCCGATGAGCCTACACGCCCTGTAGTGACACTCCACTACGACAACTCTGCACTCAATGCGACACTCGGTCCCGACCACACAGCCGCATTAGGCAATGTAGAGTTGCTGGCAACAATGATAATCAGGAGCGAGGAGGAGAATCCTCTGCTCCGTTTCAACCCTACGGGCAAGGTCTCGATACGCGATGTAAATTACAACAACCCCACCCTGCTTGTCGAGGGTGAGCCTATGCCGATTGAGGTGCCCGAAATCTCGCTCACCTTCACCCCCGAGCGATTCGATATTATTGATAGTCGCGTAGTTGCGGGTCGCTCCGACTTCCGCCTGGAGGGCGTGCTCGATAATCTCACATCATTCCTGCGTAATGAGGCTTTGCTGCAAGGTCGTCTGAAATTCTCGTCTGAGCAGACTGATATTAATCAGCTGATGGCACTTACCAGCGGAATTGGCTACTCGGAAGAGGAACTCGCTGAGGATAAGGCTCTTGCCACCCACGCTGCACCACCTCTCAGCGAGGAGGCAGGCGAGGAGGCAATGCCGTTTATGGTTCCCAAGGGTGTGTCGCTCCGTCTGGATGTTGACATTGCCGACGCACTGATTGGCAACGACTCGGCACGCGGTGTAAAGGGTACGGTAAGCGTGGAGGACGGTACTCTTGTGCTTGACGATCTCCACTTCTCCACCTCGGCTACGGAGATGCACCTGACAGCAATGTATCAATCCCCACGCCCCAACCATCTGTTTGTGGGTTTGGATTGCCATATGCTTGATATTGAGATTGGCAACCTGCTCAATCTCTTCCCCGAGATGGGCGATATGATGCCTATGTTGCGCTCATTTGGCGGTGGTGGAGAGTTCCACATTGCAGCCGAGACCAATCTCGACAGGAATTACAACATCAAGCCCTCGACCATTCGTGGCGCAGCATCGCTGAGAGGCGAAGATCTGGTGCTGATGGATGGCGAGACCTTTACCGAGATTTCGCGTCTGCTCCGTTTCAACAAGCACACCGAGAATAAAATTGACAGTCTTTCGGCCGAATTCACAATTTTCCGCGAGGAGATAGATATCTATCCATTCCTTGTGGTGATGGATGAGTACAAGGCTATTGTAGGCGGACGCCACAACCTCGATATGTCTATGGACTACAACATCTCGTTGATCCATAACCCTCTGATACCTATCCGTTTGGGTTTGGATATAACGGGCAATATCGAGGATATGAAGTTCCGCTTGGCTGAGTGCAAATATGCCGACCTCTATCGCCCTGCGGAACAGAAGGTGGTCGAGACCTCACAACTTGCACTGCGTGAGCTAATCCGAAAGGCTCTCACGCAGACGGTAGAGAGCGAGCCGACAGAGGCTGAAGAAGACAAAGGTGGAGATAGTTAATCTCCACCTTTATTATTTGCTCGGTACTCTGTTGGCGGAACACCAATAATTTTCTTGAAGGTGCGATTGAAGTGAGGCAGGTCACCGAATCCGACCTTATAGCAAATCTCTGCCACCGAATTATTCGTGCGCGCAAGCATATCGCACGCCATATTGATACGGAAATTGTTGAGATAATTAAAGATGGTTTGTCCGGTGTGGAGTTTGAAGAAGTTGCAGAGCGAGGTGCAACTCATACCGACGTGCTGCGCTACATCATCAAGCGTGATGCGTCGCTGGTGCGAACAGATCAGATAGGTGGTAATACGGTTCAGTCGCACCGATTCATCGTCACACAGCTCTCGACCAATCGGCGTACTTCCCTCACCCTCAACCAATAGCGGCAATATCTGCAACAACAAACCCACACGCTCGGCACTACTCTTATCGCGCATTGCCGAGAGAATAGAGGTGATGCGCTCTCGCAACTCACCCTGATAACTAATAGCCTGACGAATACTCTCCAAAGCCTCAACCACAGAAGCAAACTCAGGAAACAGTGAGGCACACGCCGCAAGGGTCTGAGGATGGAAGATGATAGTTGTGTTCGATATCTCTCCGTGCTCATCCACACATTGGGGATCAAATTTCCAACAATGGTTCATATCGGGTGGCACAAGCACAACATCCCCCTGCTCAAACGGCTCCGTACAATCATCCATTGTGCGCTCGCCACGCCCCACCATCACCCACGACAACTCCCACATATCGTGACTATGCAACCCCATCTGGTCGGCAGGGAGCAGCGTGACGTAATTATATATAAAGGAGTGGACTCCACCCGCAGGATTAAAGGCCCGAATTATACTCTTTACCATAATGCAGTTAACTTCTATTGCAAATATACGACAAACAATATAAAATATCCGACAATATGAAGATGTTTATTTGTTCTAAATTTGTGTTGGATTATTTTCTCCACTATTATTTGGGGATTTTACGGAAATATTTCTGGAAACAAACTACTAACATAACAGTTATGGCAAAAGTTCAAAATGTCTATTTAGAGTCCAAGCCTCGCTACGAGATTCTTGATGGTCTTCGCGGTGTGGCTGCACTCCTGGTGGTTGCCTTCCACCTCTTTGAAACCTATTCGAAGGGAACACCCTATCAGATTATCAACCACGGCTACCTGGCTGTCGATTTCTTCTTTGTCCTCTCGGGCTTTGTGATTGGCTACGCCTACGACGACCGTTGGAGCAAGATGACTCTTGGCGGTTTCTTCAAACGTCGCCTCACCCGTTTGCAACCTATGATGGTGATTGGCACTGTCGTAGGTCTGTTGATGTTCTACTTTGGTATTAATTGCTCGCAGTTTGGCCCAATCGCCACAGCTCCTGCCTGGAAGATAGCCCTCTGTTTTGTGCTGGGTATCTTTATGATTCCCGTAACGCCCAAGATGGATATCCGCGGTTGGCACGAGAGTTA